>JARKOL010000080.1 GCA_029975745.1 Myxococcota bacterium | reverse complement strand
CATGTCAGCACCTCGCCCAGCAATCGCAGCGCCATTCCCGCGTTGCGGGCCAGGCCGCCGACGGGATCGACGAATCCTCCCAGGGACCCCGCGAACACGCGCGCCGAGGCAATCCAGAGCGTTCCGGACAGTGTCGATGCGTCGGACCACGTGGGCCAGCCGTGGCTGCGCGCGGGCAGGTACAGGTACGTGGCGGCCGCGACCAGCAGGGTCATGACCGGCGCGGGCCACGCAGTGACCAGCCCGCGTCGCAATCCCTGGCGATGCAGGAAGAGCGCCAGAAGCGCGGGTATCGCAAGCACCGTCAGGAAGTGGTGGTTTGCCAGTCCCAGTCCCACCAGGACGCCACACAATCCCGCGGCCCGTGCATCCCCGCCAAGGCGGACCGCCAGGACGGCCGCCCAGAGGATCAGGGCGGCATTCAAGGTGTAGATCTCGACCGACATGGACTGGATGACGCTGGATGCGCACAGCCCGAACGCCACGGTCGCCGCGGCGCCCAGGGCCCGCGGGATGCGCGCGGAGGGGCTGGGGCGCGAAAGAACCAGCGTCAGCATGCCGACACCCGAGGCCGTCAGGGCGCCGAAGAACGCCGAGAACGCGTTGGCCCGAAACGCGATGCTGCCCAGCGGCGCCAGCAGCCATCCCCGCAGCAGCGGCATCGCGGCCGGATGTCCGGGCGGGTGTACCTGGCCCCACCCCAGGGCGGCTGCGATGAATTCGGGGGCGTCCAGCCAGAACGGGTCCTGCGGCAGCGCGAACAGATGGACCAGGAACACCACCGCGGCGGCTGCCCCCACGGCCAGCACGTCGGGGGTTCGTCCCGTCCCGGCATCGTCCGACTTCGGAAGTTGCGGTGTAACTACCTGGAACAACTTCATGACAACGGGATATCTCCGGGGATTCCAAGCGCCGGGTCGCCCACGGGAATCCAGGGTTCCAGCCTGGGACTGCATGCCAGCGCGCGGGCCTGTTTCGTTCGGGTCTGCGCATGCAGCAGGACGCCGGCGGCCTGGGCCACCCGCTGGACGACCGCAAGTGCCGCGTCGGGATCCGGATGCTCGACCTCGATCTCCCAGTCGCGCTGGCCGTCGGAGAACAGCGTCTCGTCCACCTCGATCGTGATGTCGTCGATGTCGCAAAGTGCCCGGTGGGTCAGCGACCAGTTGACCGGACGCAGGCGGGGATCGTGCAGATCCAGGCCGTCCGCCGCGAAATGCGGGGACGTCGGAAGCGGCGCGCGTCCACGGACCCAGCCGATGGCGGCCTCGCGATCGACGGCCTCCTCGATTTCGGTACACCGGAACGTGCATCCGGTCACGCCCCGACCGGACTTCAGGGTCAGCCTGGCGTGATCCGGCGTGATCCGCAGGCGCAAGGCCAGTTCGCGCGCCGCCAGGTCACGGGTCGGCGTGTCCAGGTACAGATTCAGTTGCAGTCCCCACCGGCGTGGACACGGAAGGTGCTGGAGCATCCGCAGCAGGTCGTCTCGCGATGCGAGCCGCAGCTTGATCTCGCACTCGATGGGACCGTCCATCATCGAAGAACCTGGAACAGCAGCCATGCGGTCAGTCCGCCGGCCACCGCGAGCAGAACGACCAGCGCGATGCCGGAACTCGTGGAGCCGACCGTTCGCCGGGTCGGGCGGGCCTGGGACGGCAGCGACTGGGTCTCGTCGAAGCGAATCCCACCCTCGAAGGCGGAATATCGGGTCGGGCCATCCTGGGAATCCGCCGGGGCTTCCTGCGGGCGGCCGGGGGCTTGCCGACGAGGCTGGGCAACCGTCTCGACCGCGGGATCCGGTGCATCCAGGGACACTCCCAGGAGTGCCTGGCGGGCATCGGCGGCCGAGGGGAAGCGATCGTCCCGCCTGCGGGCCATCAGGCGCGCGACGAATTCCGCAAGTCCCTTGGGGATGTCGCCACAGCGATCCACCAGCGGGCTGGCCGTCTCGGTCAGATGGGCCGTCGCGATCTCGAGTACCGAGTCGCCGGTGAACGGCAGGGCGCCGCACAGCATCTGGTACATCAGGATGCCCAGGCTGTACAGATCGGAGCGGCCGTCCAGTTCCTCGCCGCGGATCTGTTCGGGCGACATGTATTCCGGGGTGCCGAACACCATGCCCGTCGCGGTCTTGAAGGACGAGCCGTCCCCCTTGCCCTGGTCCCGAATCTTGGCGATCCCGAAGTCCAGCACCTTGACGAAGTCGGACTGCGACCGCAGTTGCTCGACCATGATGTTCTCGGGCTTCAGATCGCGATGGACGATGCCCTCGGCGTGGGCATCCTCGAGGGCGGCAAGCACCTGTTCGGCGATATGCACGACACGGCGCGGCGGCAGGCGGCGCTCGTCGGACAGAATCCGGCACAGATCCTGGCCGGACAGGTATTCCATGGCGATGTAGGTCCAGCCCTCCTCGGTCTGCCCGAAGCCCAGGACGGTGATGCAGTTCGGATGACGCAGGCGGGACGCGGCAAGGGCCTCGCGCCGGAATCGCCGGACGTGGTCCTCCTCGCTGATCAGGTGGCGATGAAGCACCTTCAGTACGACGGTGCGCCCCAGAGTCCGGTCCTCGGCCTTGTAGATGCTGCCCATGGCGCCGGTGCCGATCCGTTCCAGGACGCGGTACTTGCCATCGACCTCCCGTCCAATCAGCGGATCCGCGGGCTTTCGCGGCGCCGCGGGAACCTCGACGCGCGCGCCACAGTAGGGGCAGAAACGGCTTCCCGCCGGTGCTTCCTTGCGACATCCACTGCACGCGTTCAACGAGGACACTCCTTTGCGGGCTTTACGATTCTAGGCGCCGATGCTAGGATTCGCAAGGTCACTTCCCTGCCAGCGAGGAGAGCGCGATGATCCGCTGCGTCCACTGCAACAAGGAGAACGAGGAGATCTTCACGTACTGTCTGAACTGCGGGAAGCCGCTCGAGCAGTCCTTGTCCAGTTTCCGCCCCAAGGCGGCCCGCCCCGAAAGGAAGGTCGCGTATCGCCTGGTGGTGATCAAGACGGATGGCAGCGCGGGCGACGAGTTCCCGTTGGGCCAGGGCCTGAATCGTATCGGTCGCCGAGGTCCCGAGGTCGCGATTCCCGAGGACCCGCGCATTGCCGATGACCACGCGACGCTGGACGTGGGCGAGGAGCTGGCGTTCCTCGAGGATCGCAATACCCACTACGGCACCTTCGTTCGGATTCGCGACGAAATGGCGCTGGCCGATGGCGACCGGGTGCGGATCGGGCATGCCCTGTTCCAGGTGCAACTGACGAATCCGTTGCCGCCGCCCACGAATGACGGCTCGGCGTGGCTGGGGTCGGCGGGGGCCGGTTCGGGGCACGCGGGGCGGCTGCTGCGCCTGGGGCCGGACGACACGGTTCTCGAGGCCCATCTGCTTGGGGCCGACGAAACGGTGATCGGACGGGCCGTCGGCGACATCCTGATGGCCGAGGACCCGTTCGTTTCGTCCCGCCACGCATCGATTTCGGTCAGTGGCGGCACCTGCAAACTGCGGGATCTGGGGTCCACGAACGGCAGCTTCTTCCGGATTCGCGGTCGGGTGGCCGTCCAGCCGGGCGACGTGATCCTGATCGGGCAGCACCTGCTGCGATTCCGGCGCTCCGAGGGCTAGCCGCCCGTCGTCATCGTCCAGACTTGCGCCTCGCCTTCGGCGTTCCCTGTGGCGTCCGTCGAACCAGGAAGTCCTCGATCCGCAGATTGACCAGGTCGGGCTGCTCCAGGGTGACGGAATGCGTTCCCCCGGGAACGATGCACAACTCGCCGTCGGGAAGGGCGTGAAAGATTTCCTCGGACAGGTAGTACGGGGTGAATCGGTCCCGGTAGGCGCCAAGCACCCGGGTCGGCACCCGAAGACCGGGCAGCAGGTGGCGCGTGTCCTGAAGGCCCGCGCTGTCCGCGAGGGTCAGTGCCAGCTCCATGTCCATTGACGCCAGGTGATCCAGGTAGGGCATCAATTGCTCGCGCTCGATCAACCGGCCGTCGAACTCGCTGAGGCTGGTCAGGAAGTAGACCGGCCGGGTCGGGGTCATCGTCCGCCACACTTTCGGGAAGATGTTGTGGTCGTTCAGGACCAGCGAGTACAGCGCGGGGAACACGGTGCGAGCGATGCTGTTGCCATGGAACGAATCGATCAGGTGGCCCCACGTGCCGCACAGCAGGCAGAGTGCCGAGAAGCGCTTCGGGTGTCGCGCGGCGGCCTCCAGCAACAACTGGACACCCATGCTGTAGCCCAGGTGGACCGCCTGGTCGATTCCCAGGTGATCGAGCAACCGAAACAGGTCGTCGATGCAGACGGAAACGCTCATGGTGGTCGTCGATGCGGGCGGATCCGACAGTCCGTGCCCCCGATACGCCCAGCGAATGACCGGTCGTGTCTGCGCGAAGTACGGGACCTGGTTCACATAGAAGGTGCCGTTGCATGCCAGGCCGTCCGTCAGGACCATGGGCATCCCGGTCGGGGGGCCGTAGGCCTCCCAGTAGATGCGCGAACCGTCCTCGGTCGGCATGAATCCGGATTCACGAGGTTCGGGCGGCAGGTACGCGGCGAATCGCCTGGGGGTGTCGTGACGACGGGTTGCCACGCGGCTCTCCTGGCAATCGTCCGGTCAGTCTTCGCTATCGTCGGCGGCGATCGGTTCGGGGCCAGGCGCCGTGACCACCGGTCGCGCGGGTCGGACGGGCGCGGCGGTGCGCGACGGACTCGCGGTTCGGAGCGTTGCGGGTCGCGCGGGTTCGCGACCGGGCCGGGGCGCCGGAGTGGCGGTGGTCGCGCGGCGCGTCGAGGCCGCCCCGGACGTCGCGGTGCCTCGGGAGGCACTGGTGCGTCCCTGGACCGGTCCAGAGGGAACCTGGGCGGCGGGAAGGCGCGATCCGTCCATGACGACGTCGCCCTGCACCGCTCCTCCGTCCTCGAGGATCAGGCGGGGGGTCGCCAGGGTCCCCAGAACGCGCCCGGTCGGGGTGATCTCGATGCGTTCGGAAGCCTCGGCCTGACCCAGCAGGACGCCCGCGATGACGACGCGGGAGGCGCGAACGTGGGCCTGCGCGACCCCGCCCTCCTCGATCGTCACGGTGTGCGTCGATGTGACGTCGCCCTCGACGCGTCCCAGGATGACGATGTCCTCGCGTGCCTCGATATCGCCTCGGACCAGCGTCTCCGGCCCGATCTCGGTCCAACGGTCGTCCGACATCGCCCTACCCCTCTTCGACATCCATATCGACCCGGCCACGGAACACCGCCCCGTCCGAAATCAGGATGCGCGCCGTTCTGACGTCGCCAACCAGACGGCCGTCGGGCTGGATCTCGACCTTCTTCCGGCCGACCAGGAAGCCATCGACACTGCCCAGAACCGAGACCTCGTCGGCATGCACTTCCGCGCGCACACGGCCCTCGGCCTCGATGATGACGACACCGTCCATCTGGATGTTGCCGCTGACTTCACCGTGGACGCGCAGCACGTCGCCGCCGGAAACCAGGCCTTCGATCCGGGTCCGGGCCCCGATGGTCGTTTCAGCCATGCTTGCCCCCAGGACCGGTCAGGCCGGTGTCCATGTCCAGACGCCCGGTGAAATTCGCACCGTCCTCGATGACGACGCGCCCGGACGTCAGGACGCCGGTCATGCGGCACCCGGGCGCCAGTCGGGCGACCTGGGACACGGCAACCTCGCCGTCCAGGGTGCCCTCGACCGTCAACAGCGCGGTCTCGACCTGAGCCCGGACCTGGCCTTCCGCTCCCACGATCAGCTCGGCGTCCAGGTGGATCGTGCCCTCGACCACCCCCTCGATCAGCAGGTCTTCCCCGCCCTCGATATCGCCCTTGATGGTGATGTCCTTCCCGATGACGGCTCGAACTTCGTTCGCCATCGACAGCCTCCTGCGCAACCCGCCGAACCGTAGCCGATCGGGCCCACCCTGTCAATGCGAGTCGCGACCCGCGTGGCGCGGTCAGCCGCCTCCGCCCGCCGGTCGCGGGAGCGCTCCGAATGGCCAGGAATCGAGGGATCTGGAGCGGGGTCAGTCGTGCGCGTCGGGCAGGGGCTTCGAGGCCTCGGCCTGGGCCTTCGGGGACTCGGTGGGGCGCACGGAATCCGACGCCTCGGGAACCGCGCCGTGGGAACGCAGAATCACGTCGATCTCGCTCCCGTCCAGCGTCTCCTTTTCCAGCAGCGCGGCGGCAAGGCCGCGAAGCGCCGCCTCGCGGGCCGTCAGCAACCCCAGGGCTCTCGCGTGGGACTCCAGCACCAGGCGCTCGATCTCGGTATCCACACGCTGGGCCGTCTGCTCGCTGACCTCGCGCTGCGTCGCGATTTCCTTCCCCAGGAACACCATTTCGGAGGTCTGGTCCATGTGGATCGGGCCCAGGGAGGACATGCCCCACTGGGCGACCATGCGACGGGCCGTCTCGGTCGCCACCTTGATGTCCTGGCCGGCGCCGCTGGTCTCCTCCTGGAAGATCAGCATCTCGGCGGCACGACCGCCCATCATGATGGCGAGGCGCTTTTCCAGATACCGCCGGGATGCGGTGTAGCGATCCTCGGTCGGCAGTTGCATCGTCAATCCCAGCGCCAGCCCCCGGGGAATGATCGTCACCTTGTGTACCGGATCCGTGCCGGGCAGCGCCCAGGCGACCAGCGCGTGGCCCGCCTCGTGGTACGCGGTCAGTTCCCGCTCCGGCTCGCTCATCACGACGCTCTTGCGGGCGGCCCCCATCATGACCTTGTCCTTCGCTTCGTCGAGGTCCTCCATCATGACCTTGTCGTGGTTCTTGCGCGCGGCAAGCAGCGCCGCCTCGTTGACGATGTTTTCCAGATCCGCGCCGACGAACCCGGGCGTTCCCCGGGCGATCGTCGCCAGGTTCACGTCGTCCGCCAGCGGCACGTTGCGGGTGTGTACCCCCAGGATCGCCTCGCGCCCGCGAAAATCGGGGCCCGGCACCACGATGCGGCGGTCGAAGCGCCCCGCCCGGAGCAGCGCGGGATCCAGCACGTCCGGCCGGTTGGTCGCCGCCACCAGGATGACGCCGGAGTTCGACTCGAAGCCGTCCATTTCGACCAGCAACTGATTCAGCGTCTGCTCGCGCTCGTCATGGCCGCCCCCCAGACCGGTGCCCCGCTGGCGCCCGACGGCATCGATTTCGTCGATGAAGATGATGCACGGAGCGCGCTTCTTTCCCTGCTCGAACAGGTCCCGAACGCGGGACGCTCCGACACCGACGAACATCTCGACGAAGTCCGACCCCGAGATCGAGAAGAACGGGACCCCGGCCTCGCCCGCGACCCCTCGGGCCAGCAGCGTCTTGCCGGTGCCTGGGGGGCCCATCAGCAGCACGCCCTTGGGAATCCGGCCGCCCAGTCGGGTGAACCGCTTGGGCTCCTTCAGGAAATCCACGATCTCGTGAAGTTCCTGCTTCGCTTCCTCGATGCCCGCGATGTCGGCGAACGTGACGCGCTTGGACTCCTCGCTGAGCACCCGGTGCCGGCTCTTTCCGAACGAGAACAGCTTGCCGCCCCCGGACTGGGCCTGGCGCATGAACAGGAAGAACAGGAACACGAAGAACAGCATCGGCAGCCATCCGGTCAGGATCGAGACCCAGATGCCGCCGTCCGCATCGACGTACTTCAGCGCGATCTTGCGAGCGATCAGGTCCTTCTGGTACTCCTTGATGTCGCCGCGAGTCTTGAATGTCGTCCCGTCCGTCAGGTCGCCTTCCAGCACCTCGCCCTTGACCACAAGGCGTTGGACGCCGCTTGCGGGCAGGGACCCGTCGGGCTGGGCCTCGGGCAGCGCCTTGCCGATGAACTCCGAAAACTCCATTTCGACCCGGGCCGCACTGCCGCGGATGCTGTCGTTGATCAGGTAGAACAGCCCCACCAGCAGCAGCAGCACCAGGATCGTCTTCACGCTTTGTTTCAAGGGAGTCTCCATGGGGCCCTGTCCGGACCCGGCCGTTGCCGCAGTATAGTCATCGCAACGGGGTGGCGCAACGATGCGGGACGTGGAACAGCAGCGCCTGGGCCTGGACCTCGCCCGAATCGTTCCGTTCCTCGATGCGATCCACCAGGCGCAGGTCCCAGGGGCCCACGGCGCCAGGAGCCGCGACGGCGCCCCACATGCCGACCACCGCCTGGAAGGTTCGCGCAAAGGCCGGGGTGAACCGGTCCGCGTCATCGACGAATCGATCGGCGGGCTGGCCCATCAGGGTTGATTCGACGCGCACGCGCCGGGGATGCGGCGGCGTCAACACCACGTAGGACACGCACGAGGCCGACAGCATCGACGGCACCTTCGCAGGATCGTCGGCGTACAGCAACTCGAGGCAACGCGCCATTGCCCGATCGCTATCCGGAACGCCGAAGAAGTTGTCGCACACCGTGCCGACACCCGCCGACCACTGGAACACGTGGCCGTGGCCCCACGGCACCAGCGCGCCGTGTCGTGGGGGCGTCGTCCCGTCTGTTGGGGCGCCAATCTCGGCGCGCATGCGGTCGGCGGTGCGGTACATGACGCGGTCGGTCGGCGTCAGGGGCGTCATCACCGCCAGGTACTCCATCGCGGGGGCGGCTCCCAGCAGCACGAAGGCGCCGACAAGCGCGGCACGCAATGCCGGAGCCACGCGGAACCTGCCGGTGGTCGTCAGCCTGGACAGGAACCGAGACGCCACCACGATGCCGTCCACCAGTGCCAGCGCCAGCAGCGGCACCGCGCCCACCAGGAATCGCCGCTGGGCCACCGCCAGCAGCAGGGCGAAGAGCGTCACGATTCCAAGCCATCGTCCTTCCAGCGGGAACAGTCGCGGGGCCCCGGAGGGACTGCCCGAGGCGCACGCGGCCCCCATCGACCGCGCCAGAACACCCGCCAACATCAGCGGTGCCAGTGCGGTGATCAATCGGGCGGTTCTGGCGGGATCGGCCAGCAGCGATCGCGCCTCCAGGGACAACGCGTTGAAACTGCCCGCGGCCAGGTAGTCCAGGCCCCCCACCAGGCCCTCGCGAAAGCCGGGGGCGATCAGGGCCACGGAGCCCAGGACGAAGGCGGAGACCGCGATTCCGATCGCCGCGGTCCGGCGGAACGAAACCCGCCGAACGGTCGCGATGGCGGTGGCGATCAGGCCGCTGGACAGCGCCCCGACCGCCGCCAGGTGGACGCGGGATGGCGCGTAGAAGACCCAGGCGTTCGGCCAGGGCGACAGTACCAGTGACGCGGCGGTGGCCAGCACCGTCGCACTGCCGAACGCAACCGCGGAAACCGGGTCACGAATCGCCAAAATGAACCCGGGCAGCCCCAGTCCCAGCACCACCCACGGCAGGGCCGCGGGAATGAACGCGAACGAGGCGCCCAGCGCCACCCCGGACCCCACGGCCGCCAGCAGGCGCCCCGCCCTGCCCCAGCGACGACGGGCCAGGATGGCCGAGGGGCCCAGAAGCCCCAGGACCAGGAACAGGGGTTCGAGCACATGATGGTCGGCACGCCCCAGCAGCGAATACGAGACATGCGCCGGCAGCAGCGCGACGGACGTCGCGACGGCAAGGGCCCAGCCTCGGCCCGTCCAGTGCGCCGCCAGCAGGTACGTCAGGGGGATCAGCAGGGCACCGAGCACGGGGGGCACCCAGGCGGTCACGCGGGCAACATCCTCCCGTTCGATGACGCCGGCCACCCGGGCGACCCCCGCGAGCAGGTGGGCGAATCCGGTGGGCCAGCAGGCCGTTGCCCCCCGAGGCCAGGCGACGCGCGGGTCCAAGGCCGCGGGGTCCAGCGTCCCCGTCAGCAGTGCCTGGGTCCGCATCAGGTGATAGGGCGGATCGTCCGAAAAGGGACGAACGCCGTCGTCGAAGAGGGTGTCCAGTCCAAGGAACGCCCGCAACGCGAACGCGACCAGGGTGGCCAGTATCAGCAGGAGCCACGCCGTTCGTCGCCGCATTCGCCCTGCCCCCGGCAATCGTCCCTACGGCTCGGCCGTTCCCATGTCCTCGTGGAAGATGACCGCGGCGGCATCCAGACGGGGGGTGCGCGGCGGTGACGGGTGCTCCAGCGAAGGCAGCCCCAAAGCAACCAACTGAACCGGCAGGTAGCGGTCGGGAATATTGAACGCCTTGCGAAGCGCGTCCTC
>JARKOL010000078.1 GCA_029975745.1 Myxococcota bacterium | reverse complement strand
GGTTACGGCGGTGGCGGCTACGGCGGTGGCGGCGGCGGCGGCGGCTACGGCGGCGGCGGTCGGGGCAACGGCGGCGGCGGCCAGCGGCGCTACTGATCTACACGGAAGGCGTCGCTTCCGCCGGGGAATCCTGGCGGGAGCGACGTCGCTCCGCCCGCTCGAATCGAAATCGGCATTCACCAGACCTGGCGGCTGTTTGCGCCGGGGATGCAGGGGAAGCATGAACGAGGCGGGCGAGCGTCCAGCGGAACGCGACCGCGATTCCGACGTCTACTCAACCCAGTTTGATTCCGTGAACCTGTACATGCGTCACGTGGGCGACGTGCCGCTGCTGACGCGGGCTCGCGAGGTCGAAATCGCCATTCGAATCGAGCAGGCGGAATTGGAAGTCCTGGACCTGGTTCAGGCAGCCGATCCGGAGCTGGGCGAGCTGAAACTGCCGGATGACGGCCTGGACCGGCCCCGGATTGATCTGGTTCGCCTGCATCGGGAGCGATTGCGAGGGGCGATGGACCGCCTGCGGGTGCGGGATGCGGATGCTCGCGAGCGTGCTGGCAGCCGGCGCGTGAACGCGACGACCTGGTCCCGCATCGCGTCGGCCCAGCGCCGCGTCGATCGCGCGCGTGCCGAGATGGTCGAGGCGAACCTGCGCCTGGTGGTTGCCATTGCGAAACGACACGTGAATCGGGGCCTGCCGTTCCTGGATCTGATCCAGGAAGGCAACATCGGACTGATGCGGGCTATCGACAAGTTCGAGTACCGGCGTGGCTACAAGTTCAGCACCTACGCCACGTGGTGGATCCGGCAGGCGATCACCCGCGCCGTCACGGACCAGTCCCGGACGATCCGGATTCCGGTCCACGTCGCCGAGCTTCTGAATCGGATGAACCGAGTGGTAAGGGAACTCGTTCGCGAGCTGGGGCGCGAACCGACTTGCGAAGAGATCGGGCTTCGGATGGACGTGGCGTCGGAACGGGTTCGCTGGATTCAGTTCTGCACGCGGGCGGTCGTGTCCCTGGACAATCCCGTGGGAGATGGCGACGAGAGCCTCCTTGGGGACTTCGTCGAGGACTCGTGCGCTCCCAGCCCGCCGGAACTTGCGGTTGCGGCCGACCTGGCGGAGAAGACCCGAAGGGCATTGTCCGTGCTGACCGTCCGCGAGGAGAAGGTGCTGCGCATGCGGTTCGGGATCGGGGAGCCCGGCGCGCATACCCTCGAGGAGGTCGGGCAGGTGTTCAAGGTCACGCGCGAGCGAATCCGACAAATCGAGTCCAGGGCGCTGCGGGCGCTTCGAGGCCAGCCCGCGACCGGGGAGCTGAAAAGCTTCCTGGATTGACGCGGCGGGTCGGGCCTTTGCCTCGTTCATCTCATTGCCGGTACAGACCATTGCCACGACTGCGCGAGTTCCGTGGGGCGTTCGCCGCCCACTCCCCGGGCAGGGGCCACCCGACCTGGTAGGTCGTTTCGGTCATTTCTGGTACGAATTTTCCACATACCCCCGCCAGGGCTGCTATCATCGCGCCGTCGCAACGGAGTCTGGGCATGGCCGAGTACATGACGACGCGCGAGGTCGCGAAGTACCTGCGGCTGAACGAAAAGCGGGTCTATTCGTTGATCACCGACGAACGGATGCCCGCGGCCCGGATTGGCGGCAAGTGGCTGTTCCCGCGCGAGGCGATCGACCAGTGGGTCGCGGGTACGCTGCGGGTGCCGGGGGATGCGGTGATGGACTCGCTGCTGGAGGATCTGCTGGTGATCCAGGGCAGCGACGACTGGCTGCTGGACCAGTCCTGCGAGCGGTATCGACGAACCACCGGGCGCGCCGTCGTGTCGGCGCGGATTGGCAGCCTGGCCGGGCTGGCGGCCGTGAACGATTTCCACGCTCATGCGGCGGGCTTTCACCTGGACGATGCCGAGGTGGCCTCCGGGCCGGCACGTGCCGCCGGGACATGCTTCGTCGTCACGCTGTTTCATCGCTGCCAGGGGTTGATGTTCGATGCGTCCCGGACGCCGGGCCTTTCCGGCCTGGCGCACGTGGCGGCGCGCAACCTGACGATGGCGGATCGGCAGCCGGATTCCGGCACCTATCGCCTGACGGAGCGGCTGCTGCGGGAAGCGGGCCTGTCGCGGCACGACCTGACGACCGTCGGTCCCTTCTCGACGCACATGGATGTCGCCCTGGCCGTGCGATCGGGACGGGCCGACGCGGGGGTGGGCAGCATCCAGGCGGCCCTCCAGTGTGGACTGGACGTGCTGCCGCTGGCGGACGAGGCATTTCGCCTGGCGGTGCCGGCGCGGCTGATGGGGCATTCGCGAGTGCGATCGTTTCTGGAGTTCCTGATTGACGACATCCGGGCGCGTGCGGTGGACGCACCGTCCGGCTATGACGTTTCGATGTCGGGTCGGCTGGAAACGGGGGCCGCGGGGGTCGCGGCAGTCCCCGAGCCGAGGTGAAGCAACCGGGGGAGAGGATGCGAAGGATGAAGTGGTTCGGGCTGGTGGTCTCGGGGGTGGTGCTGTCGATCGGGCTGGCGGCCTGTTCGTCGGGGACCGACGGGCAGACCGATGTCGGGAATGATGCCGCCGCGGACGCCGTGGTGCAGGACGAGGGCGAGACGCCGCCGGACACCGGGAATGACGCCCAGCAGCCCGCGGACCCGGGCGACGATCCCGGGGCGAGCCAGGACGCCACGGATCCCGGGCAGCCCCCGGTGGATGCGGTGGAAGACGTTCAGACGCCTCCGGATGCCGCAGAGGATGTCGAAGCTCCCGTGGATGCGGTCGAGGATGTCGAGGCGCCCGCGGATGCGATCGAGGATACCCCGACGCCGGACGATGTGGCCGCGGATGCGATCGATGTCGTCCAGAGCGTGTTTGACGGCGTGATCATCACCGTCGTGGTCGGCGAGACATCGACCCCCGTGGACCTGGGCACCTTGGACCGCACGACGTTCCAGGACAAGGAAGCGGTCCGGTTGACGCGCATCGTCGAGATGGCCGCGATGGCGAAGCCCTGGGGCTACCACTACAACTTCGTGGCGAACGACGACTTCGACGTGCTGCGGGACAAGCTGGAGGGCGACTACTCCCAGTTGCCCTACTACGGGGAACTGGACTCGGGCTTCGTCTATCACGACGCGGACGGCGGCATGTTCCGGATCGGGTGGGATGCCTCGCTGGGCTTTCCGAAATCCCTGAACGTCAAGGGGATTGATGGGGGCACCATCCGGGCCGTGGGCGTCGGCGCGACCGACGTCGTGGTCAAGGTGGGGGCCGTGCGGACGCGCGTGGACATCAGCGGGATGCCGACGCAGGACGTCGTGAACTACAAGCGACCCGACGAAGGCCCGCAGCCCATGATCCCGCTGACCGATGTGCTGACGGCGGCGGGCGTCGAGGCTCCCGAGGGCTTCGTGTTCAAGTACTACGCGACGGACGGCTTCAGCAACAACGACGACAACCTGATGCCCTACAGTCACCTGGAGCACACGTGGCTTCAGGTGGCCAATCGGCGGGTCGTTCCCGAGGAAGGCTGGGACACCTCGATGTGTTGCTGGTCCGTCAAGGACACGGTGCTGATTCTAGGCCTGGTCCCGCAGGTGACGGAATGAACCGATTCATCGCGAAACACGGTCGCGCGTCCTGGGTTGCCTGCCTGGTCCTGCTTGTCGCGACGGCGTGCGAGGACGGGGGGAACGTGACGCCCGTCGGCGACCCCGGCCAGGCAAACGATGCGTGGGCCGACACGTCCGGTGGGGATCTCGGCCGAACGGACGACGGGGGGCTTCCGCGGGACCAAGGGAGCGGCCCCGACCTGGCGGACGCGACGGAAGGCGTGGACCCCGGCGGGGGGGCGGACTTGGGGAACAACCCCGACCCGGGCGATCCTTCGGATGTGCCTGGCGATGTGGGCCAGGACGAGGACGTGCCCACCACGCCACAGGACGTGCCCACCGACCCCGGCACGGACCCCGGCACCCAACCCGACCCGACGTGTGACGGGTTGACCGACGCGAATTGCGTGCAGATTCATCGGGGCGAGGCCGTCTTCTACCGCAGGCCGTCCGGCTTCCCGGCATTCGAGCTGAACGACCGAGGCACCGTGCGGACCGTGATTCGACTGCACGCGCTGATCGATGCCGAGGTGGCCGCCGATCCCACCGCGTGGCGCTACCAGTTCTTTGGGACGGACAACTACACGTTCGGGGGGTACGCGACCTGGGAGCAGGTGCTTCAGGCATACATGGAACTGGGGGCCCGGCGAATCCTCTGGGAACCCGCCCTGGAACTTCCGGATTCCTGGCGAGTCAAGGACACCTTCCGCATCGTTCTCAGTCCCAAGGGAGGCTGAGCATGCGTCGGACCTCGACGATCGCCCTCCTGGCGTGGGCATTCGTGACGGGCGGGGCCTCGCCTTCCGCCAGGGCCTCCGAACCGGAATCCGTCGGCGACGCCCTGGTGCCTCCGGCCCACGTCCAGGCGGACCCGGGACAGGCGGTCGAGGGGGCCGCGATGGCGACAGCGCAGGAGTCCCCGGACGAATCCTCGCTGGCCGAGGTGCTGACCTGGCGCAAGTCGGACAAGACCTGGCTTCGCCTGCGGGGGTGGGTGGCCCTCGATCTGCGGGCGTTTCCCCGCACCGAAAAGGGGCACGGCAAGTCCTGGAACGTCGAACCCTTCCTGTCCTCGGCCCGGGTGTCCGCCCGGTTCCTGTGGCGCGGGTCCTGGGGGGGGCGGGTGGATGTGGAGGTTTCCGAGGCGAACCCCGACCTGCAGGAGGCCTGGTTCGAATACCGTCCCTTCGAGGTGTTCGGAATCCGCGCGGGGCGCTTCAAGGTCCCGTTCGGGGCGGCCCCGCAGGTCGAGACGCCGAACCAGCGCGTGCTGGCGGCACCCATGTTGTTTGGAAACCCCAAGGATTTCCGCGATGTCGGCCTGATGGTCTGCGGGGACTGGTCCGACGGGTACCTGGGCTACGCCGTCTCGGTCGGGTCGGGCAGCCGAGACATCCGGGTCGATGTCAACGAGCGGCCCGACTTCACGGCGCGGCTGATTCTGCACCCACCGCGCGGCATCTCTCCCTGGCTGTCCGGCCTGCGCGCCGCCGTCTCGGCGGGATGGGGCGAAGGGCCGGAACGGCAGGGGTTCCGGGGGCGGACCCTGGGGGGGCACTCGTTCTTCAGTCCACCCTCGGTTCGCGGGCAGCAGTGGCGTGTCGGGGGGGACCTGGAATACGCGACGCCGTGGTTCCGCGTGGCCGGCGAGTATGCCTGGACACGCCAGGAACGCGAGGGACTGACGACGTACGCGCTGGTCGGCACGACGCCGACAGATGTCGGGAGCCTGGCTCCGCTGGTCGTTCGCGGGGGCAGCGTCGAGGCGTCCTTCATCCCGTTCGGCGAGCGCGACGAGTCCTTCGTGCCGTCCTCGGGCATCGAGCTGGTCGGTCGGTTCGAACACGTGCAGTTCGGCGACGGAACACGGCAGGTGGCTACGGCTGCCGGGGTCGAGGACCGCGCGCCCCTGGCGGACGCAACCGTGATGGGGATTGCGGCGGGAGTCCACGGGTACATGCGGCCGGGGATTCGGCTGTCGCTGGTCTGGCAGGGACTGCGCTTCAGCGATGCCGCGATGGCCCCGGATCACGAGGGAACGCGCACGGGCAGTGCCTGGTTCCACCAGGTGTTCTTCCGTGCCCAGTGGTCGATCTGATCGCAACGACGCGGCGGGTTCGACCTTCCTGGGGATTTCGCGATAATTGCTGCCCCGAGGAGCATCGATTGGCGATGGAGGACGGGATGCTGCGGCGACTTGCATGGGCTCTGGTGGCGCTCCTGATCGGAGTTGTCGGGGCGTGTTCCCGTCCCGACGATTCCAGCCGCACGCTGCGCATCGCCACGACGACTTCGGTCGAGCATTCGGGGTTGCTGGCGCACCTGCTGCCGGTGTTCACCAGGCAGTCGGGAATCGATGTCCAGGTCCTGGTGGTCGGCACCGGCCAGGCGCTGAGGCTGGCCGAGCGGGGTGACGTCGATGCCGTGCTGGTACACGATCCGGAGGCCGAGGAGGCCTTCGTGGCCGCGGGGCACGGGCTGGCCCGTCGTTCCCTGATGCGCAACGATTTCATCCTGCTGGGGCCCTCGGGCGATCCCGCCGGCGTGCGGGGTGGGCGCGACGTGGCCCAGGCGCTGCGTGCCATCCGCGAAGCGGGTGCCTCCTTCGTGTCGCGAGGCGACCTGTCGGGAACCCACGAGGCCGAGAAGCGGCTGTGGCGGGCAGCGGGCGTGGACATTCCGTATCCCGGCTACGTGGAGGCGGGACAGGGGCAACTCCAGACGTTGATGATTGCGTCCGAACGCGGGGCCTACGCCCTGAGCGACAGCGCGACCTACGCCGCGGCGCGCGGCAGGCTGGCGCTGGACCTGGTGGTCGCCGGGGAGCCTCGGCTGATCAACCGCTACAGCGGAATCGCGGTCAATCCAGACCGTCATCCCGGGACGCGCGCGGCTGCCGCGGCCCGATTCCTGGACTGGCTGGCCTCGGCCGAAGGCCAGCGCCTGATCGGGTCCTTTTCCGTGGAGGGGCGACCGTTGTTCGTTCCCGACGTCGGGACTGAACTTCCATGATTGCGGAAGCCTTTCACGGGGCGCTCGTGCGCCTGGCCTCGTTCGATCCCGAAGTCTGGGACGCCGTCTGGGTGTCCCTGTCGGTGTCGGGCACGGCGACGCTGGCGGCCTGTGTCCTGGGGATTCCCCTGGGCGTCGCGGTGGCGCTGTCCCGATTCCCGGGCAAGCGGGGGGTCGTCGCCACGATCAATACCCTGATGTCGCTGCCGACCGTGGTTATCGGGCTGGTGCTGTACGCGATGCTCAGTCGCAGCGGGCCCCTGGGCGGCCTGGAACTGCTGTACACCCGGACCGCGATGGCCATTGGCCAGGCGGTGCTGGCGACGCCCATCGTGGCGGCGCTGGCGATTGCCTCGCTGGAGGGTGCGGACGTTCGCCTGCGGCAGACGGCCTGGTCCCTGGGGGCGACGGCGAACCAGGCCCGCTGGGTCGTGGTCCGCGAGTCCAGGGGGGCCCTGGTCGCGGCCGGCATGGCGGCCTTCGGGCGAGTGTTCGCCGAGGTCGGCGTGTCGATGATGCTGGGCGGCAACCTGCGGGGCGAGACGCGCAACCTGGCCACGGGCATCGCCTTCGAGACCGGGAAGGGCGAGTTCTCGGTGGGGCTGGCGCTGGGGCTGGTGCTGCTGACGGTGGCCCTGGGGGTCAATGCCCTGGCGATCCTGCTGAAGCGGGTCCGGGAGGACGCGCCATGAGCGAGGCATTGCGACTGGAGGGCGTGCGGGTCGTCCGGGGCGGGCGGACGGTGCTCGATGTTTCGTCGCTGCGCGTCGGCATCGGCGAACGAATCGCCCTGACCGGTCCCGTCGGGTCGGGCAAGTCCACCTTGCTGCTGGCCGCTGCCGGCCTGGTCGATCTGGCGGCGGGCCAGGTTCTGCTGTTCGGCGACCTCTTTCACGCAGGGCGGGCCCCGGGTCTGCTGGCGTTGCGGCGTCGGCTTGCCCTGGTCGCCCAGGAACCCTGCCTGTTCTCGACGACGGTTCGCGGGAACCTGGCCGCCGGCCTGACGTATCGAGGCATTTCCCGCCAGGAACGCGACCGGCGCTGCGACGCGTGGCTGCCGCGGCTGGGGCTCGAGGACCTGGCCGGGCGTTCGGCGAGCCAGCTTTCCGGGGGCGAGCGACGGCTGGTGGCGCTGGCTCGCGCGCTGGTGCTGGAGCCCGAACTCCTGCTGCTGGACGAACCGACCACGCACCTGGACCGCGCCTTGTTGCCCAGGGTCGAGACCCTTCTGGCGGACGCGTTGCCCCCCACAACCACCGTCCTGATGGCCACGCACGATGCGGCCCAGGCCGTGCGCCTGGCGGGACGGGTGCTGTCCCTGGAGGACGGGCGACTGGAGGCGTAGGCGGGCGTGGCGGCAGTCGCCACGGCCGACGGTCCCGTGGTCCTGGACAATCTACAGAATCGCGCAGTACGGGTGCAGGGGCCTGAATCCGTCCTCTTCGACCAGCAGGTCCATCGGCAGGGCCGCGGTGCGCTCGAGCAGCGGCAGGACCGGGGCCTCGGACGATTCGCGCGCCCGCAAGTCCACCGTGGTCAGCGCTCCAAGACAGGTGTCGCAGGACTCGACCCGGACATCGGGCATGTCCGGCATCCGAAGGGCCGTCATGGCGCCGGACGAGCGGCATCCCGGACAGGCCAGCCGCGGCTGCTCCCAGCGGGCGCCGCAGGACCCGCAGCACAGCAGCCTCTTGCCGTCCGGCGGGGTGATCAAGGCGAGGCCGGGCAGGGCGCCGCAGGCGAAGCAGCGTCCGGCGACGGCCTCCGGATAGGCCGCGACATCCCGGGATCGGGCGCGGAGGTAGGCGAAGGGCGCCGTGACGATGCCTGCCAGGAATGCCAGTGCCTCGGCGGGTTCATCCAGCCGTGCCGAAAGGGACGCCAGCCTGCCGCCGTTCGGGTCCTCCAGCGAGGCGTTCAGCCAGGCGACACGTGCGGCGGGATCGTCCGCGACAACCGTGATCACCCGGTCCAGCAGGCGGGTCTTCCGGCCACTGGAGACCAGCCGTTCGCGCAACGCGGACAGGGCGAATCGCAACGACGCCTCGTCCCGGGGGTCGGCCGGGTCCGGGTACCGGTCCAGGACGGCCCACTGGCTTTCGACCAGATCGCGCCGGAACTGGACGTGATCCGCCGCGACTTCGGGCCGGGCGGCCAGTGCGTCGAAGCCCGTCCGGACGGCGGCCCTGTCCAGGGTTGGAAGGATTCGCATCGGGGTGCCTTCGAGCGCGTCACTCCTGGGTGCGCGCCTTCAAAACGGGCAGCGTGTGCGCCGCGATGTTGTACAGGAAGACCGTGGCCGCGATCAGGCCCACGGTGACCGCGATCTCGACGAAACTGGGGCGGTACGAGGCCGCCTCGATGCCGGGCATGGGGCCGCGCAACTGCATGCCGAAGATCACGACGTTGAGGCGGTTCAGCACGACGCCCCCGGCCGTGGTCAGGCAGGCCACCATCAGCAGCAGCGGATTGGCGCGAAGCCGCCGCACCAGCATCAGGGCCAGCGGCAGCAGTCCCAACAGCCCCACCTCGGCCACGAACATCGGACGGGTCAGTGCCGCCGCCAACTGGTCACGGGCGATGATGTCGCCGATTCGCACCGCCAGGTACACCAGCAGCGCCGCGGCGACGTAGCGGCCCAGGTCGGCCAGCAGCCCCTGTTCGACCGGACGACGGTAGCTCTTGCCGACGCCCATCTTCAGCAGGATGACGACCGAAACGCCGGCGGCCATGGCCGAAAGGAAGAACATCAGCGGCAGGAACGGCGACCACCACAGCGGGTCCAGCTTGTCGGGCATCAGCAGGAACAGGGTGCCCAGGGACGACTGGTGCATCGACGACAGGGTGAACGCCGCGATGGCCAGCATGACCGGGCCCCTGGTGACGCCCTTCCGGGGGCGCAGGAAGTAGGCCAGGGTGCCGAACACAACGGCGGTCGCACCGGCCCACAGCAGCGAGTGCGACATCAGGTACACGAAGAAGCTGAGGGCGACCACGACGTAGATGGGCGCATGGATTCGCCAGTAGCGCGCCACCTCGCGCAGGTGCAGCCGTTCGAACACGACCGGCGCGAACTCCAGCGCCAGGATGGTGACGTACAGGCCGACGCACCAGGACACCTCGAACATCGCCGAGTGTTCCGGCCGCTGGATGCCCAGTTGCCAGAAGTGCCACGGCAGGCCCAGGTCGGCAATCAGGGTGACCATGACGAACGAGTAGCTCAACAGCCCCAGAAGGACGGCGGAGCGCCCGATCTCGTAGTACTTCTGACGGTTGCGGATGTAGATGACGGCGGCCATGACGAAGGCGCCGGCCGCCAGCGCGATCCAGATCAGGTCGAACGCGATCCACAGGCCCCACGGCCAGGTGTCCGACAGGTTCGTGGTGCGTCCCAGACCCAGCGCGAACCGGGCCCCGAAGGCCGCCAGCCCCACGACCACCAGGACCAGGGCGACCATGTTGACCCGGTTCCACAATCGACCGTTTGCGGGTGCGAACTTCATGGTGTTTCCCCCCCGTTGCGGGCGCTTTCGGCGCGCTCGCGCTCCTCGGCGGCCACGAAAGCCTTGCGCTGGGCCAGCAGGTGCAGGCCTCCCAGCACGATGCCCAGGCCGACGACCGCGGGCGGCACGAAGCCCAGCGCGGTGGCCGTGTAGGCAGGGTAGGGCTTCGTGCCCAGATCGGTCCGGAAGCCGATCTGGTCGAAGGGGACGGCGGACAGGTACAGGTAGGAGGTGCCTCCGACCTCGTGCTCGCCATACACGTGGGGATGGTAGCGTCCCGGTTCCCGCTCGATGCGCCGGTGCGCCTCCTCCAGCAGGTCGGCGCGCCGGCCGTACAACAGCGCCCCGGTCGCGCAGGCCTTGACGCACGCCGGCAGACGGTAGGACGTCTCGATGCGCGCGCGAGACTCGCCGCTCAGTTCCTGGCCGTTCAACTCGGGAACGCGCACGTCGGTCAGGATCCGATCGGAGCACATGTCGCACTTGCGGATCCGGGGCGCCAGCGTGTTCCATTCGGCCGTCGGCACGCCGAACGGGCACGCCCAGACGCAGTAGCGGCATCCGATGCACTTCTTTTCGTCGTAGGAAATGCCGCCGTGCTTTTCCTGGCTGAGGGCCGTGACCGGGCAGGCCGAAACGCAGGCCGGCTGGTCGCAGTGCATGCACTGGCGCTTGGCGAACACGAACCGCATGCCGCCGGGGGAATCGGGAGCATCCACCTCGTGGTATTGCACCAGGGTGAAGGTCTTGGCGGACAGCTTCCTGGGATTCGTCAGACCGGTGTCGTGGCCGGCCAACTGGGTGACTTCGGCGGGCAACTGATTCTCGTTCTTGCAACTGACCTGGCACGAACGGCAGCCGATGCAGCGCGTCGTGTCGACGAGGACTCCGTATTCCATCACGCATTCCTCCTGCGCGGCAGCAGGTGCGCCGACTGCGTCACGGCGTCGATCTTCTCGATGTTCACGAGAAACGCCTTGGACTCGGGAATGGTCGTGTTGGGGTCGCCCGCGCACGGCGTCAGCAGATTCGCGCTGTCGCCACCGCTGCCGTCGTTGGGAACCCGCCACCCGAAGCACCACGGCAGCCCGACCTGGTGGACCGTCCGGCCGTGGACCTGCAGGGGCCGCAGGCGCTTGGTCGGCAGTGCGACCGCCGTCAGGGCGCCGCGGATGCTGGAAACCCGGACCTGCTCGCCGGCCCGGATGCCCAGGTCACGCGCCAGTTCCTCGCTCATCTCGACGAAGATCTGCGGGACCGCCTCGAGCAGCCACGGCGCGTTGCGGGTCATCACGCCGGTCTGCCAGTGCTCGGTCACGCGGTAGGTCGAGCACACGTAGGGGTACTGGTCGCTGCCGCATGCGGCGACCTTGTCCAGTTCGCCGCGGAAGCGGGCCGCCACCGGATTCTGCAGGCGCCCATTGAACGGGTTCCGCGTGACCGGGGACTCCAGCGGCTCGAAGTGCTCGGGGAACGGGCCGTCCTTCAGTCCCGTCGCCAGCAGGGCCGCATGACCGTCGGCTCGCATGATGAAGGGAAGCCGTCCGCCCTCGGCCGCAAGCGGTGGCCAGGGACCGTCGGGGACGTCGCCGACCCAGCGGTCGCCCACCCACTCGACGACCGGGATCGTGCCCTTCCAGGGCTTGCCCGCCGGATCGACGGACGCCCGGTTGTACAGGATGCGGCGGTTCACGGGCCACGCCCAGGCCCACTCGGGATTCAGGCCGATGCCGTGCGGCTCGCGGGTGCGCCGCATGGACATGTTGCCCGCCTCGGTGTACGACGCGCAGTAGATCCAGTTGCCCGACGACGTGGAGCCGTCGGCCTGGAGCATCCCGAACGCGGGCACCAGCGTCCCGGCCTTGAACGTCTTGTCGCCGATCGTCACGTCCTTCAGGAAGTAGCCGTTGATCTCGCGCGCGATCGCCCGGACGTCCGCCTCGCGGTGGCCGCCGTGTTCCCGGAAGTAGTCCCACTTGGCATTCAGGATCGGCTCGGGCAGCGCGCCCCCCTCGGCCTGGTACAGCGCGCGCAGTTCGTGGAAGATCAGGTCCATGATCTCGGCGTCGGGCAGCGCGTCACCCGGGGCGTCCGCGGCCTTGTACCGCCACTGCATCCAGCGGCCCGAGTTCGAGATCGAGCCTTCCTTCTCGACCGAGGCGGCCGCGGGCAGCACGAACACCTCGGTGCGGATGTCCTCGGGGCGGATGCCCAGGCCCGGGTCCTCGAAGAACCAGCCCGTCTCGTTCGGGAAGATGTTCACGTTGACCAGCCAGTCCAGCTTCGCCAGCGCCTGGCGGGTCTTGGTCGAATTGGGGCCCGAGCAGGCCGGGTTCATGCCCCAGGCCAGCAGGCCGCGGATCCGCCCCTCGTACATCTCGTCGAACAGGTGCATCCACGAGTAGTTGCCCGAGTCCTGCAGGCGGGGCAGCCAGTCGTAGCCGAACCCGTTCGCGGGGGTCGCCGCGTCGCCGAACATCGACTTCAGCAGGCTGACCATGTACTTCGGGGTGTTGCCCCACCAGTTCGCGCTGTTCCTGCCGATGGCGGTCGGGGTGTTGACCTTCAAGTAGTCGTCCAGCGTCTGCTGCGACGCGCGGGGCGCCTTCAGGTAGCCCGGCAGGATGTGGAACAGCAACGCCTGATCCGTCGAACCCTGGACGTTGGATTCGCCGCGCAGCGCGTTGACGCCGCCGCCGGCCCGGCCCAGGTTCCCCAGCAGCATCTGCACGATCGTCATGGCCCGGATGTTCTGGACGCCCACGGTATGCTGCGTCCAGCCCATCGCGTACATGATCGTCCCGGCCTTGTCCGGTGCGCCGGTGGTCGAGAACGCCGCATAGACGCGTTCCAGGTCCGCGACGGGGGTGCCGGTGACCTGGGAGACGGTCGCCGCGTCGTAGCGGGCGAAGTGCCGCTTCAGCAGCTGGAACACGCACCGCGGATCCTGCAGGGTCGGATCCTTCAGGGGCTCCCGGGCGTCGGCCAGCGCCTTGACGCGGTCGTATTCCGTCCGCTGCGCCGGGGTCATCGTCTCGGGCCGGGCGTCCGGATCGACCCGGTGGAATCGGTACTGCCAGGTCTTCTCGTCGTAGGCGTTCCGGGCCTCGTCGTAGCCGCTGAACAGCGCCGTCGCGGCGTCGAACGAGAAGCCGTCATCCACCAGGAACGACGCGTTGGTGTAGTTCACCACGTAGTCCCGGTGCATCCGGTCGTTGTCCAGGATGTACTTGATCATCCCGCCCAGGAACGCGATGTCCGTCCCCGAACGGAGGCGGGCATAGATGTCCGCCTGCGAGGCGCTCTTGGTGAACCGCGGATCGACGCAGACGACCTTGGCCCCGCGTTCCTTGGCCTTCAGGACCCAGCGGAAACTGATCGGGTGGTTTTCCGCCGGATTCGCACCCATGATCAGGACGCAATCACTGTTCCGCAGGTCGATCCAGTGATTGGTCATGGCACCACGACCCAACGAGGCCGCCAAACTGGCGACTGTGGCCGAGTGTCATATCCGGGCCTGGTGCTCGATGTAGACCAGTCCCATCGAGCGCAGCATCTTCTGGTACAGCCAGCACTCCTCGTTGTCCAGGGCCGCGCTGCCGACGGACGCGATGGCGCGCGTGTGGTTCAGCTTGTGTCCCTTGTCATCGGCGGCCTGGAACGTGGCGTCGCGCGTGTCCTTGATGCGGCGCGCGATGGCCTTGGCGGCCCAGTCCCAGTCCTTGCGTTCGAAGCGGGTGGCGCCCGGCGCGCGGTACAGCACCTCGCGCAGGCGGGTCTCGCCGTTCGCCATCTGGTACAGGGAGGCGCCCTTCGGGCACAGGGTGCCCTCGTTGATCGGATGGTCGGGGTCGCCCTCGACGTCCGTGACCACCCAGCGCCCGTCCTTCTGTTCGGACGTCACGATGGCCGAGCAGCCGACCGCGCAGTACGGACAGATGGTGGTCGTCAGGCGGCCCCGCGTCACCGTGGGGGCCCGGGTGCCGGCCCAGGCGTTTGCCGGGGCCACGTTGACGCCGAACAGGCCCATCAGCCCGCCGGCGCCCAGGAATGCGCGTCTTGACACTTTCATGCACATCCTCCCTGGAACGGGTCCCTCTGGAGAGCGTCGCAGCCCCGCGTGGCAAGCGAGTCCCCTCCCGTTCGATGGCGCCCAGTCAAGCACCAGGAATTTCGGCATGTCAATACCGAAATGGGGGCAGATGGGGGTTTTGTGGTGCGGTGCGTCATCCAGTTTCGATAGAACGTGCCGAATTGGATTTACGTCTCGTGGACGAAGGGCGTATCATCCCCGCGGCTGCGTTATTGGCACTTCCCGCGCCGGCCAGGCCGGCGACATGCGGGATCGGGACGACCAGGCATGAGCGATTTGAGGGCGTTCGGGGAAGCCGGTGCGGAACGGGCTCGCTATCTTCGGGTGTCCATCACCGATCGCTGCGACCTGCGGTGCAGCTACTGCCGGCCCGTCCAGCGATTTCGCGAGGCTCCCCGGTCCGAGTTGCTGACGCTGGAAGAGACCGTCGAGATTGTGCGGATCGCCGTGGCGCAGGGCGTGGACAAGGTCCGCGTGACCGGCGGCGAGCCCCTGGGACGGTCCAACGTGGGATGGTTGTTCGGCGCGCTGGCCAAGGTGCCTGGGCTGCGCGATCGGGGCGTGACGACGAACGGGGTGCTGCTGCGCCGATTCGTGCCCCTGCTGGCGGATCTGGGCTATCGGGTCAACGTCCATCTGGACACCGTGGATCCCCAGCGTTACCGCGAGGTCTGCGGCGCCGTGGATCCCCAGCCCGTCGTTTCGGGGATCATGGACGCGCTTGCGGCGGGGATCCGCCTGAAGATCAATGCGGTGATCCTGCCGGGAACGTCCGTCGAGGATGCCCTTCGCCTGGCCCGCTTCGGGCTGGCAGGCGGGGCGGACGTTCGGTTCATCGAGGCCATGCCCGTGGGCGGGACGTCTCCCGATGACGCCTGTCGCGAGGCGGCGCGCGCACTGGAGGAGGGGCTGATTCGCGCCCTGGACCTGACTCCCGGGGGAATCGACGGGGTGGCTCGCGTCTACGATGTTCCCGGTGCCCTGGGGCGCGTCGGGTTCATTACGCCGTCGCATGCCGGGTTCTGCGCGGGATGCCGGAAGTTGCGGCTTTCCTGCCGCGGCCTGCTGCGGACGTGCCTGTTCGCGCGGGCGGGGACGGACCTTCGACCGGCGCTTCGCGGCGGCCGGCTGGACCAGGTGCGGGATCTGGTCCAGGATGCGATGATCCGGAAGGCGTGCGCGGTCGGCCGCGAGGGACCCGAGGTGTCCACGATGGTCGGGATCGGGGGGTGAACGTGGAAGTGATCGTGGCCGGCCGGGTGGCTGCCCTGGCGACTTCGCTTGTGAAGGGACAGCCGAAGGACCCCGTGGATCGGGTTCGCCTGGTGCCGGACCATGGCGTCGAGGGCGACGCGCACGCGGGCCCCGGGGTGCGCCAGGTGTCCCTGCTGCCGTTGCCGTCGATCCGGCGCATGGAGGCGAAATTCGGCGCGGCCCTGGGGTTCGGCCGCTTCGGCGAGAACGTCGTCGTGGACGCGCCGTTGGCCGGCATCGCGCTGGGGGATCGCATCCTGCTGGGCGACGGGGTCGTGCTGGAGGTGACCGCCCTGGGGAAGGAGTGCCATCACGGATGCGTGATCCGGCAGCAGACCGGGGAATGCATCATGCCGGTCGAGGGTGTGTTCGCCCGGGTGGTCACCGGGGGGGATGTGGCGTTGGGCGCGACGGTGCGGGTGGTCCGACCGGCGCGGACGCAGGAGGACCCATGCGGGATGTAAGCCGGAAACCCACGACCTTGCGGACGGCACGCGCGGTGACGTCGGTGACGATGTCGCCCTCGACGGCCGATCAGGTCCGGGCAGGGCAGGGGCCCAAGGGCGATCCGCTGCCCGTGGCGCGGGTGGCGGGAATCATGGCCGCCAAGGACACGGCGCGGCTGATCCCCTTCTGCCATCCGGTCCGGCTGGATCACGTGGCCATCGAATTCCAGGTCGGAGCGGACCGCGTGGACATCGCCTGTACCGCGGTCGCGGTCGAGCGAACCGGCGTCGAGATGGAGGCGCTGGCCGGGGCCATGGTCGCCGCCCTGACGGTGTACGACATGCTGAAGCCGATCGACCAGGAACTGGTCATCGGCGAGGCCCGGCTGGAAATGAAGCGTGGCGGCAAGTCCGACTTCGCGGACGACGCGGCGGGCAAGGTTCGGGGGGCGGTGGTCGTGGTGTCCGACTCGACGGCGGCGGGAACGCGCCGGGACGAATCGGGTCCCGCCATCGCGGCGCGCATGGCGGACGCCGGGGTCCAGGTGCAGGGCATCACGGTGCTTCCCGACGATCCCGATGTCGTCGAGCGGGAACTGCGGCGCCTGATCAAAGCCGGGGTCCATCTGGTGTTCACCAGCGGGGGCACCGGCCTGGGGCCCCGGGACAAGACGGTCGAGGCGGCCCGCAGGGTGATCGAGCGCGAGGCTCCCGGCATTTCCGAGGCCATGCGAGTCCACGGCTTCCTTCGGACGCCCAGGGCGGCACTGTCCCGGGGCGTTGCCGGCATGTCCGGCCGGACGTTGATCGTGACCTTGCCGGGTTCGACCCGGGGTGTCCAGGAATCGCTGGATGCGGTGTGGCCGGCCCTGTTGCACGTGTTCCCGATGGCGCGTGGCGGCGGGCATCCGCCGGCGTAGCCTGCTTCCGGGTCGTCGTCATTCCCGCAGCGGAGGCATCGTGGCCCAGACCCCCGAGCTGGTTCCCTTTCACGAGGCGACCGAGGCCATCCTTTCCCAGGTGGTCCCGTTACCCCAGGTGTCGGTGGCCCAGGACCAGGCCGTCGGGCGCGTGCTGGCGCGCACGGTCCATGCCGTCGAGGATGTTCCGGCGGCTGCGTCCAGCGCGATGGACGGCTACGCGTTGCCCCGGGCGGTCCTGGATGCCCTGCAGGCCGGGGGGGAGGCGACCGCGCGCGTGGCGGGCGAGATCGCCGCTGGGGTCCCCGGCTTCGATGCCTGTCCCGGCGACGATGCCGTGGTCCGGATCTTCACGGGCGGCGTGGTGCCCCCGTGGGTGGCCGCGGTGTTGCCGCAGGAGCGCACCCGACGCGACGGGGACCGGGTCGTGATGTCGGGGCCTCTGGCGGATGGCGCCCACGTGCGGCGCGCCGGGGGCGATCTGAAGGCCGGCGAACCGGTGCTGGATGCCGGCGTTCCGCTGACGCCGCCCGCCGTCGCGGTGCTGGCGTCCCTGGGCCTGGGGCAGGTGGCCGTCGGGGCGTTGCCCAGGGTCGGGGTCCTGGTGACCGGCTCCGAGATCGTGACCGACGGACCGATTGCGGTCGGCCAGATCCGGGACTCGAACGGACCGGCCCTCGCGGCGGCGGCCCGCGCGTGCGGCGCCGGTGCCGTGCTCGTGGCCAGGGCGCCGGACGACGCGGACGCGCTGGGGGCGGTTCTGGACGACCTGTGGCCTCGGGTGGATGTGCTGCTGACCTCGGGCGGCGTGTCGGTGGGCGATCACGACCTGGTCAAGGACGTGCTGGAGGCGTCCGGTGTCCGCCGGATCCTGTGGGGGGTCGCCCAGCGCCCCGGAAGGCCGTTCTATGCGGGAATCCGCGGCACGACCGTCGTTCTGGGGCTTCCCGGAAATCCCGCGTCCGCAATGGCGACGTTCCTGGCGCATGGATGGCCCCTGCTGCGGCGCCTGCAAGGGATGCGGGTCCAGCAGGTGCGGTCCCGCGCGGTGCTGTCCGCGCCGGTTCACAAGGCGCCGGGCTTCACCGCGTTGCTGCGAGGCCAGCGGGGCATGGAGGGGCCGGTCGTGACCGCCCGGCCGTCGGGTCCGCAGGAAAGCCACCAGATGCTGCCGTTTTCGCGATCCGACTGCCTGATCCTGGTGCCCGCGGACGTGGACGGCCTGCCGGCGGGGACGGTCGTGGACGTGATTCCCTTCCCGTGGGCGGAATTCAGATAGGTTCCTTCCATGGACGGGGCGCGGTCATCTCCCCGCCCGTTCGCAGCGTCTCCAGGGACTCCGGCGTGTTGAGGTTCGCCAGCGACTGGCCCTGGGGCAGCGGGACCCTCGCGACGCGGCAGTCCTTGTGGAACGAGACCATCCGGCGGTCTCCCCGGTCCAGGGCGGCCTGCACGGCGGGAAGCGCCGAGCGGCGGTAGGCCGCGAACAGGGGTTCGGCCCGTCCCTCGGCATCGACCGGAACCGCAACGTCGGCGTCCGTCGTCTGGCGAAGGAGGCGTGCCATCAGCGCCAGGGGGATGGCCGGCAGGTCGCACGGAACCACCATGTGAAGGTCATGGCGGGATGCCTGAAGGGCACAGGCGAGTCCGTGCAGCGGCCCCTGATCCGGGGTGCGGTCGGCGATCACGCGCTGGCCCAGAAAGGCGTAGTCGTCGGGATTCCGGGCACTGATCAGGACCTCGTCGAATCGCGGCGCCAGCCAGCGCACCAGGCGCTGGATCAGCGGCACGCCATCGACCTCGATCATCGCCTTGTCCCGACCCATCCGGGTACTGCGTCCGCCCGCCATCACGATGGCCGTGGCGCGGCGTCGCAGCACCCAGCCCTGGTCGTCGAAATCCAGCGACTCCGGGGCCAGGTCCCAGCCGACGCCGTCCGACTGCACCTCGCGATCGCACAGATGCAGCAGGGAGCGACACGACTCCTTCATCCAGGGCTCCCACAGGCGGCGCATCATCAGGAACAGATCCTGTTCGACGACCCGGCGGAAGCTGTTCGATTCACAAACGATGGGCACGCCCTGAGGGATTCGATCCAGCAGGGCGTCTCGGGCCTGTGCCATGTTGGCTTCGGCGATTCGCACCCACAGAACCTTCGTGGCACCGGCTGCCAGCAGTTTCGCCTTGTCCTTGTCGGGATTCTCGCCGGTTTCGTCGTGAAGGATGTAGGGGCGGCTTCCCAGGGAGCGGCAGACGCCGCATCCGGCGCCGCCCCGGGCACATCCGCCGGGATCCTCCTGATTGCGGATCACGGTCGCCTTGACCGCGACCAGGGGATGCCGGCGCGAGAGGTTCGCGACCACCCGCGTCAGGAAGGTGGTCTTGCCGGCGTTGCGGGCGGACGCTCCCACCAGCAGCAGGCCGGGGACGCGGGCGAGCTGGGGGACGTGCAGGGGATCGCTCAAGGGGTCTCCTGCTCCCGGGATGCGGGCGTGGCGGCTCGTGGGCAGGATGACGGCTCGGCCAGCCTTGGGCCGGCCCGCCGCACGTCGTCATGGCGGACCGTCCATCGCAGTTCGTCGAAGTGCTGGAGCAGCGGGATCAGGTACTTGCGCGTCGTGCCCAGCACGTCCCGGATCCGGGATGTCGCCACCTCGGCCTCGACGGCGAACAGGTCCGCAAGGCGTTGACGCGCCTGGTGAACGGGAGCGATCGCGAAGTACAGCGTTCCGTCCAGACAGAGGGCCCGATCGGTGTCCGCCAGGAACGTCAGCAGGACGCGCGCCTCCTTGACGGGCAGATCGACGACCGCCGCCAGATCCTCGACCGAGGGCGGCATCAGGGCTCCGTCCAGCAGGGCGCGTTCCAGGACGGCCACAGCCTCGCGTTGCTTGCGGGTCAGGCGCACCTCGAAGCCGAGGGCGGCCACCGTACGGGGGGACGGTCCGTCCAGGAAACCCAGGGCGATCACGCGATCCAGGAACGCCGCGGCGGTACCTTCGGGCAACTGTCGCTGGAGGCGAGACGCCAGTTCGCTGCGGGACATTCCCGCGCGCAGGGGGGACTTGTCGTGGAATGCGGCCAGCTCGGCGCCCGCGGCCTGCAACAGCGTCTGGACGCGGGCGGCGGTCGCGTACCGAGTGCCGGTGCCCACGGGAAACGCGAACAGATCGCCCGCGGCCACGCGGTCCAGGATTCGCGGCGCGACGTCGTCCAGGGGCTGCGCCAGGGCGGCGGATGCCTCGGCGTCGGTCGAGAACGGCTTGCGCTCGAACACCGCGACGACCTGGACGCCGGCATCGTTGGAATCCAGATCGACGGCCAGTTCCCGCAGCACGGACCTGGGGCGTCGGCCGGGCGGCGGCGCGGGATCCAGGACGGTGCCGCCGCCGATCGTCGTGACCGGGCTGAAACGGCGCAGGATGAATCGGTCGGGCCGACGGGAGGCCGTCGGGGACTCCAGGCGCAACTCGGCGTAGCCGCTGCCGCCGGGCGGAATGGGGGCCGACTCCAGCAGCGCGACGCGCGCCACCAGGTCGGCGGTTCCGATGTGCAGGTGAACCCGCTGGCGATCCTCCAGGGGCGTGGGGGCCGAAGCCAGCAGATCGATTCGGACCAGCATCCGGCGGGTGGTTTCCAGCGTGCCGGCCGTGGCCAGAACGTCGCCGCGGCGCACGTCCTCGACCGCGACGCCGACCAGGTTCAGGGCGGCGCGCTGACCGGCGACGACCTGGCCGACCGTCCTGGAGTGGGACTGCACGCCACGGATTCGCACTTCGGTTCCGTCGGGCAGCAGCATCGACCTGTCGTCCGTCCGCGCCGTTCCGGACAGGACCGACCCGGTCACTACCGTGCCGAAGCCCTTCATGGTGAACACGCGGTCCACCGGCATTCGAAAGCCGCCGGTGCCTCCCCGGACGCGCTTTCCCGCCGCCAGATCGACGATCGCCTGGCGAAGGGCGGGGATACCCTTGCCGGACAGGCTGTCCACGATGTGCGCCGACGCGCCGTCCAGCACGGTTCCCTTGCACAGGGCCATGGCCTCGTCGCGCGCCATGTCGGCCAGCGACGGGTCCACCATGTCCGCCTTGGTGATGACGACCAGTCCGCCGCGAACGTCCAGCAGGTTCAGGATGTCCAGGTGCTCGCGCGTCTGGGGCATCACGCCGTCGTCCGCGGCCACCACCAGCAGGGCGAAATCGACCGTCGCGGCGCCCGCCACCATGTTCTTGATGAAGTGCTCGTGCCCCGGCACGTCGATGAAGGCGATCCGATCGTCCAGGAATGCGAATCCCAGGTCGATCGTGATGCCGCGCTCCTTTTCCTCCTTCAGGCGGTCGGGGTCGGTTCCGGTCAGTGCGCGCACCAGGCTGGACTTGCCGTGATCGATGTGGCCCGCGGTGCCGATGATGACGGGCAGATGAATGGGCGCATTGGCGGCTTCGATTCCCATGGGGCGGGCGGCTCCGATGTCCAAGGGGTCAACTGGCGGAGACGCTTGGGAATCGAACCCACCCACGACGCTCGTCACGCCGCGCAACGGATTTGAAGTCCGCGAGGGCCACCGGGTCCCCTTCCGTCTCCGGGAGGGAATAAATCACCGCGGGTCATCCGTGTCAATCCCGGAAGCGGGCGCCGGATGGAATCCCGGGTTCCCGGCCAGTTCCAGGATGGCCCGGGCGACGACGCCCTGCTGGCCTGGCAGCAGGGTTCGCAGGTCCAGAACGACGGCGCCGTCCTGGACCCGGCCGACCACGGGAGGCCCGCCGGCGCGCAGTCGGGCGTCCACGACGTCCTCGGGCACGCCGTCCAGGCGGATCGCGACCCCATAGGACGGGAGGGGCGTGGCGGGCAACGTGCCTCCGCCGGTCTCGGCGCGGGTCGGCACGATGTCCAGGTGCAGCCCTTCGGGCAATCCGGCCTGCCGCAGTCGGCGCACCAAGGCGACGCAGCGCCGGCGAACGCCCTGGGGGGACAGGCGCAGGGCGGCCAGCGCCGGGATTCGATCCAGGTCGCCGGACAGGTGGCGGCGCAGGACCGCCTCGAGCACGGCCAGGGTCAGCTTGTCCACCCGCAGCGCTCGCATCAGGGGATGGGTGCGCAGTGGCTCCACCCATGCCTCGCGTCCCAGGATGATGCCCGCCTGGGGCCCGCCCAGCAGCTTGTCCCCGGAGATGCAGACCAGGTCGGCGCCGGCGGCCAGGATGTCCCGGGGGCCAGGTTCGCCCTCGGCCGCCGCGATCCCCTGGGGCGACACCAGGCCGCTGCCCAGGTCGAACACGGCGGGCAGGGCGTGACGGTGGGCCAGCGTCGCCATCTGGCCGATGTCCACATCCTGGACGAATCCGGTCATGCGGAAGTTCGAACGGTGGGCCTTGAACAGGAGCGCCGTATCCGGGCCGATCGCGGCCTCGAAGTCGGCCAGGCGGGTCCGGTTGGTGGTCCCGACCTCGACCAGACGCGCGCCCGAAGCGGCCATGACCTCGGGCACCCGGAAGCCCCCCCCGATCTCGACCAGTTCGCCCCGCGAGACCACGACCTCGCGACCTCGCGCCAGCGCGGTCAGGGTCAGCAGGACGGCCGCCGCGCAGTTGTTGACGACCAGGGCGGCCTCGGCCTGGGGCACGACGCGTCGCAGCAGATCGGCCGCGTGATCGTTTCGAGACCCGCGCCTTCGGGCATCGATGTCGAACTCCAGGTTGCAGTAACCGGCGACGCGATCCCGCGCCTCGTCAAGCCAGACGGGCGCCAGCGGGGCCCGTCCCAGGTTGGTGTGCAGGACGATGCCGGTCAGGTTCACGACCGGACGCAGCGAACCCTCCAGACGGGTCGAGGCCCGGGCCATCGCCGCGCGCGCGACCGCATCGGGGTGGCACTCGGCGTCGGTGGGCGGGTTTCCCTGGCGAATCCGGTCCCGCAGGGTCGCCAACTGGTCCCGGACCGAGGCCACGATGTGGGCGCGCCGCGACTGGGGAACCATCGTCGCGGGAGCCAGGCGCGCCAGCACCCGATCCACCGAGGGCAGGCGCGGAAAGTCGTCGGAATTCGCCATGGGATGACCTCACATAGGATGGTGCCAGGGCGGCGTCGGCCGGGAGGGGGGACGCAAACGGAAGGCCAACAGGTTGCGGCTCATGGGGCCTCCTGGGGCTCGTGCGTCGCCACGGCGGCGCCCGGGAGTCACTCGCGACGCCCGCCGCCGATCAACATCGCCGTGCCGGCCACGACGACGGCAATGCCGGCGACGCGCGTGGCGCTTGGGGTTTCGCCGAACGCGACGAACCCGGATGCGACCGGCAGCACGACCGACCCGATCGTGTTCAGGGTGTTGACCACGGCGACGCGTCCGTTGGACAAGGCCATCTGGAAGCAGACGAAGCCCACGCCGTTCGCGACGATCACACCCCACAGCGCCCAGTCCGACAGGGCGGCCACCACCAGGTCGCCCGTGCCGCCCATCACCTGGGCCAGGTGCAGGGTCAGCACCTTCAGATGGACGTTGGCCAGGCCGAACGTCAGTCCGCCCGCGGCGGCGAACAGGATCTCGGGCCGGAAGCGTCCGGACCGCGTCGCCGCAAGGATGGCAACCACCGTGACGACTCCGATTGCCGTCAGCACCAGCGCGGACGCCTCGAAACCCGCCGGCGGCACGACGGCCGCGCCCGCACCCACGGACAGCAGGACCGCTCCCCCGACCATCGCCAGCGCGCCGGCCCATTCGATCGGCGCCAGTCGTTCGCCCAGCGCCAGGACGCCGGCGACGATGGCCACCAGGATGTTCAGG
>JARKOL010000076.1 GCA_029975745.1 Myxococcota bacterium | reverse complement strand
GGATCGAGGAGGGCCGCGATTGAGCGATGCCGTATTCGTCCTCGACAACTCGGTGGTGATGGCCTGGGGGCTGCGCGAAGAGCGCACCGAAGAGGCACACATCGTGATCGGGTTGCTGGATCGGTACACGGCCCGCGTCCCCGCCATCTGGCCCCTGGAGTTCGCGAACGCGATGCTGTGCGCGGAACGGCGCAAGCGACTCTCGGTGTCGAACGCGGCGTGGCTTCGGGAATCGATCCTGTCGCTGCCGATCTCGGTCGTGACGGAGACCCCGTCCCACGTCATCACGTCCACCCTCGCCCTGGCCCGTGAACAGGGGCTGTCCGTCTACGACGCCTCCTACCTCGACCTCGCCATGCGGGAGGGCCTGCCGCTGGCAACGCTCGACGACCGGCTTCGGGACGCGGCCCGGCGGTGTAGCGTGCGGCTCCTCGTGGAGGGGCCCGTCACACCGAAACCGCCCCGGAAAGCGAAACGGTGACAAGCGGCGACAAGCGCGTACAAGTCTTCGTATCCATTATCCCGCAAGACTCAGATTCATCTACTTCTGGTGCTTCAGGAACGTCCCTTCCCGGAACTCCCGGAATGCCTCGGCCAGTTCCTCGGACGTGTTCATGACAATCGGGCCGCGCCAGGCGATCGGCTCGCGCAGCGGGCGGCCGGACGCCAGCAGAAGCCGCACCCCGTCGGGAGCCAGCCCCTCGATCCGGACGCCGTCCCCGTCGCCGAACCGCAGCAACGTCCGATTGCCGGCCTCGCCACCTTCCGAGTCCGTCCCGAAGCGTCCCACCCCCTGATACACATAGGCAAAGGCCGAGTGCGCCCCCGGGATGGCATGCTCGAAGACGACGCCGGCGGGCACGAACACATCCAGGTACTCCGGCTCGATCACGACGTCCCGCACCGGTCCGGCAACCCCGGCCACCGTGCCCGCAACGACCTTCACCAGGACACCGCCCGGCAGTGCCACGGCGGGAATGTCCGCGGCCTTCACCTCGCGGTAGCGCGGCGCCATCATCTTGGTCGAGGCAGGCAGGTTCGCCCACAGTTGGAAGCCGTGCATCCGCCCCTGGATATCGCCGCGCGGCATCTCCTGGTGAATGATGCCGCTTCCGGCGGTCATCCACTGGACGTCTCCCGGGCCGATCGTGCCGTGATTCCCCAGGCTGTCCCCGTGATCGACCTCGCCCGCGGTCACGTAGGTGATCGTCTCGATGCCCCGGTGCGGATGCCAGGGAAACCCCGGACGGTAGTACGAGGGGTCGTCCGACCGGAAGTCGTCCAGCAGCAGGAACGGGTCGAACCGATTGTCCTGCTGGAACCCGAAGGCGCGGTGCAGGTGGACGCCAGCGCCCTCCAGCGTGGGCACGGACTCCGATCGTTCGATCACGGCGCGAATCTGCATGATGACTCCTCCCTTGGACTGCGTCGCAGTCGTTCCGGCCCCAACCGCGGACAGCGCGCCGTCCAGACCGCCACCGCCGCGACACCCGACGGCCACCGCGCCGATGGCCACCCCGG
>JARKOL010000072.1 GCA_029975745.1 Myxococcota bacterium | reverse complement strand
AGCCGGGCATCCTCGCGCTCCAGCAGGACCAGCGTCTTCTCGATGTATCCGCGCAGGCGCTGCTGGTGATGCGGGTCCGACATCATCGCCGCCAGCGTGGGCGTGACGACCAGGTTCATCCCGTAGGGAACGCCGTCGGCCTCCAGCCGCTCGAACATCTCCAGCAGGGGCAGGTACGTCTCGACCGCCGCCTCGAAGTACCAGTCTTCCTCCAGGAATTCCGGGTACTCCGGGTGCTTGACGAACGGCAGATGCGCGTGCAGAACCAGGGAAAGATAGCCTTGCGACATGGCACCATCCTGTGTCGGGTGCGGCGTCATCGGTGACGGGATCCCGGAACGGCCCGGCCGAACAGGCGGCGGAATTCCGCCTCGGTCAGCAGGCGACCGCGCGAATCGACGAAACGACCGCCGGCAACGTGCCCCTGCTCGCGCAACGTCCGCAACGGCACGTCGAACGGCACGGCCATGAATTTCGGCGCCCCGGGACGCACGCGGGCCGCCGGAACCAGGGTCCGCTCCGAGCGGACCATCGTGACGAACACCTCGCCCGCTCCGCGCAGTCCCAGCTCGGCCATCATCGCGCGGTCCCCGCCACGGGCGCGAACATAGACGCGACGACGGTCCGCCCCCACGTCCTGCTCGGTGACGCCGGTGGCGCCCGAATCCTGCTCGACGTAGAGCCGCAACACGACCCGGCCACCGGGCACCAGGGCCAGCGCGCGCCGGTACGAGGCATCGCTGAGTTCCCAGTACAGGAACACCCACTCCGGGTCCCGCGGTACCAGGATCAGGCGGTCCTCGCCATAGGCGGCCGGCAGGAGGCCCAGATCCTCGTCCGGGATGGCCGGCGCGACGTTCAGATTGTACTTGGCCGCCGTGACCTCCCAGACGGAGGCCGCCTCGGGCGCGACGTCCACGATGTCAGGAGCGTCCACCGGACGCGGCGCGACCTTGACTCGGGCCGGCTTCGCCGTGGGAGCCGCTTTCGCCCTTGTGGCCGGCTTCGCCTTGGGTGCCGGCGTCGCCTTGGAGGCCGGCTTCGCCTTGGAGGCCGGCTTCGCCTTGGAGGCCGCCTTCGCCTTGGAGGCCGGCTTCGCCTTGGAGGCCGCCTTCGGGGTCGCGACCGGCTTCTCCGGGGCCTTCCCCGAGGCCTTGCCGCCCTTGGCGGGACGCGAAACCGCAGCCGCCAGGGCACGCTCCAGGTCCGCCTTGCGCATCCGGGAAGCCCCGGAGATCCCTCGCTCGACAGCCAGTTGTCGCAGTGCCGCCAATGTCATGTCCGCTCGCTCTGCCATGGAACCCTCCCGAATGCGAGGAGGCTTGAGACCCTTCAGAAGTAGCGCCGATCGGCCCCGAAGTCAAACCGACCGACGGAGGGAACCGCCGAGGCGACTCGCCGAAACCTGTGGATTGCTGGGGACTTGAAAACGCTGTCGTCCGGGATTCGCCCCCCGCTTTGCCTTGACTTCGGCCCCCTGCTCCCGTACAACCTCGTCAGGGTGCAGGCGAGGCCCACGAGATGCCGGGAACCCCACGAAATCAAGAGGCACGCCAGGGTCTGCGCGTCCTGTTCGTCAACGGGGTGCTCGAGGGCGACTTCAGCGCGCTGGACATCGGCGTGTCGGTCCTGGCCTCGTTCCTGAACCAGACGTCCAGGCATCGAGCCGCGATCTGCGACTTGACGTTCCATTCGCGCGACTGGCAACGACACTTGCGCCGCGAGATCGACCGCAAGCAACCGGACGTCATCGCGTTGTCCTGCAACACGATGTACATGAAATATGTCCGGCGAATCGTCGCCGAGGCCCGCCGCATCTCGCCCGTTCCGATCCTGCTGGGCGGACACCACGCCACCGTGTCGCCCGAGGATGCGTTCGCCATCCCCGAGGTGAGCGCGGTGATCCGAGGTGATGGCGAGGATGCCCTGGTTGCGTACCTGGACCGCCTGCAGGATCACGCCGGCTTCGAGGGCATCCCCGGCCTGTGGGTTCGGGTCCCCGGGGGCGGCGAGGTTCGCAACGAAGGTGTCGGCTACACGGCCGACCTGGACCGGCTCCCGTGGCTGGACTGGGACTTGTGGGAGGAGTTGGACCGCTACCTGTACTTCTTTGGCATGCTGTACGTTCAGGGCAGCCGGGGCTGCCCCTACCAGTGTACCTTCTGCGATGCTCAGGGGTACGCCGGCGCCTTGAAGCAGGCCGGACGCTACTTCCGGCTGCGCTCGCCCGAGGGCTTCGCTGCCGAGTTGGCCCACTACCACGAGCTCTACGCCCACCGTGGACTGCGCATGTTCCAGGTCTTCGACCCCGTGTTCACCATGGACGATCGCTGGCTCGAGGCGTTCTGCGCCGAGTACCGACGCCTGGGCCTGGCGGATCGAATCCGGTTCTCGGCCTTTTCGCGGATCGACCATCTGTCCGAGGACAAGATCCGGCTGCTGGCGCGATCGGGGTGCGGCCTGCTTCGAGTGGGAATCGAGTCGGGAGACGACCGCATCCGGATGGAGGTCTTCAAGAAACGCATCGATTCCGAGCGCATCCGCCGCATCAACCGATTGGCGCAGGAGAACGGCATTCACTTCACTGCGTTCTACATTCTGGGCGGCCCCGAGGAGACCCGCCGCACGTTCCGGCAAACCATCCGGCTGGCCTGGGAACTGGATGCAGCCCGCAGCGCCTTCTTCGTGTACAAACCCTTCACCCAGGAAGGACGCGCACAGTTCCAGGGGACCGGCGGCGGCATCGACGAGCAGCGCTACGAGGCCGCCAACAACATCACCTGGGGCGGAACCACCTTCGGCAGCGACTGGGGGCCGCGCACGGTCGAAGCCTACCAGTTCGCGGCCTACGCGCTGACGTTCGGGCGACGCTGGTTGCGCATGATTGCGCGCCGGCGGACCGGATACCTGACCGCGCTGCTGCCGTACATGACCCGAGGCGTCGCGGCGGGCCTGGACTGGCGCTACCTGATGATGTACTTCCACATCTACGAAGGCGACAACATCGATCGGTAGCGTCGGACGGATCGCTTCGAGAATGCTGTTGCGCGGGGCACCCCATTCCCTGAATGCCGCTCATTCGAGCGGCTTCAGGAAGCGGCTGGCCTTCATCGCCAGTTTTGCCAGCCCCAGTGGGGACGTCAGGTGCCGGGCCAGGTAGCCCGCCCGCAGTGGGTGCAGGTAGAAACCGACCAGGCCAGCATACTGGATCGCTCGAAGCGATGCGTCACCCAGCAGGCTGCCGCGATCGATGAAGTTCCGGCGCCGGTAGTAGTCGGCATCCACGCCGTCACGAATGGCGAAGCGCGGGTCCGAGGCGACCCGCTCCCGAAGGCGGCTCCCCGGCAGAACCGAGGTGATCGAGAACGTGGCCTCGGTCAGTTCCAGGCGGCGAGCCATCCGGATCGTCTCGATCATCTCGCCCAGCGACTCGGTGGGGGACCCCAGCATGAAGAAGCCCAGTGCGTGCGCCCCGCGACTTCGCAGGTGCGTCACCAGGGTCCGAAGGTGGTCGGGATCGACGTGCTTGTCAAGGACGTCCTCGCGAACGCGCCGGCTGCCGGACTCGACCCCCAGATGCACCGTGCGCATGCCCGCCTCGACCATCCGATCCACCAGGGCCGGGGTCAGCGAGTCCACCCGCGAGTTGCACCCCCACAGCACCCGGCGAGGCAGGCGCAGAAGCGCGGCGCACATCGCGTCCAGCCACTGGGCGCTGGCGGTCATGGTGTCGTCGTGAAAGAAGACGCCGTCGATGCCAAACCGGGTCTGAAGCTCGGCCACCTCGGCGGCAACCCGCTCGGGACCGTACCGCCGGATGCGGCGCCCGAAGATGGCGGACAGGGTCGGCTGACAGTAGGTACACTGCCAGGGGCACCCCCGCGACGCCACGACGTTCGTCCCGGTCATGTCCATCCGGATCGAGTCCAGGTAGGGCCACATCCGGATGTAGCGCCCCATGTCCAGCAGGTCCCACGCGGGAAACGGCAGGGAATCCAGATCCGCGGGATGCGAAGGCGCGCCCGTGTCAATCGGCGTCCCGTCGGGTCCCGGCAGGTGCAGACCCGGAACGTCCTCCAGCGAGGCGCGCGCCAGGATGCGATCCACCAGGGGGGCGATGGCCGGCTCGCCCTCGCCGCGAAACACGGCATCGAATCCGGGAAGCAGGAGTTCGGGAGCCACCGAGGCCAGCGGACCGCCGGCCAGCGTGAATGCACCCGCCGCACGCGCCGCCCCCGCCATCGCAAGGGCATCCGACACCATCAGGGAATCGACGTAGATGGCCACCACATCGGCCGCGGCCGAAACCACGGCGTCCCGCAGGCGAGCCAGCCCCCCCAGGAACGTGCCGTCGATCACCCGCACATCCAGCCCGGGACGGTCGCGACGCAACACAGCCGCCAGGGAGGCAATCCCCAGGGGCGGGTCCCCGGACTGGTACCGGACCCGAGGAAAGACGAATGCGACACGCCCCGTCATGTCCACCTTGCGCGGTCCAGGCCCGATCGGCCTGGCCTGGCCACATGTCCCATCCGAAGCCCCTAGGGCTCGGCCTTCAGCAGCCAGGCGGCGTGCTCCTGGGCGACGCCGCAGGGCGCCGGCGTGGCCTCCCCGATCCGATATCCGATCGCCGCCGCGAACGAATCGGCCCGGTCCCGTGCCGTTCGAACGCCCCGGCGCACCCCCGAAGCCTCGTCATCCAGAACCCCGGCCAGGACGACCCAGACCGGCTCGCCCCCCGTCGGCGCCAACGAATCCGGAGCCCCGGCGTCACAGTCGCGCAGTCGCGACCGCACCGCGCCCAGGTAGCGCAGGCGAGCCGGCCGAAAGGCGCAGACGTTGGCGCCATCCGGAAGCGCGTCCATCCAGGATACCAGGAACCGGTATTCGCAGGTTGCATGCCCCGGACCGCGCAGCCTCTGTGCGTCGAAGCCGGTCCAGGCCGACACCCCCACCACGGCCGCGCACCCGGCAACGACCAGAACGCGCCCCCAGCCCGACGCAACCTGGACCACCCAGGCCACCGCGCCCCCCCCAAGCACGCCCAGGAGGACAATCGGCAGCACATCCTGGTGGGAGTGCCCCACGACCGTGTGCTGGTGCGTGCCGTAGTACAGCACCACGAAGGCCGGCACCAGCAGTCCGGCCCCCGCCGCCAGCCAGCGTCGCCCCGCGTCCAGGAGGACCCAGACCCCGGCGATGCCAAACAGCGTGGCGACCGGCAACGTCGTGGACTCGGTGACCAGCGTCCAGAAGGCGGCAGGCACCTGGGAGCCCATCCACTCGGCCAGCAGGGCAAGTCCGCCACGAACCGCCGGCCCCGCGGCCCCGTCCAGCGCCCCGTCCAGGGAACCGACGAACGTGTAGGCGGCTCCGGTGGCCGGGTCGATGTCGATCGGGTCCGGAGTCAGGAACGCCCGAACGCGCGGCGCCAGGGCAACGACGCACGCCACGGCGCCGGCGACGACGGCACGACGCCGAGGCAGCGGCGCGCCGGTGCGGAAGAAGAGCACCACCGGCAGGAGCGGCACCAGCAGCACGATGACCTCGGCCTGGGCCATCACGGCCAGAATCGCCCAGGTGACCGCCAGCACCGCCAGGCCGGTCCGCTGGCGGATGCGATAGGCGAACGCGGCCGCCACGGCCGCCAGGAACGCCAGATTCCCGATCGCGTGGTAGTCGCCGGTCCGGCCGTACCAGGAAAGGTAGGGATTGGCGGCAATCAGCAGTACCGCCAGCCCGCCCGCCAGCCGACTCCGGAACCACGAAGTGGCCAGCAGGTAGGCGGGAACCGCGTACAGGCCGCAGGCCACCGTGTTCAGTGCGAAGAGAGCCTCGAAGGTACGGCCGCCCAGCAGCGCCAGCAGCACGGCCGTCGTGTGGCCGCGACCAAACTCCGATGGAACGGCCAGCCCCTGGGCCTGGTCCAGCAGCAGCCAATCCTCGACCCGCAACGGTGCCGCCGGCTGCAGCCAAACGCGCAGACCGATCGTGGCGACCACGGCCGCCCCCAACGCCAGGGCGCGGCCCAGCCCGGCTGGAGTGCGCTCCCCGTCGATCCAGGCCGCATGCATCGTGCCGACCAGGGCGACCGACCAGGCAACGACCACGACCACCAGCGTCCACGGGCCCGGAAACCCCAGCAGAAAGACGCCGCACGCCGCCGAAAGGGCCAGCAGGATGACCGCGACGCGGCGGGACGGCGTGAGGCTCGCGACAAGGGCGAACAATGCGCCGGCCCCGGCCGCCGACAGGACCCAGCCCAGGTCCGCCACGGTGCCGAAGCGCCACAACAGCAAGGCTAGCGCCAGGAAGAGGGCCACCAGGAAGACGCGAGCGCCCCCGGACAATGCAAGCCAAGCCCGTGTCGTCTGGGAAGGTTGCAAGATGGCCCCCGTCGCGAACGACGCGAGCCCCCGACAAGGCGATGCCCCGCGTCCATCCTGGGGAGCAGTATCCCGGGGCCCCTGCGGCTCTGTCAAGGGACGCGACGAGACCCTGCGCGCGGCATCATCCCCCGATCAGCACGTCCGGACTGCCGTCGATCATCCGGCCGATCCCGCCGCAGTGCTGGTCGATATCGTCCTTTCGGTGGGCCGGCTTGCCGTTGATCAGGACCGTCGCCGACCCGACCGTCGCCGTCCACGTGTTGGGGCCGCAGCAGGCCGCGTGGATCCCTGTGTCGCCGACCCGGACGGCGGGCCGCCCGTTGATGCGCACGTCGGGCGAACCGGTCACCGCGGGGCCGACCACCGAGTGGACGCATGCCGGACACCCGTGGACATCCGCGTCGCACCGGGAGTTGTCGCCGATCCGGGCCGCTCCGGGCATCCCTCTCCTCCTACTGAAGCACGCCGCCCGCCCCGATGGCCATCGCCACCGGCCCTGGAGGCGCCGGCGGGGGCGGCGCGAACCCGCCAACCCCCGTCACGTTCAGGATCTGCGTCGTGGTCTTCCACTGGGTGAACGCGACCGAGAACGCCTGGGCGAACGCCATGAACAGGGGTTGCGCGTGGTTCCCCGGCGCGCCGTGCATCCCCAGCATCAACCCCGCCAGCGTCCCGGGAGTCATCATCGCATCCCCCGCGGGACTGGCCCCGGCCGCCAGCGGCATCGGCAGGTTCGGTGCCGGCGCCATCGTGATCGAGCACGCCGCACCGGACGGGTACATCAGGGTGCCCATGTACCCGGACTGCCACACCAGGAAGGCCGTGCCGATGGCCCCGGTAATCGACTGGACGTACTGCAGGAACATCGGCTGTCGCCCGGCCACGTTCGCCGACGCCGCCAGCATCGGCCCCGACATCGACGGCGGCCCGATCAGGGTGCCCGGCACGATCATCCCCACGGGCCCGTTGATCAGCACCCCGACGAACTTGGCCGCCGCCTGCCACTGGGCGTGCCCCCGGGCGATCGTGTCGGCGCACGCATCGATCAGCGCCTCGAACCCCTGGCCGATCGTCCGAGCCGTATCGACGTGATAGCGCAGCGTCGATGCCGAACCGAACAGGGCGGAGGCATCGGGCGCCTTCTGGTCGGAGGCGTCGAACGGGGCCTGACTGGTGAACCCCTGGAAGCGCTCCGGCAGCACGATGGCATTCGCCTTGAAGTTCATCTTGGCCATCTGCGCCAGTTGGGATGCCTGGATCGCCGGCATGGATAACGGCCTCCGTGCGCACAGTCTAGGACAGGGAATTCCGGGAATGCAACCGCGGAAAGCCCCCCCCGGGCGCCCCGAAGTCCGCATGGTCGAAACTCCCCATCGGTGCTAGAATCTTCGCCCGGAGGGAGGAACGGGTGGACGCGGAACGCCAGCGGTTCGGTCGATACGAGATCGTACGACCGTTGGGGGCCGGGGGGATGGGCGAAATCCTCCTGGCGCGCCAGGCCGGCCTGCCGGGCGTCGAGCGACTGGTCGTCATCAAGAAGATCCTGCCCCACCTGGCCCGAGAAACCGACTTCATCGAACGCTTCGTCGACGAGACGCGCGTGGCCGCCTCGCTGACCCACGGCAACATCGTCCAGGTTTACGAGGTCGGCCAGGTCGATGGCGAGTACTTCATGGCCATGGAGTACGTCGATGGCATGGACCTGAAGGAGATGCTGGCGCTGTTGCGACAGGAGGAGCGGCGAGTCCCGGAGCCGCTGGCGTTGTACATCCTGGTCGAGATGGCCAAGGCGCTGGCCTACGCCCACGAACGCACCGGACCGGACGGCGCGCGGATGGGCATCGTCCATCGGGACGTCAGTCCGGCGAACCTGCTGATGTCCAAGGACGGCCAGGTCAAGCTGGCCGACTTCGGCGTGGCCAAGGCCGCGGCACGCCTGTCGCTGAGCCTGCCGGGCACGCTCCACGGCAAGGTCTTCTACATGTCCCCGGAACAGGTGTCCGGCGGCGACGTGGACGCCCGGTCGGACATCTTCAGCCTGGGGGTTGTCGCCTACGAGATGCTGGCGGGCCAACGACCGTTCGAGGGGCCCTCGGACGTGGCGGTCATCGACCAGGTTCGGCGGTGCGCCCCGGCCCCGCTGCGCCAGGTGGCTCCCTGGGTGGCGCCCTCGCTGGACGCCGTGATCATGCGCGCCCTGAACGCATCGCCCGCCGATCGGTACCCCTCGATGGACGCGTTCGGACAGGCGCTGACCGCGTACCTGCTGGAGGCCCACACGATCGTTTCGGCCCGATCGCTGGCCGACTTCCTGGCCGGCCTGTCGCCACGACCGATCGCGGAACGCCCCGTGTCCGCCGCGTCCCTGGACGACATCGCGGCGGCCCTGCTGGCCCAGGCAGGAACCGGGGGACTGGACGCCCGAAGCACCGACCGCTTCCACCGTGGTCCCGTCGGCAGAATCGATGACGTCGGCCCGGAGGGCACGCGGACGGTCCACGCCACCGCCCACCCCCCGGCGCCCGCGGCGGTTCCCCGAATCTTCCGCAGACGCGTCGCCCTGGCCCTGGTGCTGGCGGGGCTGGTTCTGGGGGCCGCGGGCGCGCTGATTCTGACCCGGCCTCGAAGCCCGGCGCCACCCCCGATCTCCCCGGCGCCCGCCACGGCGGCGGCGCTCGTCAATCCCGCCCCGGATGCGATCGAGGATGCGGTGGACGACGCCTCGGCGACGCCGGACATCCCCCCGGCAGGCGCCACCGGCTCGGTGGACGCGGCCCATGCCGCCGAGGATGCCCCCGAGAACGCCCCACCGACCGGGGCGCCCCCGCCGGCGCCGGCACGACGTATCGTCACCGTCCGGACCGAGCCTCCCGGCGGCGAGATCTGGGCGGGCACCCGCCGCCTGGGCACGGCACCGGTCGATGTCTCCGTACCGCCCGGAGGCCTGCGCATCGAGGCGCGTGATGCCGAAGGGGGAAGCCGCTCGGCGGCGCTGGGGGCCGAGGGACCCTCCGCGATCACCCTGGAACTGCCCCCGAAGCCCGGCCGGGTCAAGTTCCGCTTCTTCCCGGCGAACTGCGAGGTTCGCATCGACGGCACGCCGCTGCAGACCCAGGGCAACCTGGTGGACATCCCGCTGGCGGCCGGACGGCACACGGTCGAGCTGCGCTCGCGGACCGACGACCGGACCCGAACCGAAACCTTCCTGGTCGAGCCCGGCGTCGTTCGAGCCCTGGGCACGTTGGAGCTGGAGGCACCATGAGCGAACCCGAGGGCACCCGAACGGTCCACATCGACCTGCCGGTGGACTCGATGAAGCTGCGCAAATACACGCTGCGGGTCGTCGAGGGCCCCGACAAGGGAATGAGCCGGACGTTCGAGCGGCGCCAGGTCTACCTGGGCACGGGGCCGGACAACCACCTGGTCCTGACCGATCCGACCGTTTCCCGAACGCACGCGCGCATCCAGTTCGACCCCGCCGGATACAAGATCGCCGACGAGGCCAGCAAGAACGGCGTCGTCGTCTCGGGGATGCGCGTGACCGGCGCCTATCTGCCGGCCGAGGCCCGAATCCAACTGGGTCAGACGACGTTGGTGTTCAGCCTGGGCAGTGAAGAGGTGGAACTGTCGATCGCCCGGGAATCCCGGTTCGGGCGACTGCTGGGCCAGTCCGTCGAGATGCGCGAGATCTTCGCCATGCTCAAGCGGGTCGTGCCGACCGACGCGACCGTGCTGATCGAGGGCGAAAGCGGCACCGGCAAGGAGCTGGTCGCCGAGGCGCTGCACCAGTTCGGCCCCCGTCGCGCCCGCCCGTTCATCGTGTTCGACTGCTCGGCGGTCCCCCGCGAACTGATGGAAAGCGAGCTGTTCGGCCACGTGCGCGGGGCATTCACCGGGGCGGTCCGGGACCGGATCGGCGCGATGGAGGAAGCGCACGGCGGCACGCTGTTCCTGGACGAGGTGGGGGAACTGCCCCCGGACCTCCAGCCGAAGCTGCTGCGCGCCATCGAGAAGCAGGAAATCAAGCCGGTCGGAGGCAACCGGCGCGTCCAGTTGGACGTGCGAATCCTGTGCGCAACCAACCGGGATCTGGAGGCCGAGGTCGAGACGGGCAATTTCCGCCAGGATCTGTTCTATCGGCTTGGCGTGATCCGGATCCAGCTTCCCCCGCTGCGCAAGCGCCCCGAGGACATCCCCATGCTCGCGGACCACTTCCTGGGGGAACTGGCCGCCCGCCATGGCGTGCCGGCCGCCCGCCTTTCCTACGACACCATGGAGCGCCTGAAGGGGCACCCCTGGCCGGGCAACGTTCGGGAATTGCGCAACTTCCTGGAACGCTCGGTGATCCTTGCCGGGGCGCTCCAGGGTGCCGCCAAGCCCCTGGAGCTGCCGCCGCCCACGCGCACGGCGTCCCGGCGCGAGGGCGCGGATCCGGACGAGGTGCTGACCATCGACTTTGACCAGCCGTTCAAGGACGAGAAGGACCGCCTGGTGTCGTCGTTCGAGACGCGGTATTTCGGCCGCCTGCTGAAACGGACCGAGGGCAACGTGTCGAAGGCCGCGCGTATCGCCGGGATCCACCGCAAGAGCCTGGAGTACCTGCTGCGGCAGCGCGACCTGGACCGGGACGAGTGAACCCGCGGGAGGTTGGCGCACAACCCGCCGTTTTCGATGGACGATGTCGTGCATTTGACCCTGTTTTCAGGGCGGCGTTATGATCGCCGCTGGCCCCGATGGGCCGCCATAGGGAGGTAGAAGTGGACCGCAAGACCCAGGTGACCGCTGCCGTCGAAACACTGACCGTCGCGGACGTTCGTACCGCCATCCGGCAGGATCTGCTGTCGGAGGAAGAGGAGCGCTACGTCCGCATGAAGTTCGGGATCTCCGAGCCGCTGACGGCCTCGCTGCCCCGCCGCGGCGTGCAGTTCCCCGAGACCCGCGCCCGCATCGCCATGATCGAGGCCTCGCTGGTGGCCGACCGGCTGCCTTCCGGAACCACCGGCAACCCCATCAAGGACCGGATCATCGACCGCCTGCGCAACGCGTAGGCGTTTGGGCCCGACGCTTCCCACCCGACTTGACTCCGGATCGCGCCCGACCCCCGGGCGCACCACACCCAGGAAATGGGCCGGGGCCCCTTCGACCACGCGCCGGCTATCGAATCGGCGAAATCAGAGGGGCGGTCCCGCGCCGTCGTTCGCGTCCAGCGCGTCCCGCTCGGGCTCGGAGGGCTCGTCCTCCAGGTACAACTGCCCGGCCTGCTCGTCGTAGGCGAACAGCTCGGCGTAGCGACCCCAGTCCACCGCGGTTTCCAGCTGGCGCCAGGCCTCCTCCTCGGTGAAGTGGTGCTCCAGGAATTCCATGAAGAACTCCTCGTTCATCGCGCGGCGAGGAGCCTGGTGCAACGCGTTGAGGATCTGGCCCACCAGCACGACGGTGCTGGCGACGGCCTCCTGGAACACCTGCTTGCGCTCCTGGATGTCGCCGTCGGCGAACTGGCGCCCCATCTCGGTCAGGCGGATGTCACCCTCCTGGACCTGGGCGAATCCCAGCACGGTGGCCGCCTCGGTCAACGGCAGCAGTTCGTCGGCCTCCAGCCCCAGGTCGCCCTCCAGCGCATAGATGTCCTCGCGCCCGCCGCGGTCCAGCAGCAGTTCCAGAAGGCCGGTCAGCGCGCCCATGCGGACGTGGGGCAGCTTCTGGAACCGCCGCAGCGCCAGGGGCCGGATGCGTCCCTGGGACTCGATCTCGGACGGGCGGGCCAGGATGGTATAGATGCGATCCACGATCCGCCGGAACTCGGGGGACTTGCGGTCCCGGGGATGCGACAGCGAGATTTCCAGCGTGTCGGCGACGCGGCCGGGGTTGCCCCACAGCAACACGACGCGATCGGCCATCCAGACCGCCTCCTCGATGTTGTGGGTGATCGCCAGCAGCGCCTTGGTGGACAGCTTGCGCTCGTGCCACAGATCCATCAGCTCGCCGCGCAGGTTTTCCGCGGTCAGGACGTCCAGGCCCGAGAACGGCTCGTCCATGCACAGAACCTCGGGCTCCATCACCAGCGCCCTGGCGAAGCCGACCCGCTGCTTCATGCCCCCGGACAACTCGCGAGGGCGCGCGTCCTCGAAGCCGTCCAGGCCGATCATGTCGATGGCCGCGACCGCCTTCTCCCGGGCCTGACGACGTTCCATCCCGCGGGCCAGCAGGCCGATCTCGACGTTCTCGACGACCGACAGCCACGGGAACAACGCGAACGACTGGAACACGATGGATACGCCCGGATTGACGCCGGTCAGCGGCTGGTCATGGTACAGCACCTGGCCGTCGGATGCCGGGGACAGTCCCGCCAGGATCCGCAACAGCGTCGTCTTGCCCGAGCCCGACGCCCCCAACAGGGCGGTGATCTGCCCCTCCCGGATCGCCAGGTTCATGCGGTTCAGGACCACGACCTGCTGGCCGCCCCCCTCGCCGTACCACTTCGAGACGTCCCGCGCCTCCAGGATGATGTTTCGGTTCGGCATCGACTACACCTCCAGGCGCAGGTGCTCCTCGGCGTACCGGTACAACCGACGCCACAACAGGCGGTTGGTCAGCACGACCAGCAGGCACATCACGGCGATGGACACGAGGATCCCCGGCCAGTCCCCCTCGACGGTGTACCGGGCGATCAGGGCCCCCAGGCCAAAGCTTTCGAGTCGGGTGGAACCGAACGACGCCACCTCGGCGACGATCGAGGCGTTCCAGGCGCCCCCGGCCGCGGTCAGCGCCCCCGTGACCCAGTAGGGAAAGACGACCGGGGCAACGACGTGCCGGAACCGCTGCATCCGGCTCATCCGGAAGACGCGGGACACCTCGCGCAGATCCTCGGGCACCGCCATTGCCCCGACGATCACGTTGAACAGGATGTACCACTGGCTGGACAGGATCATCAGCAGGACACTGCCGACGCTGAGGTCCACCCCCAGTTTCAGGAACACCAGGACGACCAGCGGAAACACCAGATTGGCCGGAAAGGCGGCGCCGAACTGGATGATCGGGCGGATCCGACGCGCCAGTCCGGGCCGAAGCCCGATGAAGGTTCCCACCGGCACCCACAGCGCCGTCGCGATGCCCACCGCGCAGGCCACGCGCACCAGGGTCGCGAACCCGGCCAGCAGGATGGTCCCCAGTCGTGACCAGGTCATCCCCTCGACGACGTGGATGATCCCGGTGGCGCCGTACCCCAGCAGCGCCAGCAGCCCGACCAGCAGGATCGCGGCCCCGAACCAGGAAACCGAGCGGCGCGCGGGTGCCGACGTCCGCTCCCGGAACCGTCCCAGCACCAGCACGGGCAGCCGGTACAACAGGAACGTGCCCATCGGGTCCAGCACGCGGGTCTGGACCCATTCCACGATGTTCGACCGCTGCAGCGCCGTCAGGACCCAGGAGTCGTAGTCCTCCTCGAAGGCGCCGCCGGTATGGAACTTCTGGGCCCACGCCAGGAGCGGGCGGAAGAACAGCAGGTCCAGCAGCACGACGATGACCAGCATGGCGACAATCGCGATGCCGATGGCGGCCAGGTCGCCCTGCTCGACGGCCGTCGCCAGGTACGAACCGATGCCGGGCAACCGGATGTCCTTGCCCAGCACGGTGATCGCCTCGCTGGCCGCCAGGAAGAACCAGCCGCCCCCGAACGAGACCATGCTGTTCCAGACCAGCCCGTTCATCGCGTAGGGCACCTCCAGCCGGACGAACCGCTGGAACGGACTCAGGCGATAGATGGCCGCCCCCTCCCGCAGGTCGCGAGGAACCGCCCGCACCGACTGGAAGAACGAATAGACGATGTTCCAGACCTGGCTGGTGAAGATCGCGAAGATCGCCGCCAGCTCGATGCCCAGCATGGACCCCGGGAACAGGGCCAGGAACCCGTTCACGGTGACCGCCAGGAAGCCCAGGATCGGCACCGATTGAAGGATGTCGATCAGGGGCAGGATGATGCGTTCGGCCGTCCGGTTGTGGGCCGCCAGCGAGCCGAACACGAACGTGAAGAGCATCGAGGCGATATAGGCCAGGAACATGCGGGCGATCGAGCGCATCGCGTAGTAGGGCAGGTGCTCGACGCCCAGGTGGATCTCAAGGGATTCCGGCATCACGGGGGCGGTCATGCCTTGCCCCACGCTGACCATGGCCAGGATCACGGCGAACACCCCGAGCGCAATCGGGATGTCGTACAGCGTGAACGGCGCCCGTCCCTGAAACAGGGGACGCGTGAACGTCGAAAGACGCGCCATCTGGGGGACCGTCCATGCTTCGTGGCCTACCTGCGACAAGCCCTGGGACCCGGCGGTACTCTAGACCCCGGTCCTCGCACTGTCAAACGGGCTGAATCCCGATTCGGTTCGCGCACTCCTCGCCACAGGGGGCGCCAGGACAAGGGGGATGCTCCGTGGCCCAGGCCGAACCTTCCCGGTGCATCACGTCCGCATTGCCGCTACAATGGCGCCCGAGCGGGAGGGGCATCATCGGGCACCCCGAGACAACACGAAACAAGGGCAGGGCGCGCGCCGCGATCGCCTGGGTCGGCACGGCGTCGCTTCTGGGCTTCCTGGCGTTCACGACCGATTTCGCGGCCGCATGGGAGGCCTTCCGCGGCGCGGACTACGTGCTGTTCACGCTGACCGCGGTGTTCGCGACCCTGGGGGGCTACGTCGTCGATACCCTGACGCTGCGCTACCTGCTGGGTGCCGTCGGCATCCGGATCGGCGTGCGCGAGTTCCTGCGGGTCAAGGGCGCGTCGTACCTGCTGAACATCGTCAACTACAACCTGGCGCTGGTGCTGATGGCGGCCGTCGTCAAGCGCCGGACGGATCGGGGCTGGGCGGCGGCGGGAAGCCCCTTCGTGATGCTGAACTTCGTGGATCTGGCGGTGTTCGGCGCGCTGATCCTGATCGCGGTGGCCGCGGGGGCCTCGCCGTTCGACGGGACGGCCACGCTGGCCATCTCGGTGGTGGCGGTCGGGGCCTTGTCCGGCGTCCCGGTGCTGGCCGCGTTCTCGCGCCTGACGACGGGCCCGGCCTGGCTGGTTCGCATCGCGTCCCACAACCTGCTCGAGGCGTTCCGCCGGATCGCGCCCCGGGACCTGGCCGTGTCGCTGGCCTTGCGATCCCTGCTGATCGTGCTGTACGCCGTGATGAACCACCTGTTCCTGCGCTCGTTCGGCACCCACATCTCGGTGGCGAATCTGCTGGTGTACATGCCGATCCTGTCCCTGGTCGGGTTCATCCCCATCTCGGTGTCGGGGCTGGGCTCCACCCAGGTGCTGATGCGCCGGTTCTACGCGGCGCACGTCCCGGTGGCGCTGGCCACGACCGAGGCCTGCCGGGTCGGCATCATCGATGCGTACTCGACGTCCTCGATCCTGTCCGTCATCCTGATCCGGATCCTGATCGGTCTGGCCTGCACCCCGTCGGTGACCCGCATGCTGGCCACCCCGGAGCCGGGCGAGGCATCCGCATGAGCCGGCGGGCCACCGGCGATCCCCGACGTGACGCCGCGCGACTGCTGATCCAGGTGCTGGACGGCCGTGCGCGCTCCACCGACCTGATTCACGAGGCGCTGGCGGCGTACCCGGAAGGCTCACGCGATGCCGGCCTGATGCACGAACTGGTGATGGGCGTGCTGCGACGCCGGGCGGCGCTGGCCACGGTGATCCAGCGACTGGTCCACCGGCCCCTGGACCAGACGAACCCCGAGATCCTCGAAATCCTGATGATCCTGGCGTACTCGACCCTGTTCCTGACACGGATTCCCGCGCATGCCCGGGTCCACGCGGCCGTCGAGGCGGCTCGCAGGGCGGGCGGCGAGCCGGCGGCCCGATTCGTGAACGCCGTGGGACGCGGCCTGGAGCGACTGACCGCCCAGGGCAACGTGCTGGAGGAACTGCCGCCGGCCGTCCGGGTGTCCCTGCCGCCATGGATCGAGGCCCTGGGGCGACAGGCCGATCCGGAGCCCTGGGTGGACGCCACCTACGAATCGCTGGCCGACCGCGCCCCCGTGGCACTGCGCGCTCATGGAGGCGCGTCGGGCCAGGAGGCGCTGCTGCAGGCCCTGGCCCAGCGGGGCATCGAGGCCACCGCCGCGCGGTACTCGCCGGACGGGGTGCTGGTGTCCGGCGGCGGCGCGCCGCTGCGGTTGCCCGACCTGGTGCCGCGCCTGGCCGTGCCCCAGGACGAGGCATCGCAACTGGTGGTCCACGCCCTGGCCCCGCGCGGCGGCGAACGGATCGCCGACGTGTGCGCGGGTGTCGGCATCAAGACCAGCCAGATCCTGGGGCTGGCACCGGAGGCGTCGGTGCTGGTCGTCGATGTGGACGGACGGCGCCTGGACCGCGCGGACGCGCTGTGCCGCGATGCGGGACTTGCGCGCCCCCAGCGACTGGTGACGGATGCGCGCCGGATGCCCGACGCGCTGGCGGGCACGTTCGACGCGGTGCTGCTGGACGCACCATGCACCGGCCTGGGCACGCTGGTCCGGCGGCCCGAGGTTCGCCACGTCCGGCACCCCAAGGACGTCCCGTCCGCACAGGCGTTGCAGGTAGATCTGCTGGCCGCGGCGATGCGTCTGGTGCGTCCGGGCGGCCGCCTGGTCTATGCGGTGTGCTCGTTCGCGCAGGGGGAGGGGGACGAGGTCGTGGCGCAGGTGCTGGCCGCCAACCCGCACTTCAAGCGAGAGCCGGTTCCGTTGGCCGGTCCGTTCGTGAGCCCGGACGGCGCCCTGCGCACCCTGCCGTGGCGCCACGGCATGGACGGATTCGTCGCCGTGCGGCTGAGGCGCTCCTAGCGGCGCCCATCCGAGCGGTTTCGATGCCAGCGATGACGTCCCGAACCCGCACCCGGAGTGGCCGCGCCCGCCGGACGCGGGTTCCCGCCGGGTCCCCGGCGTGCCTCGGCCTCGGTCCTGCGCGCCTGCTTCGCCAGGCGCGCGGCCTCCTCGCGGGCCAGTCGATCGGCCTCGGAGGCCGCCTTGCGTTCGGCCTTCTCGCGGCCGCGCGCCCGCTCCTCGGCCTTGCGCTGGCGAATCTCGGCAATCCGCACCCGCAGCGGCACCTCGAAGGGCTCGTCGGCCCGGCGGGCATAATCGAAGCCGTCCAGCCGCTGGCGCGCCAGGCGGCCGTTCAACGCCTTCTCGATCGCCCGCAGATCGGCCTCCTCGGCCGGCGACACGAACGTGATCGCCACGCCCGTCGCCTGGGCGCGAGCCGTACGGCCCACGCGATGGATGTAGTCCTCGGACACGTGGGGCACATCGACGTTGACGACCAGCGCCAGTTCCTCGACGTCGATGCCTCGCGCGGCGATGTCGGTCGCGACCATCACCCGAAACGCGCCGTCCTTGAACCCGGACAGCGCCTCGGTCCGGCGCGACTGGCTGCGATTGCCGTGGATCCGCGTCACCTGCACGCCGTGCTGCTCCAGGTAGTCCGCCAGCCGGTTCGCGCGGTGCTTGGTCCGCGTGAACGCCAGAACGCTGGGGTACTGCGTCCGTGCCAGCAGCTCGCGCAGCAGCGCGGGCTTCAGGTCATCCTCGACGGGATAGACCGCGTGCGAGATCCCATGAGCCGGAGCGGCCTTGCGCTCGATGTTCAGC
>JARKOL010000071.1 GCA_029975745.1 Myxococcota bacterium | reverse complement strand
GTGGGGCGCAGCGACACCGTGCCAGTCCAGGGGCCGCCCGATTCGTAGGGCCGCGGCGCCGGGCTCGTTCCGGGATCGGCGTCGTCCGCGGGGGCTCCGCCCCCACGTCCGCGCCTGCCGACTCGGCGCGCGCGAGCCATCATGGCCCCCGCAAGGTTGCGCGCGCCTCCGTAGGCTCCCTCCAGGAGCCCCCCGGCCCCCCGGCCACCCGGCCGCGACGCCTTTGCGTATTCGCAACAATATGTCCTCGCCGCAACCTACTTCCTGGTGTCGATCATCGGACACCACATCCACGCCAAGGGCCTCGACCGGCTCCGCAAGGCGAACACCGTGCGCCCTCGCACCCACACCGCCTTCCAGATGGGATGGAAGGCCCACCGACTCGTCCGATGGTTGCCCGCAGTCTGGCTCAGACGCTTCCAGGAACTCCCCTTCGACCTAGCCACGACTTCCGCCCGCGAGAACGCAACATGAAGGACAGCCGTAGCAAGCCTCCTGTGCCGATTCCAGCCCGGTCCAGCCTTCTCCGAGACTTCCTCGAACCCTGCGTGGGTATGAGGGGATCACTCAGGTCGAATACCGCTTGCCAGGGGTTCTCGTGTTGTGGCATACAGTTCCGGAATTGCTGGGGAGTCGTTTCTGCCAGTGGCCGGTTGCCCTGCGGCCGTGCCTGGACCTGGAGCATGCGGGCCCCCGTTCGTTTGTCCTGCCTGGAGGAACCGACGATGCACCGAGTGTCCCTGAATCGCGCGGCTTCCATCGTCCTGATCGTTGCGAGCCTTGCCGTGGGGGCATGCTCGGGCGACGACGAGGGCAGCTTGGGGACCTACGTTCTTGCGCCCTCGGCGGTCGTTCTGGAACCGGCGGAGGTGGCGACGGTCGGTGTCGAGGAGGGGCGCCTCGTCCTCCCCTCCGCGCTGGCCGAGACCCTGGGCGTCGGTCCGGGAACGGTGCTGGTCGCAGGTCACGGCAACGTGGCCTTCCTGCGTCGGGTGGTGTCGGTCCGGGACGAGGGGGCCTCGGTTGTTGCGGACACCACCGATGCCGCCCTGACGGACGCATTCGAAGAACTGTCCGTATCCTTTGATGAATCCGACATTCTGCCCGCCGGGCAGCTTCCCCCCGGGGTGTCCCCGCTGCTGCTGGAACGGGCGACGTTCGGTTGGCAGCATGATGCCGAGGTCCCCTTGGCCGCCGGGCTGAACGCCACCGTGTCCACGCGGTTCGATGCGGGTCTCAAGCGCCTGAAGATCGTCATTCGCGGGGCGACGCTTCGGGAATTCGAGTTCACCCTCGAGGGGGCGTTCGAGGCGGCCGCGTCGCTGACCTGCGGGCTGTCGACCTCCCTGGAAGCGTCCCTTTCCGCCCAGATCTTCCCCCGGACCCGCATTGCCGGGCCGTATGCCTTCATGGTGGGGGTGGTCCCCATCGTCGTGGGTGCGGATGTCGAGGTCACGGCGGGCCTGGATCTGGAGGCGCTGGCTGCGGTCACCCTGACCTACGGGGGCAGCCTGGGGGGCACCATGACCGCCGGTGTGCGGTACGGGTCGAGCGGCTGGCGGCCCGTGGCGTCACTGGACCTCAAGGGGACTGCCTCGGCACCCTCGCGGGATCGGGAACTGACCTTCCTCGCGGAGGCCTACGTGGCCTCCCGCCTTCACCTGGCCTTCTATGGCATCGCGGGTCCCTACCTGGAGGTGCGTCCCTACGCCGCCCTCGACGCCCGGCCCGCCGCGGCCACCGGGGCCCCCGGTGTGGACTGGACGATCACGGGCGGCGTCCGTGGGACCGTCGGAGGGGCCATCGAGGTTCTGGGCTACGCCGGAGAGGTGTCGGCCGACCTGTTCGATTTCAGCCGGGTACTGGCTTCAAGCAAGGCGAAGCCCATCGAGCCGGGCGAAAGCGACGGTCCGTTCCCGGAATGCTACGGGATCTGGGAGCCCTACGAAGAGTTCGCCTATTCCCTGAATCCATCCACGAACCAGTGGGAGGAGTTCGAGACGCGGCCGGTGACGCCGGGGAGCACCTGGGGATCCTACCGGTACATCGCCCAGGCGCGCTGTCCCAACTGCGCCGACGGCAGGACGTACGACGGCATCGAGACGATCTACGAGCCCTCCGTCCCGGCGGACTTCTATTGCTCGTCCATCCTGGGTGCCCCCGGGCTCGATATGCCGGCCGGCGCCCTGCCTGACGATCCCTACCTGGCTTTCGTCCCGAAGGGGCGTCGAACCACCTTGATGAACAACATCGACTGCATGCCCGAGTACCGGTGGGAAGTCGGCTCGGACGGCCGCTTCAAGTTCTTTGACTGTGCCCTGGGCGTCGAGCCGGGCTACCGGAACCTCGATCCGAGCATGGGCCAGCCGGTCATCCAGTGGTTCACGCGCTACCGAAGGCTCTCGCAGTGATCGACGTTCCGGCGTTCTACCAGCCCGAGGGGTCGGCCAGGACGTCGCAGTCCACGAAGGCGGCGCCGGCGGGATTCTTGAAGGGGCTGTTGCAGTACTCGAACAGGATCGCGAACGACTCGACCTTGACGGCATCCTGGGCGTCGGGGGGCCGGATGCTGTAGGCATTCGCCGCGTCGGTGTCCGGAACGGACGCGTCCCACAGGTCCCAGCGGTCCCACTGGCGGAACAACTCGGCGGCCCGCGCGAAGTGCTGGTGGACGTGGCGCGCCTCGGCCGCGGTCAGGGGCAGGCCCATCGACGCCGCCTGCACCAGCAGCACGGCCATGTCCGAGTTCCACCGCTCGTTGGACGGACCGGACTCGTCCTGGGACGGGTGCATGTAGGAATCGATCCGTTCGTCCAGGCCCACCATCAACGGGTAGGCGTCCGCGAGTTGTCCGTGGACCAGCGCGTTGCCCAGGGCCGCCATGTGATAGTCCCAAACGATCGGGTAGTTGTAGTAGTGGGTCGTGGTGGCGAACGCATCGAACAGGCTGCCGGTGCAGGTCCCACAGTCGTTGGTTCGCCGCTCGCCGAAGGCGATCAGGTCCGCGGACAGCCGGGCGCAGCACTCGTTGGCGGGATCCAGTTCCATGTAGCACGCGTAGCTTCCCAGATCCTGCACCTCGCACGGAATGACGTAGGGATTCCCGTCACGGTCCTTGGTCCGGATGTGATACCCGCTGTCCACGATGTCCTGGTGGAACGCCTTCAGCGTGTCGAAGGTTTCCCGGCAGGCGGTCCGGACCCATGCGTCCCCGGCGTCCTCGACGACGTAGTGCAGGAATGTCATCGTCCGCGAGATGGCGCGCACGTCGTCCTTGCTGCGCATGTTGGTGACCCAGATGTCGCCCCAGGTCGGGTTGTCGGGCCAGGGGAAGGTCTGGGCGTTCCAGCGATCCTCCTCGCTCGGGTCGTAGACCACGACCTTGCGGCGTCCGTCGTCCTTCCAGTGATCGGCGTCCAGCACGAAGTCCTGGTTCATCGGGAAGACCGCCCGGGCCATCAGGTACGGCGCCGGGTCGTCCTCGCCGCGGACGAATCCCTTGACCACGGCGGTCAAACCCTTGCAGTACTGTTCGGTCAGTTTGGCCAGCTCCCAGTCGCCGGTCAGCAGGTAGCCGTTCAGCACCGACGAGAGCACGATCGACCCGGGGATCCACATGTTGTGCTCGGAACTGCTGTCATGGAAGGTGACGACCCCGTCCTCCTTCCACGCCTTCGTTCCGCGATACCACGCCAGGAAGTCGTCCATGCCGGTGCTGGCGTCCACCCCCGTGCTGGTCCGGAGCATCCACCGGAAGTACCCCACGGCCTTGTACGTTGCCGCGATGTCCCGGGTGAACGCGCTGACCTCCTCGTCGGGAAGCGGCGTTCCCTCGGCGGGGCGGGTGTACGCGAACGGCAAGGAGCGCGCCGGGTAGGGAATGTCCACGTCCGGCAACTGGAACGTGTCGCCCTCGTCGTGGCCCGGGTCCTGGGGGTCGGGGACGTCGGCCGGGCCTTCGTCGGCCGTGTCGCCGGGGTCCTCGATGGGGGGCACATCCTCGATCGTGCCGGGGTCGTCGCCCGGGTCCGTCTGGACGGCGTCCGGGGTGCTCAGGTCGTTGCCGGGGCCGGAATCGGTTCCGCCGTCGGACGACCCGCAGGCCAGGGCAAACACCAGGAAGGAAAAGGGGATCCAGAGCCGATGCACGACATGCCTCCACAACGCGCCAGCGGGCATCCTACCTGTTTTGCCGGCCTGGTGCAGCCACGAACGGTCGTCCGGGCGGCGCGTCGTGCAGCCGTTCGAACACCGCGAGGGCTACGGGGCGTGGCAGCCCGGGGACCTGAAGCAGCTCGTCGAGGGTGGCCGCCCTGATGTTGCCGACGGTCCGGAAGTGGCGCAGCAGGGCGGTTCGTCGCGAGCGTCCCAGACCCGGGATGGCGTCCAGGACCGAGCCGGTCTCCCGCTTCGAACGGCGCTTTCGGTGAAACGTGACCACGAACCGATGGGCCTCGTCCCGCATTCGCATCAGCAGGTGCAGCCCGGCGTCGTGCGCCTCGGGCACGATCCGGCGGAACGTCGAGCCGTCCGCGACGCCCCAGGCGCCCTCGGGCACGAACAGCCGTTCGGGTACCCGTTCCACCGGGCCGAAACCCCGGTCCACCACCCGGGCCTTGGCCAGGGCGACCAGGGGAATCGAGTGCCCCGCGGCTGCCAGCACCTCGACCGCCACCGCCAACTGTGCCTCGCCCCCGTCCAGCACGATCAGGTCCGGAACCTCCTCGGGGGATTCGTCCAGGCGGGCGACTCGTCGTCGCAGCACTTCCCGCATGAAGCCGACGTCCCCCGGGCCGTCCTCCAGGCGGACTCCGAAGGTGCGCCATGCCCGCTTCTCGGGACGCCCCTCCAGGAACACGACCATCGCCCCCACCGGTTCGGCGGACTGGAACTGGCTCATGTCGAACGTCTCGATGCGCCGGGGCGGCCGGTCCAGCCCCAGCAGCTCGGCCACCCGAGCCAGGGCCCGGTTTCGCGTGTCGCCGGATGTCAGCCCCTCGGCCAGCAGCAGTTCCGCGTTGTGGACGGCCATGCGCACCGCATCCGCCGCCGGGCCGCGTCCGGGTCGATGCACGCGCACGGGGCGTCCACCGCGGGCAGCCAGCACGGCCTCCAGGGGGTCGGTCCGCTCCAGTTGCGTCGGGGGCAGCAGCACCTGGGCGGGGATCGGCGACCGCCCGTAGTACTGGACCGCGAAACTCTCCAGCAGGTCCTCCTCGGGGGCGACCACGCCGTCCAGCACGAACGGCACCCGCTCGGTCAGCACGCCGCCCTCGAAACGCAGGACCGCGAAGGCGGCACAGTCCCCCGACCGGGCGAAGCCGATGGCGTCCAGATCCTCGGTGGTCGGCAGCACGACGGCCTGCCGGGTCATCGCCGTCTCGATCGCCTTCAGGCGGTCCCGCTGGCGCGCCGCCTCCTCGAAGTTCTCGGCCTCGGCCGCCGCATGCATCCGCGCCTGCAGCAGGCGTCGCACGTCGTCGTGTCGTCCCCTCAGGAACAGCAGGGCCGCCTCGACCCGGTCACGGTAGTCCTCGGCGGATGCCAGGTTCGCGCAGGGGCCGGGGCATCTTCCCATGGCGTGTTCCAGGCAGGGTCGCGAACGGTTTCGGAACGTCGTGTCCGTGCAGGTCCGCAGACCGAAATGGCGGTTGACCAGGCCGAAGGTCGCGCGGACCGCCGCGGCCGAATGGTACGGCCCGAAGTACGTGGCCCCGTCGTCGCGCCGTCGCCGGACCAGTTCCAGGCGTGGCCATGCGGCGCCGGTGTCCAGTCGCAGGTACAGGTAGCTCTTGTCGTCCCGCAGCAGCACGTTGAACGGAGGGCGGTGCTTCTTGATCAACTCGTTCTCGAGGATCAGCGCCTCCTTCTCGTTCGTCGTGACGACGGTGTCGATGCGATCCAGGATTCCGGACAACATCCGGACGAACGGTCGCGGATCCCCCGACGGCTGGAAGTAGTTGGACACCCGGTTGCGCAGGTGGATGGCCTTGCCGACATAGATGACGCGTCCGGCCCGGTCCCGCATCAGATAGACGCCGGGCTCGGGCGGCACGTTGCGCAGCAGTTCGTCGATCCGTTCGGGAGTCCACGACATGCCGGTATGTTCCGGAAGGCGGGGCGGTCCGTCAATGCCGTGGCGCGGCGCGTCCGCTGGGCCGGGGCTTGCGTCCGGTCCGGAAGGATGTCATTCTGACCGGCGCCATGGACAAGCGAAGCGTACGAATCCCCTGGGCCACGAGTGCCGTCGGGCGGCGTGTCGCCGTGCTGTCGGGCGTGGGGGTGCTGACGGCCACCCTGGGCGGCATGCTGCTGATGTCCCAGGTGCTGCCGCGATTCGGCGTCACCTCGCCTCCCGAAGAACGATGGTTCGTGATCGGGTTCTCGGTCATCGTCGGGATCCTGCTGGCCGCGCTGTCCGGCATCTTCGTTTACGGCATTCTGCGTCTTCGGGTCGTCCGCCGGCTCGACTCGGTGATCCGCGCGTTCCGGATCGTCGAGGAGGGGGACCTCCTGCGCCGGATGGAGACGCCCGGCGACGACGAGTTCACCGACGTGGCGCGGGCGTTCAACGGCTTGATGGACCGCGTGGTCGAACTGACCGCGTCGGCGTTGCGATCGGACCTGATGGTGACCTGGGCCCAGCGGGAACTGCGCCTCAAGGAGGAGGTGCTGGCCAAGTCCAACCAGCTCGCGGACCTGAACGCGCAACTCGTCCAGCGTGTCCAGGTGGCCTCGACGCTTCTGGATGTGGCGGACGCGGTCTCGGGCGGTCCGAACCTGGACGCCATCCTGAAGGCGGTCGGCGGGACGCTGGTTCGGTCCATGAACCTGGTCGATTTCCGGTTGCTGGTGCCCGGGGACGATGCCTCCCGGCTGGTGTTGCGCCATGCCGAGGGGCTGCTGCCCGGCGTGCCCTCGGTGGCGCTCGACGGGCCGCTCGCGGCATGCCTCGCGTCCGGGCATCCGTTGTCGATCCCCGATCTGCGAAACCAGGAGACCGCGTCCCCGGTCGTCCTGCACGCCGGAGCCGTCACCGGGTCGCTTGTGGCCGTTCCGTTCATGACCCGCAAGGCGCCGGGCGGGGTGATTGTGGCGGTTCGCGCGGCGACGAACGCCTTCGGAGAGCCGGACATCGACTTCCTGCAACTGGTCGCGGGCTACGTCGGCCTGGCCGTCACGAACAGCCTTCTGCACCGCGAGACCTTGAAGCTTGCGAACGAGGACCAGTTGACCGGCCTGTTGAACCGGCGGCGGTTCATGGAACTGTTCCAGGGCGCGTGGGATCAGTCCACCGAGAGCGGCGAAGCCCTGGCCGTCCTGATGATTGATGTGGACTGGTTCAAGAAGTTCAACGACGTCCACGGACACCTGGTCGGGGACGAGGTTCTTCGCCGAATCGCCACGGCCATCCGGTCCCAGCTTCGCCCACGCGACGTTGCCGGCCGCTTCGGCGGCGAGGAATTCATCATCGCGGCACCGGGGACCACCCGGGACATGGGATGCATGCTGGGGGAGCGCATCCGCATGGCCGTGGACGAGGCCCGCTTCGACGGCGGCGAGGGGACCGCGCCTCCACTGCGCCTGACCGTCTCGGTGGGGGTCTCCATGCGGGATCCTCGGATGCTGTCTCCCGCCGACGTGGTGCGCGAGGCGGATCGCTGTCTCTACCTGGCGAAGGCGCGCGGTCGCAACCAGGTGCATCCCTCGCTCCAGGGAGGCAGCGGTCTGACTCCCATCCCGCGACGGCCGCCCCGGCCCGTGCCCGAAGATTGACTTCGGGGGCCCCCGCGTGCTACCCGTTGCGAGTCCCAAGCCCGGATCGTCCGGGGGATTCTTCGCACTCCATCCTGGGGGCCTTCGCTTGTCGCCAACCCGCCCGAATCCTGGTGCGGAACGGACCTCGGGCCCCGGTGATGGGGAGGGGGCCGCCTCGGGCGTGGAAGCCTGGCGCTCGCCCTCCCGGATGGTCGATCGGCCCGGCCCGATCCTGCGATGGCTGGGGCGGGCGTTCTTCGGGGCCGTTCGCTTCGACGACGCGGCGGTGACGGCCGTCCGAACCGCCACCCAGGGCGCCGTCCCGATCTTCGTGCTCAACGTCCACAGCCTGCTGGACTACCTCTACTTCAACTTCGCGTTCCTTCGCCTGGGGTTGCCCCTGATTGGTTTCGCGCCCGGGATCGACCTGGCCTGGTTCCGGCCGGTTCGCGAGGTGCTTCGCGAGTTCGGGCGTCGGGTGTTCCGGCCCTGGTCGCGTCCCATCGAAGAGCGGACGGCGCTGTGCCGGGCCGTTGCCGAGGGGCGCCCCAGCCTGCTGTTCCTCAAGCGGGCCCGGACCCTGATCCAGTGGGGCGCCGATACCAGTGCGCCGCTGCTGGATGAACTGGTTGCCGCCGCCGGTTCCGGCCCGGCGCCGCTGCGCCTGATCCCGCTGCTGGTGGTCTGGGACCAGCAGCCCGAGTCCTATCGCCGGTCGGTACTGGACGTGATCCTCGGGGATCCCCAGGCCCCGGGTCGTCTGCGCAAGATGTTGTCCTTCCTGCGGAATTTTCGCCGGGCGCGGGTGCAGGTCGGGCGGCCGATCGACCTCGGGGCGTTCCTGGAGGCCAATGCCGATGCGTCGGACGCCGCGGCGCAGGCCGCGAGGCTGCGATTCGCGCTCTCCAACGAGTTCCTGCTGGAGTCCAAGGCGATCCGCGGTCCCGTGCTGAAGGGGGCGCGCCGCATCATCAGCGAGATCGTCCGGACGCCGCCGTTCATCGAGGAGGTCGCCCGCGTGGCGGCCGAGACCGGTTTGACGCCTCGGGCGGCGCAGTCCAGGGCCCGGGCGAAACTGAAACGGATGGCGGCGGACTTCCGGTTCGGGTGGCTCGAAGGGTTCTCGATGACGATCGGCCTGTTCCTGCAACGGATCTTCACGGGAATCGCCGTGGATACCCAGGGACTGGCCTGGATTCGCGAGGCGGCCCGCAGCGGTCCGATTGTCCTGGCCCCGGCCCATCGAAGCCATCTGGACTACCTGGTCTATTCGTTCGTCTTCTACACCCACGGCCTGATTCCGCCCCACATCGCGGCCGGCGAGAACATGGCCTTCTGGCCGATGCGGGTCGTCTTCCGGCGGTCCGGCGCCTTCTTCATTCCGCGGTCCGTGCGTGGCAGCCGACTGGATGCGGTCGTGCTGCGACACTACGTGCGCAAACTGCTGAAGGATGGCTACTGGCTCGAGATGTTCATCGAGGGCACGCGAAGTCGGTCGGGCAAGTCGGTCACGCCCAGGCTGGGGCTGATGTCGATGGTGCTGGACGCGGTTGCGACCGGAGCGGCGCCGAACGTGTTCGTCGTGCCCGCCGCGGTCACGTACGAGAAGGTCGTCGATGAGCCGGCCTACCGCCACGAGAGCCAGGGGGGGGAGAAGGCCCGGGAGAGCGTGGTCGCGCTGGCCCGCAGCGCGCAGGTGCTGGGGGCGCGATACGGTCGGATGTACGTCGAGTTCGATCGGCCCATCGGCGTGCTGGAACTGTTGCGGGACCAGGGCGTGCAGATTCCGCTGCCTCCGGGGGCGTCGGTACCCACCGAGGTCGTCCGTCGGTTCGCGTTCGCGCTGATGCATCGGATCGATCGAAGCATTGTCGTCACGCCCTATCACCTGGTGTCCTTCGTCCTGGTCACGCATCGGCGTCGGGGCATGCCGCACTCGCTGTTGCTCGAACGGGTCGGGGCGCTGGTCGGCGAACTGGCTGCCCGGGGCGCGGTGCTGTCGGACCTGGTGGTGGAGCCGCTGCGTGCGCGGGGCATGTGGCCCCTGCCTCCGGACGTGTCGTCCGCGGTCATCGGGGGATTCCTGCAGTCCGAGGTGGACGACGTCCTGGCCACGCTGCGCAAGCAGGTCGAGATCCGCGAACTGGACGGCGGCGCGGTGCTGTCGGTCCTGCCGGCGGGCCGGATGGCCCTGGACTACTACAAGAACGGGATCATGCACTTCCTGGTGCCCGACGCGATGCTGGCCGCGGCGCTGGGGCCCGGCACCGGCCCCGTCCCGGTCGATCGGGTGCGGGAACGCTGCCGGGATCTTTCGCGGGTTTTCCGATTCGAGTTCATCTACCCGCCGGCGGCCTCGTTCGACGCGGTGCTTCGGGACCACCTGGACCGGTTCGCCGTCGCGGGCCTGGTCCGCCTCGAGGGGCAGGATGTCGTGGTGCTTCCCGAGGGACAGGAGGCCATCGCCGATCGAGCGGCCATCATCCAGCCGTTCGTCGAGGCCTACCGGGTCATTTCGCGCGTGCTGCTGGATTCCGGGGTGCCCGCCTCGGACAAGGATCTGCACAAGACCGCGCTTCGGGTGGGGCGTCGGATGTACTCCGTGGGCGACATCGAACTGCCCGAATCGGTGTCGGTCGTGCGATTCCGCAACGGGCTGCGCCATCTGCGGGAAACGGCCGCCGCCCGGGGCGTGACCGTGGCCGACGTGGCGCGGCAGACGCTGTCGGTGCTGAAGCCCTGAGGGTCCCTGGGACGGGCCGGGTGTCAGGAACGCCTGCGTCGGCGCCGGTGGCGGATCCAGGCTCCGACGGCGACCAGGGCCAGCAGCGTCCAGACCACGATGCCGTAGTCCCGGAACACGGTCTCGATCGCGTCCAGGCGGGATCCGAGCGCCATGCCCACCCCCAGCAGCAGCAGATTCCAGGCGACGGCGCTGACGGTGGCCCACAGCATGACGCGACCGAACCGGAGGCCCGCCATGCCCGCGGCGACGAACAGGAAGGCGCGAATGCCCGGCAGGAAGCGGTTGATGGCGATGTACGCCTCGCCATGACGCGCGAACGCCTGCGAGACCCGGTCCGTGCCCCGCAGGGCGGACTGCACGATCCCCAGGCGCAGCCACGCGGGGCGCGGGTCGCCCTCCCGGGCTCTGGCTCGGGCTCGGGAGATCGCCCGGGCCACCGCGGTCCCGATCAGGAAATCGAGCGCCGCGCCGGCCAGGCTGCCGAGGACGACGGCGACCATCACGCGGGTCGCCGAGAAACCGTAGCCGGTGACCAGGATCGCGCCCGCCAGCGTCACGGTATCCCCGGGAAACGGCGGGAAGACGTACTCGAGGAAGGCCGCCGCCGCCAGCAGGGCGGTGGCCAGGTTCGCCCCCGGACCCGTCAGCATCTCGATGGCCGCGCTCAAGTCCATGCCGGAACCCGTCCCGGTCAAAGGGCCTTTCTTCCTCGGGGCGTCCGGGGTTGGACTCCCCGGAACCCGCCCCTTATACTAGCCGCGTTGTCCCCCGGCCGTCAGGTCGGGATGCGTGCCCCCGTCCAGTGGCCGACACGGGGGTGATTCCGGTACCAGAGTTGGTCCCCATGCCCGCCGAGCCTCCGGGGCCATTGCCGACCGGCGCGCGTCGCCTCATGCCGGGCCTTCCGGCCCGACCGTTGAGGCGCTGGTTCCGCCGGCTGGCCCCTGCCTTCGTGCTGTCGCTCTCGGTTTCCGCGACCGCGGCCGAGCCTTCGCTGACGCCCTGGGCCGATGCGTCCCCCGAGTTCGCCGAGGCGTTGCGACATGCTCGGGCCAACCGCACGGACGCGGCGGTTGCGGCGATCGAACGGCTTCGTTCCGCGACTGGCGTTGCCGACGTGCCCCCGCCGGCGGCCCTGGACTACGTGCTGGGTCGAATCCTGGAGGAATCGGGAAGGTCCGAGGCGGCGCTGGCTCGTTTCGAGGCGGCGGCGGCTTCGCCGCTGGGCGATTCGGCCCGATTCCGTGCGGGACGTCTGCTTCTGGCGCGGGGGGACGTCGCCGCGGCACGGGCCGCGTTCGGCGGGATCTCGCCCGGATCGGACAGCTTCGTCGAGGGCCGGCTGCTGCTGGCCGACGTGCTGGTGCGAGAAGCGCGCTTCGAGGCCGCTCGTGTCGTTGCCGACGATCTGTTGCAGGATGATCTGCCTCCGGCGGCCCGCCTGGGGGCGCGCCTGGCTCGCGTGGCTGCCCTGGCGGCGGCCGGGGATCGCGAACGTGCCCGCGTCGAGGCGTTCCTGGCCTGGCTGCACGCGCCCGACGCTTCGGGAACGGCCCGGGCCGCCCGGGTGCTCGCGTCCCTGGACGCGGCGCCGGGGCCCGCCCATGCCTGGCTGAGGGATGTACTCCAGGCGCGCGGCCAGTCGCTGCAGCGTCTGGCGAAGCAGGCGCGCCGGTCGCCGTCGCGGCTTGCGAAGATCGACCCGGGCCTGCCGGCGCTGATCGAGGGCGTGGCGGCGCGGTCGAAACGCCCGTCGCGGGATCGCGCGGTGACGCTGCTGGAACAGGCGGTGGCCCGCGCCGTGAACCCCGAGGTGCGCGACTACGCGGTGTTCTCGCTGGGGCGGGCCCTTGTTGTGGTGGATCGGGAGGACGAGGCCTCGACGGCCTTCCTGTCCTTGTGGGACGTCCCGGTTCGGGGGCCGTTCGCGGCCGAAGCCGGCTTCGAGGCGGCCAGGTCCGCGACGCGGCTGAAACAGGGGGAGCGGGCGATCGCGCTGCTGGAGCAGGTCGCCACGGAGCATCCCGAGGGGGCGTTCGCCGCGCGAATTCGCTGGGAACTGGTGCTCGCGGAGCTGGTTGCCGGGAACGACGCGGGAGCCCTGGCCCGGATCGACGGCGCGCTGGCGCGCCTGGACCGTGGCGGGGGCCTGGTCTTCGGCAGCGTGGAACGCCTGCGCTACTTCCGGGGGGTCGTGCTGGCGCGGCTCGGGCATGACGACGCTGCCGGCCGTGACCTGCGGCGCGTGGCGCGCGGGGATCCGTGGTCGTACTACGGTGTGATGGCCGCGTCCCGCCTGGGCAACGGCACTTCCGGTGGGGTCGTGGTCGATGCCGACGCCACGGGAGGCGGACTGTCCCCCGAGGCGATCGGTCCCGTCTGGCTGTGGCGCCTGGGATATCGGGAGGAGGCCCGCGCCCAGCTTGCGGCCCGCGCGCGGCTTGGCGTACTGGATGCGCCGGCCGTCGGGATCCTGGGGCGGATGACCGTCCAGCGGCGGCACTCGCTGACCCAGCGCGACCTGCTGCGAGGTCCGGTCGATGCAGCCGACGCGGCCCGGTTCCAGGAACTCCATCCGCGCCCGTTCCTGGAGGAGGTTGACAAGGCGGCTCGCGCCACCGGGGTGGACCCCGCGCTGATCTACGCTGTCATGAGGGTCGAGAGCGGCTTCGCGCCTCGGGCGCGGTCCTCCGCCGGCGCGATCGGTCTGATGCAGGTCTTGCGGGCCACGGCGCGTCGGGTCGCGACCGTCTCCCTGGGGGACCGAAAATTGGCCAATGCGCTGGGGCGTCCCGCCGCGAACGTGCTGATCGGTTCCGCCCTGCTGCGGGAACTGGACGGCCTGTTCCGGGGCCACCTGCCGTTGATGCTGGCCGGCTACCACGCGGGGTCGGGGGCCGCGCGGCGGTTCCATCGGCATTTCGGGCACCTGCCCACCGACGTGTTCGTCGAGATGCTCCCCTACGCGCAGACCACCCGATACATCCGGCGCGTCCTCGGCCTGGCCGCCGGCTACCGTGCGCTGTACGACGACGCCGACCGCGGACCGTTGCGGTTGCCGGATTCGCTGCCCGAAACGTTGGGCCCCTTTCTTCAGCGCCCGATCGTCGTGCCTGGCGCCTGACCTCGCGGGGCCCGGGCTATGCGGGCTCGCGGTGCGGGGTGGGGGTGGCGGTCAGGACGCCGAATGCCTGGTTCTGGGGCACCGTGCGAATCCGGGCCCACGCGGCCACCGCGAATCCCAGCAGCACCTCGGCCAGCGCGATGATCTGCGCGTCCCGCAGCCCCAGGAAGCGGTCGGGGCGCCCCTCGTCCACGCGGATGAACTCGACGCCGAACCGAAGCAGGCCGGCCGCGACCAGGTAGATCGCGAACAGGTACCCCGGGCGACGGAACGTGCGCCGAAGGGACCAAAGCACGCCGAACAGCGCGAAATTGGTCAGGGATTCATAGATGGGCGTCGGGTGGACCGGCAGCCAGGTCGGGTCGATCGCGTTCGCGGGGCAGACCTCGTAGAACCGATCGCCCACCGTGCAGGACGAGGGCACGATGCCCTGGGGATAGGTCATGCAGAACTTGTCCGCCAGGGTGCCCGGGGTGCAGGGAATGCCGACGTCGCCATCGCCGGCAAGCTGGCAGCCGATGCGGCCGAACGCGTAGCCGGACGCCAGCATCGGCGCCACGGCGTCCAGCATCACGGGCATCGGCAGGCGCCGCGAGGCGAAGTACACGATGATGAACACGGCCGCCAGGATCAGGCCGCCGTGCCACGTCAATCCGCTGCCCGAGAACAGATCCTGCCACCGGAACTGCTCGGCCTCGGTCAGCAGGTATGCCAGCTTGGCACCGACCACGCCGCCGACGATGCCCAGGAACACGGTCGTTTCGGCGACCTTGACATCGATGTTGCGGCGGCGGAGTTCCCGGGTCAGCAGCCACAGGGCGGTCAGGAATCCGACGGCCATCATGACGCCATAGGTGCCGATCCGGAACGGGTGTTCAATCACGTAGGGCCACACGGCAGGCCTCCCTCAAAGGGCGCGACACTATGTCGTCGCGGTTCCGGAGTGTCAAGGGATGGAACGAAGCGCGGCGCGGATCGATAGGACGTGCAGCAAAGGGGGACGGCATGCAACGCCGGCTGGTGCCCGAGGCCGACCTTCGCGACCCGGGGGATCCGGACGCATCCAGTCGCCATCTGGCGCTGCTGGTGGCCGCGGGTTTCGAGGCCCCCCGGCGGCAACTGGACGCGGACCACCGCGCGATGGGCCGGCACGGGTGGCGGTACTGGATTCCCGATACGGACGAACGGTTGGCGCGGCTGGGCGGCGATCGACCCGCGCTGCTGTTCGTCGCGGGCTCGCCGGACCCCCGGCTTCCCGCGGTCGGGGTGGTCGGGACGCGCCGACCCGATGCGTACGGCGAGGCCATGACGACGGCGCTCGGGTCGGCGCTGGGCGCGGCGGGCGCGGTCGTGGTCTCGGGCGGGGCCCTGGGAATCGATCGCCTGGCCCACGTCTCGGCCCTGGATGCCGGCGGGCCGACCGTCATCGTGCTGGGCGGCGGACTGGCACGGCCCCATCCCGCGGGGAATCGAGACCTGTTCCGTCGGGCGGTCGCCGCCGGATCCTGCGTCCTGTCCGAGTGGCCGCCCGGCTTCACCCCGGCCCGGTTCACGTTTCCCAGGCGCAACCGTCTGATCGCCGCCCTGTCGGATGCGCTGGTGGTGGTTCAGGCCGGCGCTTCATCGGGCGCGCTGATCACCGCGGATCGGGCCCAGCGTGCCGGCGTACCCTGCTTCGCCGTGCCCGGGGACGCCTGGTACGAGCGGTCCGCCGGCGCGTTGTCGTTGCTGGCGACCGGACGGGCGGTTGCGCTGCGGGCGGTGGGCGACCTGGCCGGTGTCCCGGGTCTGGAGGCCCTGGCGCGGGCCCCCTGGCCGCGGCTGGGGCATCGCGCATGGGGCCTGCCGAACCCCTGGCGCGCGCCCGGCCCCGCCACGCGTCCCCCCGACGACGAAACGGCTCGTGCGGTGCTGGAGATCCTGGCGGCCGGCCCGCTGGACTTCGACGAACTGGCCCGCCGAAGCGGCGTGGCGGCCGGGACCCTGGCGGCGAAACTCGTCGATCTGGAGGTGACCGGGGTGGTGGTCCGTCTGGCCGGTGGCTGCGTGGCGCGACCGTCCGGTGCCTAGGAGGGGCCGTCGATGCGCGCCCAGACTCAGGGGGTGGCCGGGAGATCTCGCAGGAACGTCCACACGATGCGGGCCACGGCCTCGGGCTGTTCGACGGGCAGCATGTGCGTGGTGCCGGGCACATCGACCCGGTGTCCGTGGGGCAGCGTGTCCCGGGCGCGTCGCGCCGCCGCGCCGGTCAGCGCGTCGGACTGGGCACCGCGGACCACCAGGGTCGGCACGGGCACCCGGGCCAGGCGTCGCCAGAGCGAGGCGGGCGTGTGCGCGAAGATCTGCGCCTCCCATTCCCGGGGGTATCGCAAGCGCAGCGCGTCCTGGGGGCCGGCAAGCCCCGATGCCAGGTAGTCGTCCAGGCACTCGGGGTCCCAGGTGGCGAAGAACGCCTTGGCCTGATACGCCTCCCGCGCCGCCTCCCGCGAGACCCACCGATCCCGCCGATTCGCGGCGTTCCGGATCAGGGGCACGCGCTCCATCCACCCGCGCCGCCGAAGGAATCGCCACATCACCGACCGGAATCCCGTGAACAGCACGGGGTCGATCACCACCAGCGCCCGGAACAGGCCGGGGTCCTCGGCGGCGGCCAGCATCGAGCACACGGCGCCCAGACTGTGTCCGACACCCACGCATCCGGCCAGGCCCCGCCCCCGGATCCCGTCGCCCAGATCCCGCACCAGCGGGGCCCAGCCGGGCAGCGGGATCACCGGGGCTTCGGGCCACATCGGCCTGGCCTCCATCGCGACGACGTGGAAGTGCGGCACCAGCGCCGCGAACATCTTGCGGTAGGTGCCGGGCGGGAAGCCGTTGGCATGGGCGAAGTGCAGGATGGGACCCTCGCCGCCCCAGTCGGTCCAGGCCTCGGCCGGGATCGCGTTCGGGCCCGGCGTCGCGGGATGGGGGGCTGCCGGCATGTTCACCCGGCCTCCCGGGCGCGCCGCGCGAACTCCAGGGCATTCAGCACCAGCGAATGGTCGATCCGGCCGTCGGCGATCATGGCCTGGACCTCGTCCCAGGCCACCTCGAACGCGTGAACGTCCTCGCCGGGATCGAAGTTCGTTCGGCCCGTTGGCACGGCGTCGAGGGCCAGGAACATGTGGCAGGTGTTGCGCAGGATCGCCGGATTCGGCCGGACGCCGCCCAGGCGCACCAGGGTGCGCGCGCGGTATCCGGTCTCCTCTTCCAGTTCCCGAGCCGCGGCGGCCGCCGGCTCCTCGCCGTCATCGACCATGCCGCCGGGCACCTCGATCGTGACCTCGACGGTGCCGGCGCGGAACTGCCGGATCAGGACGACCTTGCCCTCGGGCGTGACCGGCACGACGTTGACCCAGTCCGCCGATTCCAGCACGTAGAAGCCGTGCCCCAGCGCCATGCCCGGGGCCTCGTAGAATTCCTCGACCATCCGGAAGATCCGGAAGTCGCCGCAATCGACCCGACCCACGCGGCGCCACGGGGCGGCTGTTCCTGGGCGGTTCACCGGTTCCTCCGTCATCATGCGACCGCGGCGAACGCCACCTCGGCGGCCGCCAGGATGCGATCGATCTCGTCCTCGCCGTGCGCGATCGACAGGAACGCGGCCTCGAACTGGGAGGGCGGCAACGACACCCCGCCCTCGCGCATCCTGTGGAAGAACCGCCCGAACTTCTCGGTATCGCAGGTCTTCGCGTCAGCCAGGTTCCCGACGGGGCGGTCGGTGAAGAACACCGTGAACATCGACCCGATGCGGTTGATCGTCACCGGCACGCCGACGGCCTTCGCCCGCTCCGCCAACCCGGCGCAAAGGCGCGCCCCGGCCTGGTCCAGTCGTTCGTAGGGGCGCGTCTGCGACAGGACGCCCAGGGTCGCCATGCCTCCGGCCACCGACAGCGGATTGCCCGACAGCGTGCCGGCCTGGTACACGGGGCCCACCGGCGACACCTGGTCCATGATCTCGCGTCGTCCACCGTACGCGCCCACCGGCAATCCTCCGCCGATCACCTTGCCAAGGCACGTCAGGTCCGGCACCACGTCCAGCAGTTCCTGGGCGCCTCCGTAGGACACGCGGAACCCGGTCATCACCTCGTCGAAGATCAGCAGCGCGCCGTGGGCACGCGGCACCTGCCGCAGCGCCTCGACGAACGCCGGCGTCGGCAGAACGACGCCCATGTTGCCGACGTAGGGTTCGACGATCACGGCCGCGATCTGGTCGCCCGCCGCCGCGAACGCGGCCCGGAGGGCCTCCGGGTCGTTGTAGGGCAGCGTGATCGTGTGGGCCGCGAACTCGGCCGGCACGCCCGCGCTGTCCGGCGTGCCGAACGTCATCGCCCCCGACCCCGCCTTGACCAGCAGGTAGTCGGCATGGCCGTGGTAGCACCCCTCGAACTTGACCAGCTTGGGGCGGCCCGTGAATCCGCGGGCCACGCGCACGGCGCTCATGGTCGCCTCGGTGCCGCTGTTGACCAGCCGGACGCGCTCCATGCTGGGCACGGCGCGTCGCACGGCTTCGGCCAGATCGACCTCGCCCACCGTCGGGGCGCCGAACGCGAATCCGCGAGACAGCACGCCGGCCAGCGACTGGACGACGGCCGGGTGGCGGTGACCCAGGATCAGGGGGCCCCACGAAAGGATCAGATCGACGTACCGGTTGCCGTCCTCGTCGTAGATCCAAGCGCCGTCGCCGCCCGCCGCGAAGAACGGGTCGCCGCCCACGGCTCGCAGCGCGCGCACGGGGCTGTTCACCCCGCCGGGGATCACGTCGCGGGCCCGGGCCATGGCGGCCTGGGAGCGGTTCAGAATCAGGGCGTTGTCGGCAGACATCCTCTGGCACCTCCTGGGTCAATCCGCGGGGAATCCGGCTTCCCGGTGACGGGCGATGATATCACCGAACGCCCGTCGGGTGGCCGCGACGGTCGGCATCGACGCGCCGTTCCTGGGACACGTCGGGCGCCTTTCGCGCTACAATCCGTCCGTCCGATCTGGCTGGGCCCGAACCCCCGAGGAGCACATGTCCCGAATCGTCCTGGCTGGCTACAACCTGGATGCCGACGTGATTGCCGAACTGGTCCGCGCGTGCCCCGAATCTCCGGACCTGACCCCGGAGACGTTGTCGGCCGCCTACGCGCGGATCTCGCGGGACGCCCGGCCGGTCGATGCCCTGCGGCGCCTGGCCCGGGAGGACGTTGCCCGCGCCCGACAGTCGAATCAGCGCATCGTGTTCGGCCTGGGGCACCATTCGGTCGCCGAGCACGCGGTGTTCAACTTCGACGTGATCGACGTGTCGCGTCTGGCGATCGAGTCCCTGGAAGCCCATCGCCTGGCCTCGTACACCGAGAAGTCGCAGCGGTACGTTCGCCTGGGGCGGGACTTCCTGGTGCCCGACGAATGGGCGGCCGCCGGTCTGGGCGACGCATATCGCGACTACGTGCTGGGGGCGTTCGACCGATACCAGCGGATCCTGGATGCCCTGGTCGCCGCGGGAATCGACGCCAAGCTCGCGGGCGAGGATGCCCGGTACGTGCTGCCGCTGGGGGTGCTGGGCCAGCTGGGGATGACGCTGAATGCCCGGTCGCTCGAGCACGTGATTCTGCGGCTGTCGGGCAGTCCGCTGGCCGAGGTGCGCGACCTGGGGACCCGGCTGCTCGAACTGGCGCGTCCGATCGCGCCGTCGTTGTTGCGGTACATGGACCCGGGGCCCTACGACCTGATGCGGGGCGCCGACATCGCCGCCGCCGTCCGCGACGTGTTCGGAGGGGCACCCTGCCGCCAACCCGTCGCCGACGCCGACGACATCCCTTGCGTTCGCTTGATCGACGCGACCCCCGACGGCGATGCCCGCATTCTGGCCGCCCTGGCACTTCCCGCGCTGGAGGGGGATCTGACCGAGGCCCTGGCCCGGGTCCAACGGCTGGGCGAGGGGGCACGTCGCCGCCTGTTCGAGGGGGCGACGGATCGGATGGGGATTCACGATGCGCTTCCCCGCGAGTTCGAGCACGGCGTGATGACCTTCGAACTGGTGATGTCCGCCGCGGCGTTCGGGCAATTCAAGCGGCACCGGATGGCCAGCCTGACCTGGCTGCCGTATGACCCCTCCCTGGGGCTGACGATTCCCCCGGCAATCGCGCAGGCGGGCCTGTCGGACCTGCTGCACCAGATGGATTCCGAGGCGAGGACCCTGGTCGGCCGTCTGGGCGCCGATCACCCCGCCGCGGCCTACGCCTGGACCAACGCCCATCGGCGGCGCACCGTGCTGACGACGAATCTTCGCGAATTCTATCATATCAGTCGGTTGCGCGAGGACGAGCATGCTCAGTGGGACATCCGCTACCTGGTCGGCGCGATGTCCGGCGAGGCGCGTCGCGCGTTCCCGGTGTGCGCGTCGCTGCTGGGCGGCAAGGATCTGGTCGCGACCCGTCTGGCCGAGGGGCGGGGTTGACCCTGCCGCCATCAGACGCCGGGGGCCATCGCCTCGTCGTCTTCTTTGGTTGATCGCGGCCTCCCCGATCTTGACCGGGATCCCGCGAGTCTAGTAACATGCAGCCCTGAGCGTTTCCGCGGGGGTATCCGGCATGAGCACGCGAACTATCGTTCTGGCGGCGGCCGTCGTGGCGGTCCTTGCGGCCTGCAACGAGGTCCCGGTCCGCAACCTGACGACGACCTACCAGGTCCAGATCCAGGAGTTGCGCGATCGGGGCAAGCCGGCGAAGCTGGACGTCCTGTGGGTCATCGACGATTCGCCGTCGATGTGCCAGGAGCAGCAGAGCCTGGCCTCCAGTTTCCGGACGTTCCTGGAGGTGTTCCAGCGGTTCACCTCGATCGACATGCGGGTTGCCGTCACCTCGACGAACGTCTGCGCGCCGGATCCCAGGAACCCCGGCATCGAGGTGCGAGGCAAGTTCCTGTACTCGCCCGCGACCGCCTTCCCGCCGGACTGCGTCCAGACCCGGGCGATGCGCTGTCTGGGCAACGACGACTGCCGGAAAGCGAACCTGCCCGATGCGGCGAACTGGTCCTGCGTGACCGCGTCCGCCCAGAACCTGTATACCTGCGACGTGCCCCCCGATGTGGAGATCGAGACCGGCAAGCCCGACGGGTATGCCGGCGACGTGTTGCGCACCGTCCAGTCGGAGTGCCGCTATCGCTGCGATCGCGCCAGTGACCCCGCGCGCTGCGCCCGGGTGTTCGGCTCGTCGGACGGTTGCGCCGTCAGCGGCCAGGACAAGGACCACCCGTCGATGTGCCAGGGCGGGACGTGTGGCGCCGAGGCCTGCGTGTCCAACCCCCTGCTGCAGTCCTCGGTCGATTGCGCGACCGCCTGTCGCGGCAACACCTGCGGCCCGGTCTGCGAATCGCTGCTGGGCGACGTCGTTTCCTGCCAGTCCCGGTGCAGCGCCGCCGATGGCGCCTGCGAGGACGTCTGTCGGGCCGTCTCGAAGACCGGCGAGTGCGCCGACGTCTGCGCGTCGGGCTGGTCCTGCCAGGAACGATGCGAGGCCTATCTGCACGACGCGGCCAAGTGCGCGGCGGCGTGTGCCCCCGGCCCCGGCGCCGAGTGTCGTTCGATCTGCGGGACCCAGTTCCCGAACCAGGACTTCCTGTGCTTCCTGTCCTGCGACTCCCAGTACAACTGCACGGATCGTTGCATCGCCGAGTTCGGGGAGCCCACCTACCGATGCCTGGCCCCCGGCGGCGACGTGTCCGCCTCCGGCTGCATGCAGCCGCCGCCCACCGCCTTCTGCCCCAGGAACGGCCCGAAGATCCTGGACCTGGCGGTCGCCGATCAGTGGCTGAAGTCCTGGATCGAGGGGGGCTGGGCCGGCCATCCGGACTGGGACCCCGCGTGGAAGAACCTGCCGCTGGGCGCCTCGGAGGCCGAGTTCAATGCCCGCGAGACGGCCCGTCAGAAGGTCTTCGAGCAGTTGTTCATCTGCATGGCGACCATCGGCGCCGACCAGGTCGTCTGCGGCAACCAGGAGCAGGGCCTGCGGGCCGCCTGGATGGCGCTGGATCCCGAGGGCGAGAACGCCGACCAGGCCGAGCAGTTCCTGCGCGATGACGCCTACCTGCTGGTGGTCGTCGTTTCCGACGAGGACGACTGCTCGGCGCCTGACCGCTGCGATCGCCGAGACCAGTTCACCGGCCAGGTGCTGACGGACGTGCAGTGCGTGCTGGCCGAATCGGTGCCCCAGTGCGCGTGCCTGCGTGACGAGAACGGCTGCCTGCCGGGGCAGGATCCGGCCAGGGGTGAATGCGATCCGTCCAAGTGCCTGGTCAATGGCCGCTTCGTCCGGGGTAACTGCCCCCTCTATTCGGCGGATTCGTTCGTCAACAAGCTGCGGACGCTGAAGCGCGATCCGGCCCAGGTCGTGTTCGCCGCGATCACCGGCGACATCGTGACCGACGCCAACGGCAACGTGCTGCAGACCAACGACCTGTACCAGGTCAACGACGTCGAGGCCCTGATTGGTCGCTACTTCGAGTGCAAGTGCGACAAGTTCCCGCTGAAGTCCCCGAAGACCTACGGGTGCCTCAGCAGCTTCGGCAAGGCCGACCTGGGCGTGCGCTACGGGCGCGTCGCCCGGTCCTTCGGCCTGGGGCGCTACGGCCAGCTCGCGAACATCTGCAAGGAAGAGGGCATCGGCGACTCGCTGGAGGAGATTGCGAACCTGGTCGTGCCGCTGCTGACCAAGGTCTGCCTGCCGCGCCCGATGGAGTGGTCGTGCGTGTCCAAGTGCATCTCGACCTTCAACGACACGGCGAAGTGCGAGGCGGCCTGCGGGGCGGAGGACTGCTTCGCGTCCTGCCAGGAGACCTTCGAGGGCCAGCCCGGATGCAGCGACATCTGCGCCGCGGGCGAGTTCCTGGAGGTCTACAAGTACAACGCCGCCGGGAACTGCATGAAGAAGGACGCCTCCGGAAACTGCCTGCCGTTGACCCAGGGGCAGCCCGGCGACAAGGACATCGACTACTTCCTGGTCAAGGCCGCGCCCGAGTGCGTGCTGTTCGACATCGACCTGGGCGAGCGCGCCGAGAACGCGATCCAGTTCCCGACGCCGCTCGAGTACTCGGATCGGTTCGAGATCGTCTACCGGACCAAGCCGTTCTACTGCCAGGATCGCTGCGGACGAATCTTCAAGGAAAATCCAGAGTTCTGCAACGACCTGTGCGCGACGACGCCCGAGGGATGCCTGGAGAGCTGCGTCAAGGCGCCCTCGGCGGAACGGTGCGCGTATGTCTGCACGACCTCGCCCTCGGAGTGTACCCAGCAGTGCGAGTTGTTGAACAGCCAGGGCGCAACCCTGAACTGCAACAAGGCGTGCCGCGACGATTGATCGCGCCGACCTCGCCCGCCCGGCGATCGCGCCCGGGCCGCAGCCTGGAGGAATGACGATGTCCAAGTTTCGGGTTCGGGCCGTTCTGTGCCTGTCGTTCCCGATTCTCGCGGTGGCGGCTTCAGCGAGCGCGCAGACTCCCGATGCGTCTTCGCGAGGCCCCGACTCCGGCGACCTGTTCGATTCGATCCACGTGGTCGTCGGCCCCTCGGCACGGGCGCTGGATCCGATCGCGATCGCCGAGATCGCCTGTCCCGCCGGCGAGAAGGCCTGCCAGGAAGCGAATCGCATCCTGGACCGTGACCTGACGCTGTCCGGCTACTTCAAGATCCTGGACTCCGCGTCGTTCCTGGCCGATCCGGCCAAGGAGGGACTGGGCACGCCCGGCTGGCCCGCCTGGTTCAACATCGGAGCGCACTACCTGATCAAGGGGGTCATCACCCCGGGGGCCAAGGGGCTGGACCTGGAGTTTCGCCTGTACAACATCACCGAGAAGCGGGCGATGACGGTCAAGGGGCAGTCCCAGTCCGCCGTCCCTCGCGACGGGTTGCGGCGGGCCGTCCATACGTTCGCCAACGGGGTGATCGAGGCCGTCACCGGCACCCCCGGCATCTTCGGGTCGCGCATCGTCGTGACGCGCAAGAAGGAGAACCACGAGCGGGTGATCGAGTCGATGGAGATGGACGGATCGGGTCTGTCCACGGTGGTCGTGAACGGCTCCATCAACATGTTCCCGCGGATCTCGTCCAAGGGCGTCCTGTACACGTCCTTCCTGCCGGGCATCCCCCAGTTGTACGTGGGCAAGAAGCGGATCACCCACGACGATCGCGAGTACCGCGGCGCGCAGTTCTCGCCCGACGGCAAGCGGATCGTGGCCTCGGTCGATATCGACGGGCAGTCGGACCTGGTGCTGCTGGACCCCGAGACCGGCGCCGAAACGCTGCGCCTGACGGACTCCGAATGGGACGAGGTGTCGCCGTCCTGGTCCCCGGACGGTCGTCGGGTCGCGTTCGTGTCGTCCCGGACCGGCCGTCCCCAGATCCACGTGATCAACGCGGACGGTACGGGCGAGCGGCGCCTGACCATGGCCGGCCAGTACAACACCACCCCCCGCTTCGGTCCCAACGGCCTGATCGTGTTCGCCGGGATGGACGAGTTCGTTCTGGACCTCTTCACCGTGGACCTGGCGGGCAACATCACCCGACTGACCCAGGGCCAGGGCAGCAACAAGGACCCCTGCTGGTCGCCCGACGGGCGCTACCTGGCCTTCGTGTCGGATCGCGCCGGAAAGTGGCGCGTCTGGATCATGACGCAGGATGGCCGTTACCAGTTCCCGATCACCGACAAGGTCGATACCTGGGCCCAGCCCGACTGGCGCTGAGTTTCGGCGGCCTCGGGGCGCGTCTGGACGCCTGCCGGCGCGTTGCCTTCCTTCAGCCTGTCAATCCTTGCTAGGATCGGAGGTCACCTTCGTCCGGGAGCCCGTTCCATGGCGGAAGACGCCCCCAGCCGATCGGTTCGCGCCGCGCTGCATCGGGTTGCCGAGCGGCTTCGGGGAACCCCGCGGGCCGCCTGGCAACTGATGGTCGCGACCGCGCGCCGCTTCCTGGATGCCCGCGCCTTCGACCACGCCGCGTCCCTGTCGTTCTTCGCGTTGCTGTCCCTGGCCCCGATGGTGGTGCTGCTGGTGTCGGCCGCCGGCTACATCGCCCACTTCCTGGGGCCGGAATCCGTCCAGATTGATGCGGTGATCGGCCGCCTGACCCAGTGGGCCCAGCGCTTCTCGCCCGTCGAGGGCGAGCGGGTCGAGTCCGTCGTGCAGGCCCTGATTGCGCGCCGCGGCCAGATCGGCCTGTGGGGCACCGGGGTGTTGATCCTCGGGGCCAGCATGGTCTTTGGCGCCCTGGAGCACGCGATGAAGGACATCTTCGTCGTAAAAAGGAATCGCCGCTACCTGGTGTCACGCGTGATCTTCTCGGTCGTCCTGATCGCCGTCGTCGTGGTGATGTTCGTGGCGCAGCACGCCCTGATGGCCGCCGACTCGCTGCTGGTGGCCTGGGAGGGACGGACCCTCGATCAGGTGCTTCGGGACTCGGTGCTGCTGGACACGGTGCTGGCCTGGCTGCCGGTCCCCCTGGCGTTCCTGGCCATCCTGCACGCGCCCGGCGTGGTCCGTCCCCGGTTCCTGCACGCGCTCGCGGGGGCGCTGCTGTTCCTGGTGCTGTGGGAACTGGCCCGAGGCGCCTATGCCTTCTACGTGACCCGGATCGCCGGGTTCGGCGTGTTGTACGGGTCTCTGGCGGCGCCCCTGCTGCTGATCCTGTGGACCTTCTACGCGATGAACATCCTGCTTCTGGCCATGTGCTTCACGGCGGTCCTGCCCCGCCCCCGCGGGCCCCAGGAATAAACGAACCTTGTGTTTGTTGCCACTTGCGATTAGAATCCGCCCCGTGTTCCAGGGCGGACACGCGCTTCTCAAAATGAGGTGGAGCAAAATGATCCGGAAATCTGGATGGCTGGTGGTCGCGGTTGCGGCCGTGGCGCTGGCCGGATGCAAGGAGAAGGTCGGAGGCGAGGCGGGCAAGGCGACGGGCGCGGCGACCGGCGAGAAGGTCGAGTTCGTCATGCATGTCATGTCCCAGTGTCCCTTCGGCGTCCAGGTCGAGAACGGTTTCGCGCCGGTCCTCAAGAAGATGGGTGACCACATCGACTTCCGGATCGAGTTCATCGGTGACGAGCCCACCCCCGGGCAGTTCACCGCGATGCACGGCGACTCCGAGGTCAAGGGCAACATCCTGCACCTGTGTACGATCAAGCACGAGCCCGTGAAGTACATGGACCTGATCCTGTGCATGAACAAGGACATGCGCCAGATCCCGAACAATTTCGACGCCTGCGCCGCCGAGACGCAGATCGACGCCGCCAAGGTCAAGGCGTGCGCCGACGGCGAAGAGGGCAAGGCCCTGCTGTCCGCCTCGTACAAGCGCTCCAAGGACCAGAAGGCCAGCGGTTCGCCCACGATGTTCCTGGCCGGCGAGAAGTACCAGGGCGGGCGCCAGGAGATGGACTTCATGCGGGCCATCTGCGGGAAGTTCACCACGAAGCCCGAGGTCTGCAAGGACATCCCCGAGCCCAAGAAGATCCCCGTGATCGTGCTGTCGGACAAGCGCTGCACCAAGTGCTTCCCCGAGCGCATCCTGGGCCAGATCAAGGGCATGTTCCCGGGCCTGGAGCCCAAGGAACTGGACTACGGGACCGACGAGGGCAAGGCGCTGTACGCGCAGGTTGCCGACAAGGGCGCCAAGTACCTGCCGGCGTTCCTGTTCGACCCGATCGTCGCCGAGGACCCGGGCTACCAGCAGATCGGTCGCTACATGACCGACGCGGGCCAGTACAAGCTGCTGCAGCTGGGCTCGAAGTTCGACCCGACCGCCGAGATCTGCGACAACCAGATCGACGACGACGGCAACGGCAAGGTGGACTGCGATGACGACGCCTGCAAGGACCAGCTGGTCTGCCGCACCGCGATCGACAAGTCCCTGAAGGTCTTCGTCATGTCGCAGTGCCCGTTCGGCGTCCGCGCCGAGAACGCGATGATCGAGGTCCTGGATGCGTTCAAGGACGACGGCATCAAGTTCGAGGTCCACTTCATCGCCGACGAGCAGCCGGACGGCACCTTCAAGGCGCTGCACGGCCAGCCGGAAGTTGACGAGAACATCCGCCAGCTGTGCGCGATCGACCTGTACCCGAAGGCGTACAAGTGGTTCGAGTTCATCAAGTGCCGCAACCAGGACATCCGGAACCCGGACTGGAAGAAGTGCGCCGCGGACCTGAAGATGGACGTGGCCGCCATGGAGAAGTGCGCGACGGGCGAGAAGGGCCGCAAGCTGCACGCCGAGGACATCAAGCTGGCGAAGGCCCTGGGCATCGGCGCCTCCCCGACCTGGCTGGCGAACAACAAGTTCCAGTTCTCGGGCGTGGCCCCCGAGGCGATCAAGAAGAACTTCTGCGCCTACAACCAGGGCCTGAAGGGCTGTGGCAAGGTGCTGTCCGGCGACGCGGCCCAGGGCCCCGCCGGTGGCTGCGGCGCGAACTGATCCGGAACCCCCGCCGCCTCGTTTCCTGAATCCCGATTCCTGCCTGCCATCGTCCGGCGCTGCGCGCATGCGGACCGGTTCGCCCGCGGAGATCTGACGGATGTCGCCCAGAGCTGGCGGCGAACGGGAGCGGTGTGGCAATCTGCCCCGCCTTCGCGTGGGGAGGGCTCCAGTGGTTCAACTGCCCGCGGTAATCGAGGCTTGCAGGGGAGTCGCGGCGGGATCGGGCGTGACCGCGAGGCGGGACTACGAGGGGCAGACGACGGCGTCCAGCGCCTTGACGTCCGGGATGAAGAAGCGCTTGCCCTCCCAGGTGATCAGGCCGTTGGCGCGCAGCCGGTTCAGCGTGCGGATGGCCGTCTCCAGCGTGGTCCCGCTGATGTCCGCCAGATCCTGCCGCGTCAGCGCCAGGTCGATGATGACGCCCCGGCAGTCGCCGACGATGCCGTAGCGCCGTGCCAGGCTGGCCATGACCTTGCACAGCCGGCCCTCCACGTTGTAGACCGCCAGCGTGGACAGGTTCTCGACCATCTCGCGGTAGCGCTGGCCCAGCTCGCGCATCATGTTGCCGCCGACCACGGGCCACTCGGCAAGCATCTTCTTGAAGTTGTAGTGGGACAGCTTCATGGCCACGCCGTCGGTCAGGGTCTTCGCCGACGCGGGGTAGACCCGGCCTTCGACCAGCGCGGCGGCCGTCAGTTCGTCGCCCACCGAGTAGATCTCGATGATCGTCGCGGCGCCCGACGGTGCGTGTCGCACCAGCTTGACCCGGCCGCGCAGGACGACGTACAGCCACTCGGCCGGCTCGCCTTGCCGGAACAGGTACTGGTTCTTCGTGAACTGCTCCTCGACGCAGACTTCCTCCAGCCGGAGCAGCTGCGAATCGGTCAGTCCCTCGAACAGGGGGACTCGGTGGAGCCGACTGCCGTTCATCATGGCGGGAACCTCCCGGTGCCAGACCTTCCGGGAATCTTTGCAACAGCCGTACCAAAGTGACGGGGGCGTCTTTTCCGGAAGGCGATGGCCCCAGGAGGGGACCTGTCGGGACATGCTAGATCACCTTGTTGCGTTTGGTCGGACGCGCTAGAGTCCGCCTGGATGCGGCGCCGGGCCGCCAGCCAGGGGAGCCATTGCATGAAGACGATCATCGAGCCCTTCAAGATCAAGATGGTGGAGCCGATCCGGATGACCACGCGCGAGGAGCGCGAGGCGGCCATCCGCAAGGCCGGCTACAACCTGTTCAAGCTGCCTGCCGAGGACTGCCTGATCGACCTGCTGACCGATTCCGGCACCGGCGCCATGAGCGCCGAGCAGTGGGCGGGCATGATGCGCGGCGACGAGTCCTACGCCGGGGCCCGATCGTTCTTCCGGTTCGAAAGTGTGACAAAACGCCTCACCGGTATGAGGCACATCCTGCCCACGCACCAGGGGCGGGCGTCGGAACGCATTCTGTTCGGCGTGCTGGGCGGTCCGGACAAGGTCTTTCCGTCGAATACGCACTTCGACACGACGCGCGCGAACATCGAATTCGGCGGCGGGCGGGCCGTGGACCTGGTCGATCCGGCGGGCAAGGATCCGACGCTGATCGCCCCGTTCAAGGGCAACATGGACATCGCCGCCCTGGAACGCCTGATCGCCGAGGTCGGCCCCGCGAACATCCCGCTGGGGGCCACCACCGTGACGAACAACGCCGCCGGCGGCCAGCCGGTGTCGATGGCGAACATCCGCCAGACGCGGGACGTGCTGCACCGCCACGGCATCCCGTTCTTCATCGACTGCGCGCGCTTCGCCGAGAACTGCTGGTTCATCAAGATGCGGGAACCGGGGTACGCCGACCGCTCGCTGGAGTCCATCGCCCAGGAGATGTTCGCGCTGGCCGACGGCTGCTGGATGTCGGCCAAGAAGGACGCGCTGGTCAACATCGGCGGCTTCCTGGCCATCAACGATGACGACCTGGCCGCCCGCTGCCGCCAGATGCTGGTGCTGACGGAAGGCTTCCCGACCTACGGCGGGCTGGCCGGCCGCGACCTGGAGGCCATCGCCCAGGGCCTGATCGAGGTGCTGGACGAGGAGTACATGCGGTACCGGATCCGGTCGATCGAGTTCCTGGCGGAACGGCTGGTCGCCGGCGGCGTGCCGATCTTCCAGCCCGCGGGCGGGCACGCGATCTACCTGGACGCGCGGCGCTTCCTGCCCCACGTGCCGGCGGAACGGTTTCCGGGCCAGTCGCTGGCCGTCGCGCTGTACCTGGAGGGCGGCGTCCGGTCCGTCGAGATCGGGTCCGTGATGTTCGGCCGTCGCGACCCGGACGGGCGCTTCGTCGGCGCCGCGAACGAGCTGGTCCGGCTGGCGATTCCTCGCCGCGTGTACACCCAGAGCCACATCGAGTACCTGGTCGAGGTGATCCTGGAGGTGTTCGCCGGGCGGGATGCCATCGGCGGGTTGAAGTTCGACTTCGAGGCCCCGATCCTGCGGCACTTCACCTCGACGTTCCTGCCTGCCTGACGGGACGAAACCGGGCCATTCGGCATGTCGTACCCCCCGCAAGGGCGCAGTTTGCCGGCGGGAGAGAGCGGGCTTGGAACGGGCGGATTGTTATCTCCCCCACCGGCAGGGGGAACAGGAACCTGAAGGGGTTGTCGTCCGCCCCACCGGCAGCGGGACGCCCGACGCGTTTCATGATATGACCGTCCTTGGGCCGAGTCAACCGTCACGAATGCGCGCGGTTGGTGGGAAGGCCCGGGGGCCTGTGGGGCCGCGACCGGCGGCCGGGAGGCATTTCGCGTGAATCCGTGGATCGAGCGACCCCTGATCGGGATCGATACCGAAACGACCGGCCTGTCGGTCGTCGAGGACCGGGTGTTCGAGGTCGCACTGGTCACCTTCCAGGGAGGCCAGGTCATCGATTCGTTCTGCGAGCTGATCGACCCCGGTCAGGAGTTGAGCGACATCGTCGTGTCCAAGACCGGCGTTCGGCCCCAGGATCTGGTGGGGCGGCCGACGTTCGCGCAGTACGCCCAGAACCTGGTGGCGCGGATGGCGGACCAGGTGCTGGTCGGGTACAACCTGCTGGACTTCGACCTGCCGATCCTGCAGGCGGAACTGGCTCGGGTCGGGTTGCGGCTGCCGCGGTGCTGGGCGATCGACGCGCTGGTGCTGGCCCGGGGGCTGGTCCAGGGCGGGCGTCACACGCTGTCCGACATGGCGGTGCGCTACGGCGTCGAGATGCAGACCGCCCACCGGGCCACCGCCGATGCCGACGCCACGGTGCGACTGCTGCTGGCGATGGCGCCGGAACTGCCGACCGACCTGGACGAACTGGTCGGCCTGCAGGCCCACTGGCGGGACGAACAGCGGGCGCGCCGCGCGATGTGGCGCAACCGGGGGGACGAGGGGAACCAGGGGGCGGGGCTGCTGGGGGCGGAAGTCTCGCGAGCGGCCCGGCTGGTGGACCAGAAGGGCCGCGTGGTGCTGGGCCCAGGGTACCTGTACGGCCGCGAGATCGATCCGCTGCGTGCGTTCATTGCCGCATACTGCAATCAGGCTGTTGATTCGAAATCGTGATAGCATCGTCGGCGAACCTTTGGGGGGCATCGACGGACGGAACGGCTTCCGCCGAACCGCGCCCGCCGGGGTGATGCGACAGCGACAGCGACGTGATGCGGGCGCGTGCATGCGCGCCCTTGCGGCAGGCGGAAGGCGATGCGAAGGTGCGGGTGGATTGCCCTGTCGTGTCTTCTGTGCGTGACCGCGGCGTCCTGCTTCCAGGACATCCAGGCTCCTGAATGCGATTCCCTGTCGTCCTGCCCCGTCGGCCTCGGCTATGCGTCGTGCGAATCCGGTCTGTGCTTCGTGTCCGGGCGGTGCGACCACGCGCTGCCCGTGTCCGGCGACGACTGCTGTCCCCGGATCGAGGGCGACAGGACCGCCGACGCGGACTGCACCCTGATCGACGTGCCCATCGGGTGGGACTCCGTATCGGTATCGGCCGGGGACGGGGCGGGGATCGTTTGGGTGGCGGGAGCCGCGCTGGACGGGGGCGGCACCATGCGTGTGATGGTGCGCCAGGTGACGTCCGATGGGCGCCTGTCCGCGCCCCTCGTGGTTGGGGCGGGCAAGACGACGCTGCCTCCGGTACTGACGGACTCCGGGTTTGCCTACGTGGCGATACGGGACGGGGTCGTCCGGATGCGCGCGCGGGACCTGTCCATCGAACAGATCATCCCATCCGGAGCCCCGATCGGGGGGCTGGCGGTTGCGCGGCTTGGCGATGTCGGGAACCGCATCGCATGGCCGACCGCGGATGGCGATGTCGTGGTCTTCGACGAGACCTCGGGCATGCGGCACGTGCTGGAAGGAACCGGGGGCGTGGTGGCCGACCGGACGGCCTTTCCGCCGTTCGTGTCCCAGGACGGGGCGCGCGTCGCGTTCCACTGGAGGCTGGGCGCGCTGGCGATCGTGGCGCTGGACGGGGAGGCGCCGGGGCTGCTGGCGTCGGGAACTCCGGTGCCCGTCGGAGCGGCCCAGCCGGTTCTGGTCGGGGACAGGGTCGTGCTGGTGGGCAGCGATCATCGATTGCGTGGGCTGGCTGCCGAGTCGGGGGCCTTCCGCGTTGCGTGGACGGTCGAACCGGGGGGCACAATCGCCGGTCCGCCGATCCTCGCCGGAGGCGATCGGGTCGGGTTGGCCTTGCAAAGCGGGATCGTGGCTCTGGTCGATGGTCGCGACGGCAGTCGTCTGGGAACGGCGGACTTCGGCCTGCCCCTGGCGGATCGGGCGTTGCTGCGCCTTCCCTCCGGTCGTCTGGTCGCGATCGGGGCGGACGGTCGAACCATTCGAACCCTGGTGCCGGTGGGGGGACCGGAGGCAATGGCCTTCACGGGCGGCCTGTGGTTCGAAGTGGCGGCGGATTGGGTCGCGGACCTGACCCAGGTCGGGGATCGCCTGTACGGATGGACGTCCGAGGGGCGGCTTGGGGCATGGTGGATTCCGGACGGGGTCGTGGACCGATCTCGGTGAACGGGAGGTGCAATCGCAGTCGGCAGGATCGGTGGCGGGGCGAAGGCGGGGCGACGGCGGCGGACGAAGCGGGAGGGGCGGTGGTGAAGCGCACAATCATTCTGCTGGGGCTGGTCGGGGTGCTGTGTCGGGCGTGCGGTGATGGAGGTGGCGTCGTCGAACCCGATCTGCCGGCGGCGGGCGACCTGCCCGCCGGGGACGTCGCCGCGGTGAAATGTCGTTCCGTCGCGGACTGTCCGATGGCCGTGTCGGCATGTCGGGCTCCGGCGTGTTCCGCCGAGGGGCTCTGCCTGCTGGTGGCGGACGAAACGCAGAACGGGGCCCCGTGCGATCCGGGCGACCGCTGCGCGCTGGAGCCGAAGACGTGCCGGTCAGGTGCGTGCGAGTACGGACTGAAGCGTGCGTGCCCGGCCCGATCCTGCCGGCTGGGACGCTGTGACCCCGCGACCGGCGAATGCGTGGAGGAGGCGGTAGCCGACGGGACGGTCTGCGAGGGCGACGACAACATCTGCACGCGGGACGACTGTCGTGCCGGGGGATGCGCGCTGGGGCAGAACGAGTGTCCATGCACGGTGGACGAGGATTGCCCGGACAACGTGGATCTGTGCATGGGACGCCTGCGGTGCGACCCGGGTCAGAAGCGGTGCGTTCCCGATCCCCAGACGCGCGTCGTGTGTCCGCCGTCGATCGAGGCATGCCGCGAGCGGGTCTGCAATCCGACCCGCGGCGAGTGCGAGCTGAAGCCGATTGCCGACGGCACCTTGTGCCTGCCCACCAGCCCATGCACGACGGGCGGCCACTGCCTGGGCGGCACCTGCCTCGAGCAACCGAAGTGTCGGGACGACAACGACTGCACCCTGGATGTGTGCGACCCGCTGACCGGGGAATGCGCGTTCGTGGCGCAGCATGGGGCCGCGTGCGACGACGGGGAGCCCTGCACCACCGGGGACGTCTGCGTCGGTACCGAGTGCGTGGGGGACCCGAAGGACTGCGACGACGGGAACCCCTGTACGTCCGAAACGTGCGTTCTGGGCAAGGGGTGCGAGGTCACTCTGCTTGCGGCGGGAACCCCCTGCGATGACGGCGTGGCGTGTACCGATGATGCGTGCGACGAGGACGGGGTCTGCGTGGGCACCTCCCGCGCCTGCGACGACGACAACCCTTGCACCGACGATTCGTGCGACCCGGAGACGGGCGAGTGCGTCCATGTCTGGAACGAGGCCCCCTGCGATGACGCGAACGTCTGCACCGCCGACGATCGCTGCGGCGAGGGGGTCTGCCGGCCGGGACGCCTGATCCCAGGCTGCTGTCGGGGGGATGCGGACTGCGCGGACGACAATCCATGCACGATCGACTCGTGCATCCTGGGACGATGCGAGGTGGCGCCGGATTCGGGCCGGTCGTGCATGGCGACCGGGGACGGCTGCAGCCGGGGGTGGTGCGATGCCGAGACCGGGGCCTGTCGGGCCTGGGACGCATCGCTGCCCCTGCGACTGGTGGACTGGAACTGGCTGGCGGGCCAGGACCCCAAGGGGTTCGTCTGGCTGGGTGAGCCCGGGGTCGTGGAGCCCCAGGGCGTGGGACCCGAGGCCGGGGCGAGCCAGGCGGTGTTCTGGCTGCCGCGCCAGTGGGTCGAGGCGGGCGTCCGCGTCGTGCATCTGACGGTCGGCCAGGGGACGTGCCCGATGGTCGATCTGGTCGTCAACGGTGTGCCCGCGGCCGGAAAGGTGTGCCGCACCGTCCAGGGCAGGGACGTTGCTTCGTGGTCGTGGACCGACGACAGCCGGTTGCTGGACGTGCGGGTGTATGCCTACGAGGGGGCTCGGGTCGGGCGCCTGGAACTGTACGCCTGGGCGCATCCGGCGTGCCGACCGCTGAATCCGGTCCGGACGTGGACGTTCGGGACGGATCGGCCGAACTGGCTGACGACCGCCTCCAACGGGAACACGGCCGTGGTGACGGCGTTCGTGCCGGGGACGGCCGGCGACGGGTCGGGTCGAGTCCATGCCGTGGCCGCCGACCTGTTCGGGACGCGACGGCTGGACTGGCGATTGATCGACACGTTCACGCCGTACCAGGGGCGCTTTGGCGGTGCCCTGCTGGCGATGCCGGACGGACGGTTCGTCGCGGCGCATGGGGGGGTGGGGCGAAAGGTTGAGTTGCACCTTCTTTCCCCGTCTGGAGACCAACAGTTCTGGCTCGAACTGTCCAGCCTGGTGCCCGGCACGCCCGCTGGAGGGGTCGCGGATGTGGAGCCGGCCCTCGCCTGGATGCCCTGGGGCGCGATTCGCCTGGTGTGGGCGTTCACGAACCTCGACACCCTGGCCTCGGCGATTGCCTTGGCGGACGGCGCGATCCTGTCCGACCGACCGGCCTTCCCGGCCCTGGCCGAGCAGGTCAGCGATCCGCTGGCGACCGGCAGGGCTCGCAACCCGAGAATGTGCCAGGACGACGGGGGCTGGGTGGCCGCGTGGGTCGAGGATCTGCCGGGAAGCCCCGCGACGAACCGCGTGGTGCTGCGGCGCCAGGATCACCCGGAGGGGCCGGTGTACGCCGGGGTGCTCCCGGCCCAGCAGGCGTCGATTCGTCGCCTGACCATGGCGTGCAATGCCGCGACGATCTTCCTGGCCTGGGAGCAGGACGGCGACGTACTGGGCGGCCAGACCGTGCATCGCATCAACATGACTCTGGGGGGGGCGCTGACCTTTCCGGCAGCCTTCAAGGGAGGCGCTTCGCCGACCCTGGTGGCCGGCGCATCCAGCGCGCAGCTGATCTATTCGAGCCGCGACATCGGGACGTTCCGACGCGTCGCGGCGGCGCCCGTCGGGACCTACGGCACGGTCGGCGCCGAGCGGGCGCTGACCCCCACTGTGGTGCTTTCCCCAGCACCGGTGACGGCCGCGCCGTTCGGCCCCTACCTGTACACCTATGCCTTCGTTTCCGACGTGGGGGATGCGGGGCTCTACCAGGGGCTGACCTCGGATGCCTGCATCCTGGGCAACGTGGACTGCACCGACCCGATCACGCCCCGCGTCTGCACGGGGCTGGCCCAACTGGGCTACGTGGCGCAACCCCAGGCGACGAGGTGGTGCCAATGAAGCGGCGAAAGGTGTGGCGAGGCCTGTCCCTGGGGGTCTGCCTGCTGATCGCCGGATGCGGCGGCAACGGGGGTCCGGGGGCCAGTGACGATACGTGCGCGAACGACTCGGACTGCGACGACGGCATCTTCTGCACGTTCGACGCATGCGGCATGTCCGAGTCGGGCCGGCGGATTTGTTCCCATACGGCCCGAAGCGACCGCTGTGCCCCGGGCGAGGCGTGCGTTGTCGCGGGTGCCGCCCCCTGGACGGGGTGCGTGGCGCTGGTCCGGCTGTGGTGCGCGGGGCGGCAGGAGTGGGAGGCGTGCGAGCCCGACGATGCCTGTGCCGCCGGTCTGGGGTATTGCCGCGGCGGGGAATGCATCTTTGAAACCCGGGACTGTCCGGACCTGCCCTGCATGGAAGGTCGGGGGTGCGACGCCGCGACCGGGCTGTGTCGCTACGTTCCGGCGACGGACGGGCTTGCCTGCGAACGCGACGGGCTGGAGTGTACCCAGGACGAATGTCTGGCGGGCGTCTGCACGACGACGACGGACACCTGCGCTTGCAGCGAGGAACGCCCGTGCTCGATTCCCGCGGATCCGTGCCTGGGCGAGCCGACCTGCGAGAACGGTGTGTGCGTGGACCACCCCCGGGCCTGCCCGCCGTCCGAGCGCATCTGCCACGAGAACGTCTGCGAGCCGGGCACGGGGCGCTGCATCGAGCAGCCGGTCACGGACGGCACCGCCTGTTCGGACGATCTGGCGTGTACGACCGGGGAATCGTGCTTCAGCGGCATCTGCACCACCGAGCCGAGGATCTGTGCGCCCACTCCCTGCCAGTCGATGGCGTGCGTCGAGCCGACGGGCTGCGTCGGCACGCCGATCGATGAGGGGCTGGACTGCGATGACGGCGACCCTTGCAATGGACCGGACCGTTGCCAGAGCGGGGCGTGCCTGCCCTTCCTGGGACCGATCGACTGCGATGACCTCGATCCATGCACGGCGGATGCGTGCGATCCGCTGTCCGGCCAGTGCCGGCACACCTTCCTCCCGGACTGTTGCGGCAACGGGGTGGTCGAGGAGGGCGAGGAGTGCGACGGGGGGCGGGCCGCGGCGGGCTGCGTCGATTGTCGCTGGCGACTGGCGCTGCTGGCGGCATCCGCGCGCGCCCCCGCCGTGGCCTGGGGGCCGGGTGAGGTCGGGGTCGTGGCCTACCAGGAGGAGGCCGCCCAGTCGCCTATTCGGCTGGTCATTCGGCGCGTACGGCACGACGGCCGCGTCGAGGATCCGGTCGAGGTTCCGGGCGCCGTGAAGGACGCGGTGGGGTTCCGCCCCTCGGTGGCGTCAATCGGGGACGGCGGCTTCCTGCTGGCGACATTCGAGCAGGATGGCCTGGTGCTTCGGCGGTTCGATGCCGAGCTTGCGCTTCAGGGGCGCGTCGTGGCATCGGGGCTGACGGGGGCCTCGGCGGGGGAACGCCTGATCGTGGCCGTGCTGGAGGACGCGGCGTTCGTGGCGTTCGAGGCCGCGTCGGCCGGAGGCCGCGAGGTTCGGGCGGTGCGCGTGCCGCTGGCTGGACTGGCGGCGGACGTCGCATCGTCGAACGGCCCGGACGAGGTCGTCGTTCGCGAGTCCGCGAGGCTGTCGGACTTGTGCGTGGGCCGCGGGGACATCCTTATCGCGACCGTGACGAAGGACGGGGACGGCGTCTGGCAGCCCTGGGTGGACTTCCTGGACGCGGACCTGACGCTCGTTGACGAAGTCCTCGTGCGGGACACGGAGGTCACCCAGCCCCCAGGCGTCCGCTGTGCCGTGCAGCCCGGTTCGGACGGGACGCGCTTCCTGCTGACGGTTGGGGGGCCGATGGCCAGCGACGCGGCATCGACCGGAAACGAGGTGCTCAGCCGCCGGGTCTCGGCGAATCCGGTCGAACTGTCGGACCCCGTGACGCTGGTGTCGAATGCCTACCGTCCCGGCGACACGTTCGACATGGTGCAGCCTGTATTGGCCAGTTCCCTGGCCGCGACCGGGCAGGGGGCCTGGTTCGCCGCACCCTTCGCGATCTATCGGTTCGCGCCTGCCCTGTACGCCTTCGACCTGCGGGTCCTTGCCCTGGATGATCAGGGGGTGGCGACGGGGGTGCCCGCTTCCCCGGGAAGCGACATGCCGAACTGGGTGACCCAGGTGAGTCTGGTGGGTACGTCCGGTGCCGCGATGCTGGTGGTCGGGCTCTCGAAGGGAGACCTGGCCGGCGACCTGGAACTGGGCCAGGTCTGGGCACGATTCCTTCCGGACCGCTAGAATCGTTCCTGGCGAATCCGGGGACGTGACCATGCAACTGACCTTCATCGGCCATGCCTGCTTCCTGGCGGAATCGTCCACCGGCCTGCGCGTGCTGATGGACCCGTACCAGCCCTACGCGTTCGAAGGCCGGATGGGCCTGCGGCCGTTCACGGAACCGGTGGACGTCGTCGTGTCCACGCACGCGCACCTGGACCACTTCCACGTGGACCCGACGTTCGGCGACCCCGACGTCGTGACCGAACCCGGCCAAGCCCGCGGCATCGCGTTCGCGGGCATCCGGCTGCCCCACGACGCCGACGAAGGCGCCCGGCGCGGCTGGGTCACGGGATTCCGGTTCGAACTGGACGGCATCGCGATCTTCCACCCCGGCGACCTGGGCCGGCCGCTGACCGACGACGAACGGGCGCGGCTGGGACGGGTGGACGTGCTGCTGGTGCCCTGCGGCGGGACGTTCACGATGGGCGCCGAGCAGGCCGCCGCGATGGTGGCCCAGGTCCGTCCCGCGATCGCGATCCCGATGCACTACGCCTGGCCGACGGTGCAACTTCCGCTGCGGCCGCTGGCCGACTTCCTGGCGTGCGTGCCCGCGCACCGCTTCGTGGCGAACCAGCCGCTGGAACTGTCGCGCGACGCGCTGCCCCCGCCGACGGAAGTGCTGGTGCTGGACCCGACGCACTGACCCGGCGTCACCGGACGGCCGATTCCAGGACGCCCTGGACCCAGGCGTTCAGGCTCTTGCGGGACAGCATCGCGCGCGTCGCGACGGCCTTGTGCAGGTCGGGGTCGATCCGCACGACGAAGCGGCCCGAGAACGGCCGTTCCGGCGGCTGGCCCAGCGATCGGCAGAACGCCAGGTAGTCGTCCACCGAGTCGCGGAAGGCCTGGCGCAGTTCATCGACCGTGCGGCCCTGGAACGTGACGACGTCCCGCAGGTTCAGGACCTCGCCGAACAGGACGCCCGCATCGTCGTCGAACTCGACCCGGGCCGTGTAGCCCTTGTATTCCATCATGGCGTCACCCCCGCCTCGGCCAGGAACCGGCGCACCGACCGGACCATCGCCCGGTGGGTCTCGTTTCCGGGATGGGGCCTGTGGAACACGGCCCGGACGCCGTTCAGCACGACGCGGACGCGCGACCCGGCCCCCTCGCTGATCCGGGCGCCCCGGGCGACGAACAGGGCCTCGATGTCCCGCCAGGGGATGTCCCCGCGGTCCGGTCGTTCGAAGACCCGTGCCAAGGTCGTCCGGTGCCTCGGACTCATCGCCGCTCCATGGTATCAGAAAATGGTATCAAGCGGGAACCTGCCGGCCGGGATCCCGGGAGGCCAGGTCGGGACAGTCACCTATCGGTTGCATTGCCCGGATGTTTCCGGCCTGGTGCCGAGCGCTTCCTGCTTCACCGCCGTCGGGTCGAATTCCCGGCTTCCGATGGACGCGGCCACCCTGGTACACTGGCCTCCTCTTGAACCGCGGAAATGTCCATGAACCGCAACACGATCCTGGGTGCGGCGATGGTGCTGGCGGCCCTGGGGGCCCTGGCGTGCAAGGGGGCGCCGGCCGAGCCACAGACCCCGGCCCAGCAGGCCCGGGCCGCGGTCCAGGCGGCGACCGAGGCGGCCGGGGCGGGGGCCGAGAAGGCCGGGGAACTGGCCCGGGAAGCGGCCGACAAGGCGGTGGCGGCGGGCGAGGCGGTGGCGGAAGCGGCGGCGGCCGGGGCGGACAAGGCCGGGGAAGCGGTCGAGCAGGCCGCGGACAAGGTCGCCGAAGTCGCGACCCAGGCGGGCGAACGGGTGGTCCAGGCCGGGGAAGCGGCGGTGGACAAGGCCGGCGAGGTGGCCGCGAAGGTGGCGGACCAGGCGGGCCAGGCGGCGAAGGCGGCGGCGGGCACGGTGGCAGCCAAGGCGACGGCCGCGGGCGAGGCCACGGTGGACAAGGCCGGCGAGGTGGCCGCGAGGACGGGCCAGGCGGTCGAGCAGGCCGCGGCCAAGGTGGCGGACACGGCGGCCCAGGCGGTCGAGAAGCCCGCCCCGGCCCCGGCGCCCGCGAAGCAGGATCCCGGGCCTCGGACCGTGGTGATGAAGGCGAAGCAGGGCGACGTGAAGTTCGACCACAAGGAACACGGCGCGAACTACGCCTGCGCGAAGTGCCACGGGGCCGGCACGCCGGGCAAGGTGTCGATGGGCAAGGAGTCCGCCCACAAGGTCTGCAAGGGCTGCCACGTGGCCGAGGGCGCCGGTCCGACGAAGTGCGCGGAATGCCATCCGAAGGCGGCGGCCCAGTAGCGGCGCGTCCGGGATCCGGGAACGCCCGCGCGGCGGGAGACGGCGGGTGCCCGCGGGCCGGAATTCCGGGGGCCGGCTGCCGGTTGCCCGCCGCCCGCGCTACGGCTTGGGTCGCAGCACGCCGACGTAGGGCAGGTTGCGGTAGCGCTGCTCGAAGTCCAGCCCGTACCCGACGACGAAGCGGTCCTCGACGGTGAAACCCACGTAGTCCAGCGGCACCTGCTGGACCGTGTTCGCCGGCTTGTGCAGCAGCGTCGCGACCTTGACCGACCGCGGCTGGCGCGATTCCAGGGTGTCGATCAGGAAGCGCAGCGTCAGGCCGGTATCGACGATGTCCTCGACGACCAGCACGTCCTTGCCGCCGACCGGGTGGGACAGGTCCTGGGTGATCCGCACGACGCCGCTGGACTGGGTCGCGTCGCCGTAGGACGAGAGGCCCAGGAAGTCCATCCGCAGCGCCAGATCGATGTGCCGGGCGAGGTCGGCCATGAACATCACCGCGCCCTTCAGGACGCCCACCAGCACCAGTTCGCGGTCGGCGTAGTCGCGGGTGATCTGCGCGCCCATCTCGGCCACGCGGGTCGCGATCGTGTCCCGGGGAATCATCACGTCGAAGCGTTCGGCGCCTTCCATCTTCGGCCCTCCCTAGCGCAGCGCGTTGTTCAGGACCTCGCCCAGGCCGCCCGCGCCCGGGACGATGTAGTCGTGGTCGTCCAGCCCGCGCTCGCGGGCCCAGTCGGCGCCCGGCGGCTGCGCCAGCACGTCGGCCGGGGACAGGCCGCGGTCCACGCGGTACGCGTACACGTGCAGTTCCGGCACCTCGGTCGTCACGCGGCGCAGGAACTCGGGCGTGACGATCAGGTTCAGGCTGACGAAGGCCGCCGCCCGCCCCTCGCCGTGGGCCTGGTACCAGCGGACGACCTCGCGCAGCGACGACCCCGTCGCGCCCATCGGGTCGGGGAACAGGAGGATCCGGCCCTCGACCGGCCCGCCGACCTTGGTGCCGGAAATCGACGCGCCCGTGACCGCGCCGGCGGCGTCGGTCGTGCGCTGCATGATCACGTGGTCCTGGCGCACACCCGCCGGGTCCAGCACCGTGGACAGCAGCTCGTAGCAGATCATCGAGGGCTTGATGCCCGCGCGCGCGATATCGACCGAAACGACGCGGGTGGCCGGGTCCAGCATCTCGTCGCGGTACTCGGCGCCCATCCGGGTGCGCACCGACCGGACGACGCGCGGGAACTCGCCGTTGATGCACGCGCGCAGCAGCCCGTCGTACAGCGACTGCAGCAGCCAGTTCAGGCGCGGCTGGACCGTGGCGGGCTCGCACAGTTCCGCCAGCAGCGACCGCATGTAGGCGTCGTCCAGGATGTGGACGGTCGGGCCGTAGCGGTGGTCGATCTCGGGCGTGCGCGCGCGGCTCATCGCGGTTCCCCCGTGGCGCCCAGCACGCGGCGCGCCTGGTCGCCAAAGGATTCCATGCCCGGGCGGCCCAGCAGGCCGTGGGCGAACTTCTTGCCCGCCTCGACGCCGGGCTGGTCGAACGGGTCGATGCCCAGCAGGTAGCCCGCCAGCGCCGTTTCCACCATGAAGTGGGCGAACAGCGCGCCGACCGCGGCCTCGTCCAGCGCGGGCACGTGCAGGCCCAGCACCGGGCGACCGGCCTCGACCAGCCCGACCGTGGTGCCGGCGCGCAGGGCGTCGAACACGGCCGACACGTCCTTGCCGGCGAATTCCGCCAGGTCGGCGTCCAGGTCCGACAGGTCCGGCACCGGCATCGCCGGGGCGCCGCCGACGGTGACGATGGTCAGGCTCTTGTCCCGCGGGCCTTCCATGAACAGCTGCAGCAGCGAGTGCTGGTCGGTGGACCCGATGGCGCGCAGCGGCGTCTGGCCGACGGCCCCGTCGCCGCGCGGCTTGCCCAGCGATTCGCCCCACAACTGGGACAGCCAGTCGCCCATCGACGCCAGCCGGTCGCAGTACGCCCAGAACACTCGAACGACGGCGCCGCGGTCCATCAAGGCAACCTGGTCGGCGGCGGCGCGCACGGACGGGTGGTCCAGCGGCGCGGCGGGGTCCAGCGCGGCGAACACCCGGGCGGCGCCGGCCCGCATCGCGGCGACGTCGTACCCGGCCAGCGCGATCGGGAACAGCCCCACCGGGGTCAGGACGGAAAAGCGCCCGCCGACGCGCGGCGGCACGTCCAGCGCCGGGCATCCCAGCTTGCGGGCGATGCGCCGCAGCGCACCCCGCTCCGGGTCGGTCGTGGCGACGATGCCCTCGCGCAGGCCGGCGTCGCCGCGCGCGGCGCGGATGCGGTCGGCGAACAGCGCGAACTGGGTCAGCGTCTCGACCGTGGTGCCCGACTTGGTGATCGGGTTCAGCAGCGTGTCGGCGGGGTCGAACCACGCCAGCGCGTCGGCGACGGACACGGGGTCCAGGTTCGCCAGCACGCGGACCTCGCGGGCACCGGCGGCGCGCGGCATTGGCCGCAGCGCGTCCAGCGCCGCCTGGGTGCCCAGCGCCGACCCGCCGATGCCCAGCACCAGCACCTTGGTGAAACGTGCGGGTACCACGGCGGCCGCCCGCAGCGTCGCGTCCAGCGAGGGCGCGTCGCCGGGGACCTCCAGGAACGCGGCGGGGCCGGTCGCGTCGGCGAGCAGCCGGGCCAGTTCGCGGCCGGCAGCGGCGCGCAGCGCATCGGAAACCAGCGGGCCGCCGGCCAGTCGATCCGAGAACGTGAACGAGGTGGGGTTCATGAGCCCTCCGGGTTGCTGTCGGGGCGTCGCGGGGGGGAGCGCCCCGGGTACCTGACCAGGACGGGCCTTGAAGTACCAGAGGCCCCGGAAAAATTCAACTTGACCCGATCCGACTTTCGGCTATCATTCCCCCTGTTTGAACGGACCCCGGGAGGATTGTCCAATGACCAAGTCCGAACTGATCGAAGCCGTTGCCAAGCGCAGCGAGATTACCCCGGACCGCGCCGCCATCGTCGTGAACGCGGTCTTTGACCAGATGATCGACGCGATGAAGCGGGGCGAGCGCATCGAGGTGCGCAACTTCGGCAACTTCACCGTCAAGGAGTACGAGGGCTACGAGGGCCGCAACCCCAAGACCGGCGAGAAGGTCGAGGTGCCGCCCAAGCGCCTGCCCTTCTTCAAGGCGGGCCTGGGGCTGCGCCAGGTCATCAACGGCAAGCGCTAGCACCGGGGGGTGTCATCGCCCCGTCTCTCTTCCGCCTGCCTTGACCGCATACGAATTCTGCCCCGTCCCGGATCGCGGGGGTTCGCTCGCCGCGGGTCGTGGATTCTGGAGGATTCCGAGTAGCTGCCCGACAATCGCCTGGCGCAGGGCCTCCAGGCTTCCCGCGTTATCGATGATGCATGTGGCGCGTGCCCTGCGGGCGTCGTCGTCGATCTGGGCGGCGATCCGGGCGCGCACGGCGGCCTCGTCCGCCTGGTCGCGGGCCTGAACCCGCGCGACGCGAAGCTCGATCGGCGCCACGATCCCAATCGTTCCGTCCAGCGTCCTGTCCAGGCCGGTCTCGAAGATCAGGGCCGCCTCGATCA
>JARKOL010000068.1 GCA_029975745.1 Myxococcota bacterium | reverse complement strand
AGCCCGGCCTGGCGCGCCTCGTGGGTCAACAGCAGGCCGGCGCCGACCAGCGCCTCCTTGCACCCCATGATCAGGGGACGTCCGCTTCGGAGCGCGGCGCGCGCAGGCGCCAGGCCGTCCATGCCGGAAACCGCGACCAGTACCCCGTCCACGTCCGGATGGGTCGCCGCGGCCTCCAGCCCCTGGGCTCCGAGGGCGATGAGGGCACCCACCTCGTCGATCGCCTGGGCCAGATCGCCTCGGGGTGCCTCGCGACACGCCACCAGCGAGGGACGCACCGCGCGCACCAGACCCGCCAGCACATCCTGGCGACGCCCCCCCGCCAGGGCGGGAATCGACAGCCCGTGGGACAGGGCAACCCGGCACGCAACCTGGCCCAGGGAGCCCGTGGCCCCCAGCACCGCAGGTGCAAGAATGGGGAGACTTGGTTTCAGCGACAGACCCCGCTCAGCCGGCCAGCACCCGGAACCACAGGAAGTAGCCCCCGGCAGCCAACGCCAGCGCCAGGACCACGCCGCCGGCGACCCAGAAGGCCACGCGCCGCTGCGCAGGCGGCGGGGCACCGATCGAGACCATCGGCATGGTGTCGCGCCCCTCGAGCAGATCCACCAGCGCCGTGCCCTGAGTCCGCGTCCGGCCGGCACCCAGGCCTTCGCCCAGCCCGGCACGCCCCTTCAGGTCGTCCTGGGAGATCCGCCCGCCCCCAAGCCGACTGAGGGTCTCGACCGGGATCGGGTTCGCACCCTCGACCGGCAGCGGCTGGCCCGCGTAGCGCATGACGGAAAGGCTGAGGATCTCGTCCTGGATCAGCATCTGGATCCGTTCCTGGTTGACGCCCTCGGCCTGCACCTCCTGGTGGTCGAAGACGGCGCGCAGGAACTCGGACAGATCGTAGTTCGAAACCTTGAGGCCCTTGGAGAACAGGAAGTCGGTCAGGCCATCGACCATCTCGCGAGCACTGTGCCAACGCTTGCGCGGGTCCCGGTGAAGCGCCCGCTGGACCATGCGATCCAGTTCCTCGGGCACGTCGGGATTCAGCAGCGCCAGGTTCGGCACGTCGCCCTGCTGCACCAGTTCGACGGTCTCGAGTTCGTTCTTGCCCAGGAACAGGCGGCGGTTCGCCAGCAGCTCCCAAAGCAGCACGCCGGCCGAGAAGATGTCCGCCCGGTGATCGACGGCCCGGCCGTCCAGCGCCTCGGGAGACAGGTAGCTGAACTTGCCCTTGACGATGCCGGGGTCGGTCAGCTCGGCCTGGGAAGTCGCCTTGGCCAGTCCGAAGTCCGCGACCTTCACTTCGCCCGCGTGCGACACCAGCACGTTCGGCGGCGACACGTCCCGGTGGACGATGCCCAGCAACTGGCCCGAGGAATCGCGGCGGTCATGGGCGTGGGCCAGGCCCTTCAGCATCTCGGTCGCCACGTACAGGGCGATCGGCACCGGAAAGCGCAGCCCCACCTCGGTCAGGCGCTGGAAGATCTGGCGAAGGTTGTGGCCTTCGAGCCGTTCCATCACGATGAAATACGTCCCCTGCGCGCGCCCCACGTCGAACACCTGGACGATGTTCGCGTGGTTCAGATGCATCGACAGCCGGGCCTCGTCCAGGAACATGTTGACGAATTTCGGCTGGTTGCACAGATTGGGCAGGATGCGCTTGATCGCGACGGGCTTCTCGAAGCCATCCACCGTGACGGCCATGGCCTTGTAGATCTCGGCCATCCCGCCCGCGTTGATCTTTTCCTGGATCCTGTAGCGTTGTCGTTCCGCCATGGCCCGCGTATGGTAGCAGCGAACGCGATCGGCCGTGAAGGGAAAAATTGGGGCCTGAACACAGGGTCCTGGACGGGTTCGGTCGCCGTCCCGGAGGGCGGACGCGTGGACGCCGTTGACGGCCCGACGGCGTTCGCACTAGGATACGAAACTGCAAGTTGGGAGGGGACCCCGTATGGAATTCGTGGCGGCAAAAAAGGACTTCACGCAGGCGCTGGCCAAGGCCCAGGGCATTCCCGAGACGAAGAACGTATCCAGCGTCATGGCGAACGTGCTGCTGGAGTCGGTCGATAGCGGGACGGTCCGGCTGACGGCCCAGTCCTACGAGGTCACGCTGGTCGTGTCGTTCCCGGCCCAGGTGGTCTCTCCCGGACGGTTGGCCCTGTCCAGCCGCACGCTGATGGATTCGGCCAAGATGCTGCCCGAGGCGCCCGTTACGGTGAAGGGCCAGCCGAACTCCTGGGCCGACCTGGGAGCCGGTCGCACGGCCTACAAGGTCCCGGGCATCCTGCCGGACAACATGCCCGAGGCGCAGGTGCCGCAGACGGCATTCGAGGTCAAGCTGCCGCGCGCCCTGCTGGGCGAGATCGCCGAGCGCGTCGGCTTCGCCATGTCCCAGGACGAGGGCCGCCCCAATCTGAACGGCATCTTCCTGAAGGCGACGCCCGACGGCGACAGCGCCCGGATCGAGGCGGTCGCCACCGACAGCCATCGTCTGTCCCGCCTGGTCCGCGACGTCGAGGCGGGCGGACTGGCCGAGAGCGTGCGCGCCATTCTGCACCGCAAGGGCATCGTGGAACTGCGCCGCTTCCTGGAAGACACCGAAGACGACGTGTTCCTGGGGTTCCAGCGCTCGGCGGTGGTGGTGCGGTCGGCTTCCGGCTACCTGCTGGTCCGCCAGATCGAACTGGAGTACCCGGACTACCAGCGCGTCATCCCGTCCGAATTCAAGTGGCGTTTCTCGCTGGATCGCCAGGAGTTCATCGGGGCGGTCCGCCGGGCGCAGGTCGTGATCTCGTCCGACAAGACGCCCCTGGTGCGGCTGCGTCTGGAGCAGGGACGGCTCCAGGTCATGGCCCAGGACCCCGAACGCGGCGACGCCCTGTCGGAACTGGACGTGTCCTACGAGGGCGAGCCCCTGGACATCTCGTACAACAACCGCTACCTGCTGGACGCGCTGGTCGCGTTGACCGGCCAGGAGGCCCTGGTGTCGATCCGGGACCAGGGGTCGGCCAGCATCCTGTCGAACCCGGAGGACCCGGGACTGTTGCAGTTGATCATGCCCGTGCGCGTATAGGCGCTATCGGGCCGCGTTCGCGACCTCGAACCGGGGCATCCGTGCAGATCAAGTCCCTCGAAGTCCGGGGCTTTCGAAACCTCGTCGCACAGACGTTCGTCCCGGGTCCGAAGGTCAACCTGATCCTGGGGGCCAACGGACAGGGCAAGACGAACCTGGTCGAGGCCATCGCCTTCCTGTCGTGGATGCGATCGTTCCGGACATCCCGGTCGGCGGACCTGGTGGTTGCGGGGGGCGAGGCGGCCTGGCTGGACGCACGCATCGACCCGGGCAGCCGTTCCATCGACGTCCACCTGGGCGGCGGACTGCGCAAGGTCCGCATCGACGGCCACCCGGTGCGCGCGGCCCGCGACTGCCTGGACCTGGTGGCGGTGGCCTGCCTGTCGCCCGACGATCCGGCCGTGCTGGAAGGCGGTCCCGAGGGACGTCGCGTCCTGCTGGACCGGTTCGTCGTGATGCGCCGACCGCCCCTGGGCGCCGTGCTGTCGCGGTTCGAACGGTTGCTGAAGGAACGCAACGCAATGCTGCGGGCCGACCCGGCCGACTTCGACGCACGCGCCCTGGATGCGTGCGAGGAGGCGCTGGCCGCGGCGGGTGCCGAGGTCGTCGCGAGCCGGCTGGAGGCCCTGGGGCGCATCGAGGCCCGGCTTCCCGCAACCCTGGCCACGATGGCGGGTGGGGATCTGGCCGTCCGGATCCGATATGCGTCGAAGTGGCTGCCGGCCGGAGCGGACCCGGCCACGACGGCATCTCGATTGCGAACCCGCCTGGCCGAACGGCGCCCGGCGGATCTGGCTCTGGGCTATACTACGTCCGGTCCCCAGGCGGACGACGTCGAGGTGGGCCTGCTGGGTCTGCCGACCCGGGGGCACGCCAGCCGGGGCCAGAAGAAGATCCTGATGCTGGCATGGAAGGTGGCCGAGGCGCTGGAGTACCAGGCCGAGCGTGGCGAACTGCCCGTCCTGGTGCTGGATGACGCCTTCGCGGACCTGGACGTGGACCGGCAGGCCGGGGTGGTGGCCTGTCTGGGCAATTACGAGGGCCAGTCGTTCGTGACCAGTGCGGTCGCGGACGCGGGCGTGCTGCGCGGGGCGACCGTGTTCCTGGCGGAATGCGGGGCGTTTTCCCGGATGGGGGAAGCATGGGCAGGTTCCTGATCGACGGCGGCTATCGGCTTTCGGGCGAGGTGCGCCCCTCGGGCAACAAGAACGAGGCGCTGCCGACGCTGGCGGCCTGCCTGCTGACCGACGGCGAGATGAACCTGGAGAACCTGCCCCGGATCAAGGACGTCGAGGTCATGTGCCAGATCCTGGCCGACCTGGGGGCGGACGTGGCGTGGGTCGGCCCAGGGCGGCTGCGCGTTCGAGCGCACCAGATCCGCAAGACGGCGCTGGACCGAACGCTGTGCCGCAACGTCCGGGCATCGGTCCTGTTCGCGGGGCCGATGGTGGCTCGGTGCCGCGAGGTCACGCTGCCGCCCCCGGGAGGCGACGTGATCGGGCGGCGCCGCCTGGACACGCACTTCGATGCGCTGACGGCGCTGGGGGCGACGCTGGAGGTCGGGGACTCGTATCACCTGACGGCGCGCAATCTGGCCGGATGCGAGATGTTCCTGGACGAGGCCAGCGTCACGGGAACCGAAAACGCGGTGATGGCGGCCGTGCTGGCTCCCGGAACCACGGTGATCGAGAACGCCGCCTGCGAGCCGCACGTCCGGGGCCTGTGCCGGATGCTGACCGCGATGGGCGCGCGAATCCAGGGCGTCGGAACGAACACCCTGACCATCGAGGGCGTCGAGCGCCTCGAGGGCACGACGCACGTCATCGGACCGGACTACCTGGAGGTGGGGTCGTTCATCGGGCTGGGCGCGGTGATCGGCGACGGCGTGACGATCCTGGACGCAAACCCGTGCGACCTGCGAAAGATCCGACACGTCTTCGAGCGCCTGGGCGTCGAAATGGAGTTCTCGGGCAACCGATGCTTCGTCCCCGGACGCCAGCAGTTGCGGGTGCGCCCCGACCTGCACGGCGCCATTCCCCAGATCGACGACGCCCCCTGGCCGCAGTTCCCGACCGACCTGATGAGCATCGCGATCACCGTGGCGACCCAGTCCACCGGGCCGATCCTGTTCTTCGAAAAGATGTTCGAGGGACGGATGTTCTTCGTCGATTCGCTGATCGCGATGGGCGCGTCGATCATCCTGTGCGATCCGCACCGCGTCGTCGTGGCGGGCCCGTCGCGGCTGTACGGCACCACCCTGGAAAGCCCGGACGTCCGCGCGGGCATGGCGCTGCTGATCGCCAGTCTGGCGGCGACGGGACGATCCGAGATCCGCAACATCCGCCAGATCGACCGCGGGTACGAGCGCATCGACGAGAAGCTGCGCCTGCTGGGGGCGCACGTCGAGCGCGTGGAGGACTGACTCGCGGGAGGCGGGGCGCGGGTTCGGGTGCAGCACTGCCGCCACGGGCGGCGACGGACCTTTGACTCGCCGATGAAAATGGCTATCATCCCACCGGACGAAGATCCCCGCTTCAGAGGGCACCTCATGACGCTGGCGCAGGCAGTTCCGGGAACCCGGGTTCGTGTCGTCGGGCGCAATCGTGGCCGGCGTCACGAGGCCAATCTGGCCGGCCTGGGCATCCATGTCGGCGACGAGGTGATCGTGGTGCGGTCCGCCCCATTCGACGGGCCGCTTCTGGTCGAGGTGCCCGCATCCGGCGTCCGGATCGCCGTGGGACGGGGCATGGCGAACGGCCTGTTCGTGGAACCCGCCGATGAGTGAGGCCGCCGTCCCCCGGGGTCTGGAGGGCGAAGGCCCGCTGGTCGCGCTGATCGGTCAACCCAATTGCGGCAAGAGCACCCTGTTCAATGCCCTGGCGGGCTTCAAGGCGAACACCGGCAACTTCCCGGGAACCTCGGTCGCGTTCACCCGCAGCGACGTGTTGGTCGCGGGTCTGCCGATGCGACTGATCGACCTTCCGGGCACGTACTCGCTGCACCCGTATGACGCGGCCGAGCAGGTGACGCGCGACTTCCTGTTGTCCGGGCAGGTCGATGCGATCGTGGCGGTCGTCGATGCGTCCGTGCTGTCCCGCAGCCTGGAACTGACGCTGGAACTGATCGAGACCGGCCTGCCTCTGGTGATCGCCCTGAACATGATGGACGATGCCCGGCGCAAGGGCATCACGATCGACGTGCCCGCACTGGAGGCCCGCCTGGGCGTTCCGGTCGTCCCGACCGTCGCGACCCGGGGCCACGGCGTCGTCCAGGTCGCTTTGAAGGCGCTGCATGCCTCGCGCACCCGCCAGTCGGGCATCCTGCCGACCTACGACCGCGACATCGAGGAAAGCCTGGGCACCCTGATCCAGGCGATGCCCGCCGAACTGTCCGTCCGGATGCGCGTCCCGACCCGGTTCCTGGCGGCGCGACTGCTGCAGGACGACGAGGCCGTCCGCCAGGCCGTGGGGAAAGCGCACCCCGAGGTACTGACGCTTGCGGACACCCAGCGTCGGCTGCTGGCCGAGATGCACGACTGGCCCGAGGAAAGCGTCTTTTCGTCGCACCGCCACGCGGCGGCGATGGATCTGTTCGAGGACGTGGCCCGTGTCGTCCGACGCACGCGCGACGGGTGGCGCGAGCGCACCGATGACGTGCTGATGCACCCCTTCTGGGGAATCGTGGGGGTCGTGGCCGCGCTGGGCGGGCTGTTCGTGGCGTCGTTCTTCGTCGGCGACCGGCTGGCCGGCGTGGTGGGCGCCCCGTTCGAGGCGCTCATGGACGCGATCGGCGATCGGGCCGATACCAGCCTGGTCTGGGCGATGACGCGCGGCCTGGTCGAGGGCCTGGCCGGCGGCGCGGGCATCGTGCTGCCGTATCTGGTGCCGCTGCTGCTGCTGATGTCGTTCATGGAGGATGTCGGCTATCTGCCGCGAGCCGCCTTCCTGATAGACGGCCTGCTGCACCGCATCGGGCTGCACGGCAAGAGCGTGATCCCCCTGGTTCTCGGATACGGTTGCAACGTGCCCGCGCTGATGGGCACGCGGATTCTGGAAACGACCCGCGACCGCGTGATCACGGCGCTGCTGGTGCCGCTGACGGCGTGCTCGGCCCGGACCGTCGTGATCCTGGCCCTGGTGGCCGGCTACCTGGGGCCGCTGTGGGCACTGGGCGTGTATGTGCTGAACATCCTGGTCACCGCCCTGGTGGGCCGGATCCTGTCGGCGGTCGTGCCCGGCCATGCGCCCGGCCTGCTGATGGACATCCCCCCATACCGGCTGCCGCCGGCGGGCACGCTGGCCCGCAAGACGTGGTTCCGGATCCGCGAGTTCCTGGTCGAGGCATGGCCCGTGCTGATCGTGGCATCGATCGTCATGGGCGCGTTGCAGTTCGCCGGCGCCGACGACTGGCTGAACGGCCTGCTGGCGCCGCTGACGTCCGGAGTCCTGGGCCTGCCGGCGGTCGTGGGCGTCACGCTGTTCTTCGGCATCCTGCGCAAGGAACTGTCCCTGGTGCTGCTGTACTCGGCGCTGGGCACCGCGAACGTGGCGTCCGTGATGACGCCGGCCCAGATCCTGACGTTCACGCTGTTCGTGACGTTCTATATCCCGTGCGTCGCGACGATCGCGACCCAGGTCCGCGAAATCGGCTGGCGATGGACGCTGGTCAGCGCGGCCCTGAACACCGGCGTCGCCATCCTGGTGGCCGCGACCCTGGGCCGCCTGGCGTAGGCGCGGGCCACAATCCCGACCCATCAAGTCCTGCCACCTGATGCCCGTGTCCAGCGCGGGAGGTCCGACGGGGTCCCCCGGAGCACTGCCATGCCCACTCCCGGCGAACCTGCTCCAACACCGGTCAAGGCACCGGCGCCTCGCGAACCGACAGGCGAACGGCCAGACGAGTTCGGGCGTTGACGACCACCTCGGGCCGCAGCCCCAGGCCGACCGACCGCGCCAGCAGGTCGCCCAGGGGTTCGGGGGCGGTGATCACGATCGCGTTCCGGGTGGCCAGCGCACGCAGGTCCTCGTCGCCGGCATCGACCACCCAGGACGCCAGCATCGGGATGTCCCGCGTCGCCGCCAGCACGCCGGGGTTGTCGGCGTACAGCCGCCCGGGGCGATTGCAGTACCAGGTGACCGCGGGATCATGCAGGTTCCAGGTGCCCGCGACCGCGTCCGACAGGCCGCGATCCGCCAGCATCGCGCAGGCGGCCGGGGCCCCCGGTCCGTAGTCCGGCCGAAGCAGGTCACGACCGCTGGTCGCCACGAAGGCCAACGCGACCCACGCCCCGGCGACGATGCTCGCGGCAGCCGGCCACCGGACGCCGACACGTTCCACCAGCAACCCGACGGCCAGGGCCGCGGCCGGCGCCACCGGCACCAGGTAGTGGGGCAGCCCCGTCGCCGCACCCGCCAGGGGCAGCAGGGCCCCAGCCAGCAGGGCCAGGATCGCCAGCCCGTCCGGCCGCCGTCGCTGCACGGCCAGTCCCGCCACGGCCGCACCGGCAATCCAGGGAACGATCAGGGGCCATTCGTGCGCGAACACCCAGGCGGCGTAGGTGGCGCCCGCCCCCTCCCCGACCAGCACGCGGGACGCGCGCTCCAGCAGGTGGTATCCGAAATAGACGTCCGCGAAGGCCTGCCCGTGAAGCATCCACATCGCCACGTGCCAGGGCGCGGCGACGACCAGGGCCGCACCCAGGCCCAGCGCCAGCGCCCCGGGACGACGGAAGGCGCGCGACGCCTGAAGCAGCCCCAGCGCCAGCACGAACGGCACCGGGGCCACCAGTTTGCACAACGCGGCCAGGCCCAGCATGCCCCCGCCCAGGACGGCCCGCGCCCGCGTCGCCCCGGCCGATCGCCCCGGAAACGCCAGCGCCCAGAATCCGGCCAGCCCCAGGGCCGCTCCAGGCACGTCGGTCATCGGACGGCGCGCATTGAAGTAGAACAGGCTGGTCGCCAGCAGCACGCCAAGAGCGGTCAACGCGGCGTTGCGCCCCAGCCCCAGCCGCCGCGCCACCGCGTACAGCCCGGCCAGCAGCGCCAGCCCCGCCAGCACCCCGGGAAGACGCACCGCCAGCATCGTCGGCCCCAGGGCCGCCTGGCTCCCCGCCAGGGCCCAGAACAGCAGCGGCCCCTTTTCGAAGAACGGCACCCCCTGCCAGGTCAGGTCGGGAAACCGCCGGTCGGCCAGGATCTCGCGAGCCACCTGCGCATAGATCGCGTCGTCGCTGGGCACCAGGCTGCCCGTCCCGGCGCGAAGCCCCAGCAGCGCCGCGGCGACCAGCAGCGCCACCAGCAGCACGGGCCATTCGAACCGGACAACAGGCCGACTGGTGGGGGATTGCGATTCCACGATCGCCCTCGAAGGCGCCCGAGAGCCGCGCCGGGCTGAATCAGGACGCCGGATGGGTCAGGACGGGCTGCCGTGCCGCCAGCACCTCGTCGGGCCGACAGATCGCCGTGCGCGTCGGCGCCGCGTGCAGCAGGTCAGGCTGGACCGCCGCCTCGTCCGCGATGGCCTCCATGGCCGCCACGAAGTCGTCCAGCGTCGCCTTGTCCTCGGTTTCGGTCGGTTCGATCATGATGGCGCCGTTGACGATCAACGGGAAGTAGACCGTCGGGGGATGGAACCCGTAGTCCATCAGGCGCTTGGCGATATCCATGGTGTGGACGCCGTTCTTGGCCTGGATCTTGTCCGAGAACACGACCTCGTGCATGCAGGTGCCCGGATACGGCAGGTGGTACTTGCCGGTCAGGCGCGCACGGACGTAGTTCGCGTTCAGGACCGCACGCTCGGCCACCCGCGCCAGCCCCGAGGCCCCCAGCGCACGGATGTACGCCAGCGCCCGCACCATCACCAGGAACTGCCCGGCGAACGTGCGAATGCGCCCGATGGATTCCGGGAAGGCGTCGGACAGCGCAAGCGTCCCGTCCTCGCCGCGAACCACGCGGGGCACCGGCAGATAGGGCACCAGATCCTTGACGACGCCGATCGGCCCCGAACCCGGACCGCCGCCGCCGTGAGGCGTCGAGAACGTCTTGTGCAGGTTGAAATGGATCACGTCCAGCCCCAGGCACGCGGGCCGGTACTTGCCCATGATCGCGTTGAAGTTCGCCCCGTCGCCATAGACCAGACCGCCCTTGGCGTGGACGATCTGCGCCACCTCGAACACGTGCTTTTCGAACAACCCCAGCGTGTTCGGGTTGGTGATCATGATCGCGGCGACGTCCTCGTCCATCGCCGCCGCCACCGCCGCCGGATCCAGCAGCCCCGCCTCGTCGCTCTTGACCGAAACCACCTTGTACCCGGTCAGCGCGCAGGACGCCGGGTTCGTGCCGTGGGCGGTGTCCGGAATCAGCACCTTCTTGCGCGCGTCCCCCCGCGCCTCCAGCGCCTTGCGAATCACCATCATTCCGGCCAGTTCGCCGTGGGCTCCGGCCGCCGGCAGCAGCGAAACCCCCGACATCCCGGACAGTTCCGCCAGCGCGTCCTCGAGTTCCGCCATCAGCGCCAGGGCCCCCTGGACGCGGTCCGCGGGCAGCATCGGGTGCAACCCGGCGAACCCTTCCAGCGAGGCGGCATCCTCGCAGACCCGGGGGTTGTACTTCATCGTGCAGGACCCCAGCGGGTACATGCCGACATCGACCCCGAAGTTCATCCGGGACAGTCGCGTGAAGTGGCGAACGACCTCGATCTCGGACGCCTCGGGCAGCAGCGGCGCGGCCTTGCGCAGCAGCGACTCGGGGATCGCCGAGGCCCCGTCACGGCACTCGGGGACCTGCATGCCGCTGCGTCCGGGGACCCCGCGCTCGAACAGGGTCGATTCGGTATGTTCCAATCCACTGCGGGCGTTCATGATGTCCTCGACACCGGGTCGTGCGCGGCCCGGCAGGCTTCTAGAGTTTGCGCTCGATGGTGGCGGCCGACTTCAGCTGCTGCACCAGATCGCGGCGCGCCTTGAAGGTGGCGCGATTCTTCAGGCTTTCGCGAATCTGCTCGGCGACCTCGTCCAGCGGGCGAACGCGTTCTTCCTTGCGTTCCAGCACCTTGATGATGTGGAATCCGAAGGGCGTGCGCACGGGCTCCTGCGTCATCTGGCCCGGCTTCAGGGCGAACGCCGCCTCCTCGAACTTCGGCACCATGACGCCACGACGGAAGAACCCCAGATCGCCGCCCTTCTCCTTGGACATCACGTCCTCGGAGTACTCCTGCACCACGGCCGCGAAATCCGCGCCCTTCTTCAGCTTGGCCAGGGCCTCCTCGACCTTCTTCCTCGCCGGCTCGATCTGCTCGGCCGGGGCGTTCTCGGCCGCCTTGACCAGCAGGTGCAGCGCGTGGATCTGCTCGGGCTCGGTGTACATCTTGATGCCGGCATCGTAGGTGCGCTGGACGTCCTCTTCCGTCACCGACAGCTTGCCCAGCTTGACCAGCAGTTTGCTCAGGGCCAGGCTGGCCTTCAGCCGGTTCTGGATCTCCTCGATCGTCGTCTTGCCGTGCTTCAGGTAGTTCTGGAACTGCTCCTCGCCCTTGAAGCGGGCCTTGTACTTCTCGAACTCGCGCTCCAGCTCCTCGGCGGTGATCTGGATCTCCTGCCGCCGGATTTCCTGGGCCAGCAGCTCCTCTTCGATCAGTCGATTCAGGATGTTTTCACGAATCTTGGCCAGACGGTCCTCGGGAATGGCCCGCACCCCGCCCTGGGTGATCTTGTCCATTTCCTTGTTGAACACGGCCGCGTCAATCGGCGTACCGTTGACCACCGCAACCGGTCCGGTGGGCGCCTCGACGGCGGCAACGGCCGCCGCCGCGGGCTTCGCGGCCTCCGCGGATTCCGGCTGGGCGGCATCCTTGCGGCACCCCACCGCGACGAAAAGCATTGCAACGACGATCCAGGACAGCAGCGACTTCACCATGGAACCCTCCTAGAACACCCGAAAGAAGGCGGACGAATGATAGCGCAGAGGAAGCGGGGCTGTAAATGGCCGTCACGCGACGACGCTAGTTCGACCAGGGCGTTCCTTCCTGGCGCAAGGCCTCGGTTTTCCAGATCGTGCGGGTCGTGTTGTAGGTGTACTGGACGTACAGATAGGTGCCGGACGGCATCTGGTTGGTCACCATTTCCTTGGCCGTGCGCCGGACCTTGCCGCCGTCGTAGGTCATCCACTCGTAGCCCCAGTCGCTGATCTCGATCTCGTGCCGCAGCGTGTCCTCGGCGACCAGGACGTTGTCGTGCCACCACTGCCAGCCGACCCGATAGTGGACGAACGAGGTCGCGCACCCGGGATCCAACTGGACGCGGGTGACCCGGGTCTCGCCCTCGCCGGGACCGGACACGCCATCGATGGTGTAGCTGCCTGCCAGGGACTCGACCGTGCGCACGCAGCGATCAAGCACCCGATCGCTGGTGGCGGTGCCGGCACGCCGCAGTTCCACCTTGGTCGCGGCAACGCGTCGCCCCCCCACGTCCACGGACTCCTTGCCCACCGCCTTGTACAGCGTGGAGCCGTCGGGACTGACCCAGAAATCGCCCACCTGCACGTCCGCGCGTACCAGGTGCTCGACGCCGTCCACCGTCCCGGCCTCGCGCCACCGGGCGACCAGGTCCGGATCCCACAGCAGGTCCAGGTTGTCGATCCGGACGACGTACTCGTCACCGGCCAGCCCGAGGGTGTACGCGGACGTCGTCTTCGGCAGCGGCGTGATCGTGTGCTGCAGCAACGTGTGGCGCTGGTTCGCGGGCGACTCGCTGACCGTGGTCTCGCGCGCATCCAGATTGCCGGTCCCCACGTCGATCGCCTCGATGATCGCCACGGGCACGCTCGAGAATCCCGGGTCCCCGGGGATCAGCGGGTTGTCCAGCCGCGTCTGACCCACGACGGTCCACTCCCGGGCGATCAGTTCGTCCCGTACCGTCTTGCGCGTGCCGTTGGAATCGCCGGCGAAGTTGCCGGAGTCGATGAAGCCCTTGGCCGGGTAGGGGTCGAGCCCCTGCTGGTGTACCCACGCCTCGGACACCGTCTGGCGCGTCAGCGTGCCGCGCACCTTCAGCCCCACGGGCCATTTCGAGTAGCCGTCCTCGGCCTCGCAGCCGGCCAGGACGAGGACACTCGCCGCAATCATCATCCACGTTTGCCGCATCTCGATTCCTCCAGGGAAACCAACGGCGGGGCGAATACTACGAAGCGGACGACAATGTCAATCTGTGGGGAGCTCGAGTCCGCGAGAACCGCGGGCATGAATGCTAGGGAACGCCGATGTCGTCGCGCGACATCCAGCCGCCGCTGCCCGAGGACAGCCGCACCTGGGCCCAGGCGCCTCGAAGGGCCACCACGCGCAACTCCAGCCCCTCCGGCAAGCGCAACGTCGCCCGCGTCGAGGCGACATCGTCGCGCAGCGCCGCCTGGTCCGTCATCACGACCCCGATCTGGTAGGTGTCCACGCGATGACTGCCGTAGGCGGCCGTTCCGGTGACGGCCAGCGCCAGCCCCAGGGCCGCCACAACCCAGGCCAGGACCCGGCCCCGCCCCGGCAGGACACCCAGCCGCCACACGCCCAGCGCCACGAAGAACAAGGTCCAGCATCCCAGGAACAGGGCCAGGGCGACCCGGGCATCCACCCAGCCCAGCAGTGCCGTCCAGGCATCCGCGTGCGCCCCGAACACGAAGCCGGTCCCGGCCTGGCCCTCGCGTTCGTTCAGCGCGGCGCGAATGCGCGCCAGATTCACGCGGGCCGTTTCGGCCAGGGGACCGTCCGGGGCCAGCCGGATCGTCCGATGCAGCGCCAGGATCGCCGGCCCGGGACGCCCCGCCTCGAACTGCGCGGCCCCCAGGTTCAGCCAGGCCTCGGGCGCCCGCACCCCGAAACGAACGACCAGTTCCGAGAACGCCGCCGCCGCATCGTCGAAGCGCCCCGCCTGGAAGGCCGCCACCCCGCCCTGGAACCGTTCCGCCAGGGTCTGGGCCGCGGCCGGGACCGGGGTCGCGAACAACGACAGTGCCAACAGCGCCCATGCCGGCGCGAGGCGACGCAAGGCGCAGGCCTGCCGGACGGAAGTCGTCATCGACCGCCCCTCCCCGCGGGGGCACGGTCCAGCGCCTCCAGGCAGGCACGCACCCGCGCCACCGCGTCGTGCCGATCCCGATCCTGGGCGGCACTGGGGGCGAATCGCGCGAACGCGCACGCCTCGAGTTCGTCCAGCACGACATCGACCGCCGACGCGGGCGCCTCGCGCGCCAGCAGCGCCGCACGCAGTTCCTCGCGGGTCAT
>JARKOL010000051.1 GCA_029975745.1 Myxococcota bacterium | reverse complement strand
GGTCGGCAAGGCCATCAAGGGGACCCTGCGGTCCTACCGTCCCGAGGATCTGATCGGCGCGCCGGTCAAGGAGGCGCTGGCCCGGATCGGCGACAAGTTCCCGAAGGAGAACGTCGATGACGTGATCATGGGCTGCGCGTTCCCGGAGGGCACGCAGGGCATGAACATCGCCCGAATCGGCGTGTACCTGGCCGGCCTGCCGTACACGGTTCCCGCGATGACGATCAACCGCTTCTGCAGCTCGGGCCTGCAGGCGGTCGCCCTGGGCGCCCAGGCGATCTCGGCCGGCTACAGCGACGTGATCGTGGCCGGCGGCGTGGAATCGATGTCCACCGTGCCGATGGGCGGCTACAACCTGCTGCCGCACCCGGGCCTGATCGTCGATTACCCCGAGGCGTACACCAGCATGGGCATCACCGCGGAAATCGTGGCCGACAAGTACGGCATCACCCGCCAGATGCAGGACGAGTTCGCGGTCAAGTCCAACGTGAACGCGGCGGCGGCGATCGCGGCCGGCCGGTTCAAGGGCGAGATCGTCCCCCTGCAGGTGTTCGACTACGAGAAGGGCGAGATGGTCACGTTCGACACGGACGAGGGCCCGCGCGCCGACACGACGCTGGAAGGCCTGGCCAAGCTGAAGCCCGCGTTCAAGACCACCGGCACCGTCACCGCCGGCACGTCCTCGCAGGTGTCCGACGGCGGCGCGGCGCTGGTCCTGATGTCGGAAGAGGCGGTCCGGAAGTATGGCGTGACCCCGCTGGCGCGCTTCGTGAACTTCCAGGTCGCCGGCGTGCCCCCCGAGGTCATGGGCATCGGCCCGGCCGAGGCGATTCCGAAGCTGTTCGCGAAGGCGGGCGTGTCCGATGCCGACGTCGCGGTGTACGAACTGAACGAGGCGTTCGCGGCCCAGTCGCTGGCGTGCCTGAAGTTGCTGGACGGCAAGGTCGATCCGGCCAAGGTCAACCCGAACGGCGGCGCGATCGCCCTGGGCCACCCCCTGGGCTGCACCGGCGCCAAGCTGGCCGTCCAGGTCGTCCACCACCTGCAGCAGACCGGCGGCAAGTACGGCGTCGTGTCGATGTGCATCGGCGGCGGCATGGGCGCGGCCGGCCTGATCGAGCGCCTGTGATCGTCTGGGTGAACCCGGGTTGATGCCTGCCTCCTGATTCTCCAGACATTGCCAATCGAGCCGTTTCGGGCATGGGTACGGGCACGGGCACGCGAACGGCGCTTCGCGGGCGGGAAGGACGCCTCCGTCCGATTCGGTATTGCAATGCGGGCGCGCCCCCGCTAGGCTTGACGCGACGTGTCAACACGTCGTGCGTTCACGGCCACAAACCCCCGGAGGCCTCATGGCGTTGCAGGACTTCTACAAGGGCAAGGCGGCGTTGATCACGGGCGCCTCGTCCGGCATCGGCAAGGATCTGGCGATCCTATGGGCGTCCTGGGGGTGCAAGGTCGCCCTGGCCGCTCGGCGCAAGGAACTGCTGGAGGAGACCGCGGCGGAATGCCGCTCCTTCGGGGTCGATGCCATCGCGGTGTCGGCGGACGTGGCGGATCGTGCCGCGATGGAGCGCATCCGCGACGAGTTGCTGGCGCGATGGGGCTTCGTCGATCTGATCATCGGGAACGCCGGCGTCGGCGGGCTGAACCCGGGCCCGATCTTCGATCTGGACATCCATCGACGGACGGTCGAAATCAACCTGATCGGCCTGGCGAACACGGTCGTTCCGTTCATTCCGTCGATGATCGAGCGTCGGTCGGGCGTTCTGGTCGGCGTGTCCAGTCTGGCGGCCTTCCGCGGGCTGCCGAAGGCGGGGTCGTACTCATCGACCAAGGCGGCCCAGGGACGACTGATGGAAAGCCTGCGGGTGGATCTGCGCCAGCACGGCGTCCACGCGATGTGCATCCATCCGGGGTTCGTCGAAACGCCGATGACCGACCATGACGACTTCCGGATGCCGTTCATGGTGCCGGTGCGCAAGTCGTCCATCCTGATTTCCAAGGCGATCGCGCGCAAGAAGCGGGTCTATCTGTACCCGTGGCCGATGAAGATCCTGACCGGGATCAACCGGATGCTGCCGTGCTGGCTCTACGACCGGCTGGTCCCGAAGCTGTCCGGCCAGAAGTCGGACATCAAGCCGAAGATGCTGTAGCCGCGGCGGGGGCCATTTTGGAAACGCTTGTCGAGCACGGGTTCCGATTCCTGGTCTATGCGATGACGGGCATGGTGCTGGAGACGGTGTTCGCCGTCGATGGGATCGAGCGCGCGATGGGCACGGCGCTGAGGCGGCGCGTGCCGAAGAAGTACCTGGAGGGCTTCGTCAGCCTGTACATGATTCCCCTGCACGGCCTGGGAATGCTGTACGCCTTCGAGTGGGGCAGGGCGCTGACTGCCGAGTGGGGGTGGCCGCTGCGCTACCTCTGGTGGAGCGTGATGCTGACCTTCGCCGAGGTGGCCTGGGGCTTCTTCCTGGACAAGGTCGTGGGCTTCTACTCGTGGGACTACTACGCGGACTCGAAGTACCGGATCTTCAAGCGCGGCTACTCGATGTGGACGCTGGTCCCCCTGTGGGGCCTGGCCGGCCTGGTGCTGGAGCGCTGGTCGGACCTGCTGGTGCATCTGTCCCCGTTCGTGTCGGCGTACATCCTGGGCCGCTGACGGCCCGGGGGACGTAGCGGGACCGGCGGGCGGTGGCGCTGGGCCGGGGCGCGGGGGGCTCGCTTCGGGACCGGCGGGCGGTGGCGTTGGGCCGGGGC
>JARKOL010000050.1 GCA_029975745.1 Myxococcota bacterium | reverse complement strand
TAACGAAAAGAGGTTTGCAGCAGTCCGGCCGATGATCGAGACACGGCCGTCGAGAACGGGCGCCGGAGTGCTTCAAACCCTGGGTTGAGCCGACCCGCTCAGGCACGGCCGTCGCATGAGATGTGGCTATGGAGAAGTTGGAGGCTGGGATGCGTCCCGCGGTAGGTTCCGCGGGCAGGGGTTGATGCTGTTCTGCCGGTTCGGGTCGGACGGTGTATCAGGGTGAGGGTCCCGGCGACGCGTTCGGTTGCCGTCGAGGCGGAGCCGAGGCTCGTGCGGACGCACCCGTGCGGTCCCGCGACGGGCGTGCTTTGGTGATCCGGTCGGGCACGGCACGCGGGGACGTGCATCACGAGGAGTCCTCCAGCGCGGGTACGGTTCTGGCGAGCGCCACGGTCACGGGCAAGGCTGGGAGCGCCCAGCGGTCGAGTTTCGTACCGCAGCAGGGGCACAGCGTGGGGTCGATGCCGGTCAGTGCGAGCAGGCGCGCTCGCCAGTCGATGGGCGTGCGTGGCGGCGGGTCGGGAGCGTGCAACGCGCGTCGGGCGGCGACGAGGCGGGAGTTGACGTTGCCGGACGCGAGCAGGCCGAAGTGGCGGAGCTTCACGAAGCCCTTGGGCAGGACGTGGAGCAGGAAGCGGCGGATGAATTCGTTCGGAGTGATGGTCGCGACCTTGTCGTAGCGGGTGCGGAAGCGGACCGTTTGGTCGTCCATCGAGATCAGGCGCTGGTTGGAGATCCCGGTGCGATGGGTGTACCGGCCGAGGTAGCGGACGACCTGCTCCGCGCCGCCGAAGGACCGCTTGGCGTAGACGACCCACTTCTTTCGGTACAGGCCGTCGAGCAGGCGCTTGAAGGCCCGGGCGTCCGCCAGCGGGGCGCAGGCACCGCCGAGGTCGAGCTCCCCGCGGTCGTACGCGGCCCGTAGCGCCGCCAGGACCTTCCCCCGCAGCATCGCGCCGAGGACGCGGACCGGCAGGAAGAAGCACGGCCGGGCCCGGATCCAGCGTTCGGTGCCGGGCACGAGGCCGCCCCCGGTGACGATGGCGTGGACGTGCGGGTGCAGCCGGAGGTCGCGGGTCCACGTGTGCAGGACCATCGTGACGCCGGGCTGGGCGCCGAGATGCTTCGGGTCCGCAGCGATGTCCAGCAGCGCGCCCGAGGCCGCTTCGAAGAGCAGGTCGTACACAAAGGCCGCGTTGCGCATCGCGATCACGTTGATCTCGTGCGGCAGCGTGAAGACCAGATGGAAGTGCGGGACGCACAGGACCCGGTCCATCCGCGACTCGATCCACTTTGCCTGCTCCAGCGACTGACACTTCGGGCAGTGCCGGTTGCGGCAGGAGTTGTAGGACGGCCGCTCGTGGCCGCAGTCCGGGCAGACGTCGAGATGCCCGCCCAGCGCCGCGGTGCGACAGGCCTCGATGGCCCGCATCGCCGCAAGCTGGCCCGGCGTCAGGACATGGTCCCGGCGGTACGCCTCGCCGTGGACGCGGAAGATGTCATCGACCCCGAGAGCGGTCCGCGCCTCCCACGTCCCCGGCGGGCGCACCTGGTGGCACGCCCGATACGCCACGCGGTGCTACCCCAGCACCGCGCCGTCCGGCGTCCCCAGCACGTCCAGTGGACTCCTCGTCCCCGCGACCCTGGACGCGCTGATGTGCAGGTACCCCACCGTCGTCCGGATCGAATTGTGACCGAGCAGGATCTGGATCGTCCGAAGGTCCGTGCCGCCCTCCAGCAGATGCGTCGCGAAGGCGTGCCGCAGCGCGTGGACCGTCACCTTCTTCGTCAGGCCGCACGTGGCCACGGCCTTGCGCAGCGCGTGCCGCACCGACTCGGGCGACACACATGCCCCGCGCTTGCGGCCGGGGA
>JARKOL010000028.1 GCA_029975745.1 Myxococcota bacterium | reverse complement strand
AGGGCTACCGCAGCCGTTCCCGCGACTTCGGGGAGCCGGTCGTGTTCAACCTGTCCGAGCGCAGGGACGACGTGGGCGACGATGGCTGTTCGAACGCGTACGAGGACGGGCCGGGCGGCTGCCTGGACGAGCCGCTGGGCGACCCGAACGTCGATGCGAACGGCGACGACTTCGACCTGCTGACGAACCCGCGGGGCACCGAGGGCAACCACGAATACGACGAGGGCGAGCCCTTCCAGGACTTCGGCATCGACGGCGTGCCCGAGTCGATTTCCGGCATCGCGGACCTGGGCGAAGGCGACGGCGTCTTCACCTACAACCCGCGCTTCGAGTCGTTGATCATGCAGGACGCGCGGACGTTCTTCCTGAATGCCGACGTCGAGGAACTGCGGAAGCATTCCTACTACTTCGACGGCGGCATCCGGGACATGCTGCACGCCCTGACGGCGGCGATGCACCTGTCGGCCGCCCTGGAATCGCGGGGACTGGAAGTCCGCCGCTACGAGGATTTCGCCGGCCAGCCGGGGTCGCTGTTCCCCGACAACGTGTGCGATCAGGTGATCGGGCTGGACAATCCCGAACTGCTGGTCGATCTGGACTACTCGCCTGGAGGCATGGGCAAGAACGTCCTGATGGCCTACGGGGACCCGACGGCGACCGAGACCGAGGCCCTGAAGACCCGCAGCGGCAAGCATGTCGGCAGCGGGTGCGAACTGCTGCTGCGCCCCACGCTGTTCTTCTCGATGGCCATGAACCGGATGCCCGACACGATCCGCATCGCGGACTACGACTTCGAGGCGAACATCGTCTATTCGTCGTACTACTCCGAGGTGCTGGAGAGCCGCCGCTGGTTCGCGGTCAACCTGCCGCCGGGGTACGACACGAATCCCGAACTGACCGGGCGCGACTTCCCGCTGGGCATCATGCTGCCCGGCGTCGGGATGCCGCTGATGGAAACGATCGAGGCGACGCGGCTGCTGGCGATGTCCCAGGGGACGGGCGCGACGCCCCGGTTCATCCTGCTGGCGCCGGACGGCCAGTGCTGCTACCGCAACACGGTCACCCAGGAGCGGTTCTGCAACTGCTACCGCATTTCGGGCGGCTACCGCTGCGTCGAGCGCGAGTGCAAGGGGCCGCACGAGGAGTGCGAGGTGGCCGACATCCCGCGCGACAACATGCAGCAGGAGTGCAACAGCGGCCACTTCTTCTTCAACCAGACGACGAACCGCTGGGGCGAGACCGCGATGGAAACCTCCCGCTTCGAGGATTCCCTGCTCGAGGTCATCGACGTGGTGTCCGGCATGTACCGCGTCAAGGCTCCGGCCGATGTCGAGGTGCCGGTCGGATTCTGATCCTTGCCTGGCGACGCCCCCTGCGCTAACCTTCCCGGCGTTTCGAGCCGGGAGACCCGACATGGCCGACCGCCACCTGACCGCACCCCAGATTCGGGCCCGAAAGGGCGGGGACCGCCTGGTCTCGGTGACCTGCTACGACGCGACTTTCGCGCGTCTGGTCGATGCGGCCGGCGTCGATGTCGTGCTGGTGGGCGACTCGCTGGGCATGGTGGTCCAGGGACACGACAGCACCCTGCCCGTGACGCTCGAGGACGTGATCTATCACACCCGGGCGGTGTCCCGAGGGCTTGCGCGGGCGCATCTGGTGGCGGACCTGCCGTTCCTGACGTACCAGATTGACGATCGCGAGGCGTTGCGCAACGCGGGACGCCTGGTGGTCGAGGGGCGGGCCCAGTCGGTGAAACTGGAAGGGGGCGTTCGCAGCGCCACCGCCATCCGGCGCATCGTCGAGGCGGGCATCCCGGTCATGGGACACATCGGGCTGACGCCGCAGTCGATTCATCAGTTCGGGGGGTTCAAGGTCCAGGGGCGGGCCGAGGCGGCCGCCGAGGCGCTGATGGTGGATGCCCGGGCGGTCCAGGAGGCCGGGGCCTACGCCATCGTGCTGGAAAGCGTGCCCGGGAAGCTGGCGCGTCGCATCACCGAGGAACTCCAGATTCCGACCATCGGCATCGGGGCGTCCGCGGCGTGCGACGGACAGGTGCTGGTGCTGTACGACCTGCTGGGCATGGACCCGGACTTCAATCCAAAATTCCTGAAGAAATACGACGATCTGGCGACGCGCATCCGCGATGCGGTGTCGAACTACGGTCGCGAGGTGCGGGACGGGACCTTCCCCGACGACGCCCATTCGTTCCACTGCGACTGATTTCGGAGGCCACGTGGTCATCGCATCGACCGTCCAGGAACTGCGGACCCTGGTCCGCGGGTGGCGGGTCCAGGGGCGGACCGTCGCCATGGTGCCGACGATGGGGGCGCTTCACGACGGGCATCTGGACCTGGTGCGGGCGGCCCGCGAACTGGCGGACCACGTGGTGACCAGCATCTTCGTGAATCCCACGCAGTTCGGGCCCAACGAGGACTTCGACCGCTACCCCCGGACGTTCGACGCGGACTGCGCGATGCTGGACCAGGTCGGCTGCGACGCGGTCTTTGCGCCCTCGGTCTCGGCGATGTATCCCGACGGGTTCCAGACCCGGGTCGAGGTCACCCGCCTGCCGGACCATCTGTGTGGCCTGGGGCGGCCCGGCCACTTCGCCGGGGTGACCCTGGTGGTGCTGAAGCTGTTCCACGCCTGCGAACCCGATCTGGCCGTCTTTGGCGAAAAGGACTTCCAGCAGGTCCGCGTGATCGAGCAGATGGTGCGCGACCTGGATTGTCCCGTGCGCATCGTCCGGCACCCGACGGTGCGCGAAGCGGACGGGCTGGCGCGGTCGTCTCGCAACCGGTACCTGGACGCCCGGCAGCGGTCACAGGCACCGGTGCTCTTCCGGACGCTGTCCGGGATGGCGTCGCGTATCCAGGCGGGTGCGCGCGACCCCGGGTCGTTGATCGCCCAGGGGCGAGCCGCCATCACCGCGGCCGGCCTGAGCGTCGAGTACCTTTCGATCGTGGATCCCGACACCCTGGAGGACGTCGCGTCCATCGACGGTCCGGTGCGCATCCTGGTCGCCGCCCGCCTGGGCGTGACGCGACTGATCGACAACGTGGGTGCGCAGCCTGCGTCGGCCTGAACCATTCCGGAGGAATCGCCATGCGGACCCTGCTGACCCCCATCGAACCCACCCTGCGCCGCCGGTGCATCGACACCATCCGAATGCTGTCGGTGGATGCCGTCGAGGCCGCGAACTCCGGCCATCCGGGGGCTTGCCTGGGCGGCGCGGACCTGATGATGGCGCTGGTGGCCGGTCCGTGGCGCTTCGACCCCGCCGACCCCGCATGGCCGGACCGCGATCGCTTCGTGCTGTCCACGGGCCACGCATCGATGCTGCTGTACTCCACGTTGCACCTGGCGGGGTACGACCTGACGCTGGACGAGATCCGGCGCTTTCGCCAGATGGGCAGCCGGGCCACGGGCCATCCCGAGTACCCGCTGCTGCCCGGGGTCGAAACGACCACCGGACCGCTGGGACAGGGATTCGCCACGGGCGTCGGCATGGCACTGGCCGGGCGGATGCTGGCGGCGCGCTTCAATACCCCGGATTTCCAGCCGATCACCTATCGCGTGTTCGCCTACTGCGGCGACGGGGACATGATGGAGGGACTGTCCTACGAGGCGGCCTCGCTGGCGGGCCACCTGGGGCTGGGCAACCTGGTCTATCTGTACGACTCGAATCGCATCACCATCGAGGGCGGCACGGACGTCGCGTTCAACGAGGACGTGGGGCGGCGCTTCGAGGCCATGGGCTGGCACGTGCAGCACTGCGACGCGTACGACACCGGCGCGCTGTCGGGGGCGGTCGATGCCGCGGTTGCCGAAACGGCGCGTCCCAGCCTGGTGATCGCGCGAACCGTCATCGGGCGGGGCGCGCCCACCATGGCGGGCAGCGAGCGAACCCACGGCGCACCCCTGGGAGCCGCCGAGGTCGCGGCGCTGAAGACGGCCGAGGGATGGCCGGCCGAGCCGAAGTTCCTGGTTCCCGAGGACGTGCGGGACTGTTTCGCGGGGATCGTGGCGGCCAAGGCGGCCGATCACGCGGCCTGGCGGCGGGGCTTCGAGGCATGGCGCGCGGCGCATCCCGACCTGGCGGCGTCCTGGGACGCGCACTTCCACGGCGAGGTCCCGGCGGATCTGGAGCGGACCCTTCTGGAGGCGGCGCTTCCCGAGGCGGGCAAGGCGACGCGCGTGATCTCGTCGAAGGTGATGCAGGCGTTGCTTCGCGCCGTACCGAACCTGGTGGGAGGCTCGGCCGATCTGGGGCCGTCGAACAACACGCTGCTGGAC
>JARKOL010000042.1 GCA_029975745.1 Myxococcota bacterium | reverse complement strand
CCCCCCCCCCACCCCGCGTTCGGCGCCAGTGGATGTAGGCGCGGGCATCTAGCTGATCGGCGGCCTCGTCATCGACCGGACGTCGCGCGCCGCGTCGAGTTCGGCGGCAGACAGCGCGCCCCGCGCGACGACGCCGAGGTCGAACGCCGCCTCCCGAATCGTCAGGCCACGCGAGACCGCGTGCTTTGCGATGGCCGCGGCGTTTTCGTAGCCGATGATCCGGTTGAGCGGAGTGACGATCGATGGCGAGGACTGCGCGTACCGAAGGCAGCGGTCGGCATCCGCCTGGATCCCGTCCACGCACTTCTTCGCCAGGTGCACGCATGCCCCTGAGATCAGCGTGATCGACTCCAGGACGTTCCGGGCTATCACCGGCAGCATCACGTTGAGTTCGAACGAGCCGGACGCCCCCGCGAACGCCACGGTCGTATCGTTCCCGATCACCTGCGCGCCCACCATGGCGACCGCCTCGGGGATCACCGGGTTCACCTTGCCGGGCATGATCGACGACCCAGGCTGCAGGTCGGGAAGGCGGATCTCGGCGAGGCCGGTACGCGGCCCCGATCCCATCCAACGAAGGTCATTCGCGATCTTGATGAGCGCGACCGCCACGGATCTCAGCGCGCCCGAGGCCTCTACCAGCGCATCCATCGAGCCCTTAGCTGCGAAATGGTTCGGCGCCTCGGTGAACTCGAGATCCATGTGCTCGCTGACGAGGGCGATGACGCGCTGGGGGAAGCCGGGAGGCGTGTTGATGCCCGTGCCGACCGCAGTTCCGCCCAGCGGAAGTTGGGCGAGGCGCGGGAGGGTGTCGCACACGCGGGCGATGCCGGCGGCGATCTGCGCCGCGTATCCCCCGAACTCCTGCCCGAGAGTGACGGGAGTGGCGTCCATGAGGTGCGTCCGCCCGGCCTTGACGATGTCCGCGAAGTCTCGCGACTTGTGCAGGAGCGAGTCGAAGAGGATCTCTAGAGCGGGGACGAGGGCCTGCGATATGGCCTGGGTCGCGGCGATGTGAATCGACGCCGGGAAGACGTCGTTGGACGACTGGGACGCGTTGACGTCATCGTTCGGGTGGACGGCCGCGCCGAGCATCTCGCTCGCAAGGCGTGCAATGACTTCGTTGGCATTCATGTTCGACGAGGTGCCCGAGCCCGTCTGGAACACATCCACGGGGAAGTGCTCGTCCCAGTAGCCGGCGATCACCTGATCCGCAGCGCAGGCGATGGCGGCCGCGACCTCCTCGTCGAACACGCCGAGTTCGTAGTTCGCGACGGCAGCCGCCCGCTTGATCTGAGCCAGGGCAGCGATGTGGTGGCGGGAGAGAGTCATGCCCGAAATCGAGAAGTTCGCCACCGCCCGCTGGGTCTGGGCGCCGTACTTCGCCCCGATCGGGACACGCACCTCACCCATCGTGTCGCGTTCGATGCGGTATTCCTGCTCATGGGGCCTCGTTCCCGGGACGGACTCCGGGGGCTCCGGGCAGTGGCTCTTGCCTCTCACAGGCTCTCCTCCTTCAGCGAATCGGGCCAATCGTGCCAGGCTCGCGGCCCGTCGGCTCGCCCGCACGCCCGACGCGCGCCACGGATGCGCGCCACGGATGCGCGCCACGGGCGGACGACGACGGCGGCCGGTCAC
>JARKOL010000041.1 GCA_029975745.1 Myxococcota bacterium | reverse complement strand
CACGATCTCGTAGTCGCTGCCGACATAGGGTGTCCGCCCGGCCAGCAACTCGAACGCGATGGCCCCCAGCGCATAGATGTCGGTTCGTGCGTCCAGCTCGGAAAGGCCCTTGATCTGCTCGGGCGACATGTAGGCCGGCGTTCCCAGCACGGCGCCCTGCCGCGTCAAGCCGCCGCCTTCCTGGCCCAGGATCTTGGCCACGCCGAAATCGGTCACCTTCGGGATCCACTGCCCGGTTGCGCCGTCCATCAGAATGTTGGCCGGCTTCAGATCCCGATGGACCACGCCTCGCGAGTGCGCGTAGTCGATGGCCTGCATCACGGGTCCCAGAACATCCACGACCTCACGCGGTGACAGGGGGTGCCCCCGATTCGCCAGCATCTGGTGAAGCGCGGGGCCCTCGATCCGGTCCATCACCAGGCCCAGGTGATCGTCCTGGCTGAAGGAATCGAGCACACGCACCACGTTCGGGTGCAGCAGGTTCGCCTGGATCAGGGCCTCGTTCTCGAACCTTCGACGAAGGCCCGGGTCCCTGGCCAGCATTGGCGAAAGCAGTTTGACCGCGACCTGGCGCCCCAGGCGGCTGTCGAACGCGGCGAACACCATCCCCATGCCGCCGGTCCCAAGCAGTTCGCCAAGGTGGTAGCGCCCGTTCTCGCCCAGGCGGCTTCCCGTCATGGACATTCCAGGAACCTCCCGTGTTCGCGCCGCATGGCGACGCGGTCCGTGCCTCTTGCCGATCGTGCGACAGACAATATCACGACCGGGAGCGGTCAAGCCTCAATAACCCAGGCTCGGGACGGTTCACGTCCATATTTTCACATTGCTGGATAGCCGGGCCTGCGTTAGCATTCGACGCTGTTCCCACAGGAGGTCAAGGTGGCTCGATGCACGTGCGGTGTCGAGAACGTGGATTCCGCCAAGTTCTGCAAGGCGTGCGGCCAGCCGATCATGGCAGCCGGTGTCGCCGCGCCCGGGGGGGGCTTTCCCGGTCGAGGCGGACCTGGACAGCCGTTCCAGCAGGGCTGGGCACCCATCGATGCGCCCTCCCCCCGAGCCGGCCAGTTCGGCCAGGTCCCCCCGACCCGCATGGAGGGCCATGCGGCCCAGGGGCAGCGACCGACCGCGCTGGAGGACGGCGCCCTTCCCAGGGACAAGGGAACGGTGTTCGATGTGGGCGGCAACGTTCACAGGGCCGGCAACCATACGGTGGTCGTCGGCGACGAGACGCGCCACGTCGTCGGGTTCCTGGTGGCCGTGCGCGGCAAGGGCGCCCCGCCGTACACCGACTTTCCGATCTTCGACGGCAAGAATCCCATCGGCAGCGGCCCCGGCAACCAGATCGTGCTGCGCGACGAACGGGTTTCCAGCCAACACGCCACGATCGTGGCCCAGGGCGGCGTGTGTACGCTGATGGATCTGGGGTCCAGCAACGGCACCGTGGTCAACGGCAAGAAGATCCTGCACGAACCGCTGGCCCACGAAACCCAGATTCGCCTGGGCGGCACGTCCCTGGTGTTCATTCCCGTCCCGAATGACCAGGAGCGCAAGTAGCAAGTGCAACACGCATCGGCAGCGCCGGCCTGCCCGCGTTGCGGCGCGGGGGCCGGTCCACAGGACGCCTTCTGCATCCAGTGCGGCAACCCGCTGTCGTCCGCCAGGAACACGTTCGCGCCGGTCTTCCCGCCGATCTACAACGATGCGCCCACCGCCCGGCTTGGCTGGTTTTCGGGGCTTTGCGTCGAATCGATCCTGGGCGAGGGCGGCATGGGCACGGTGTACTACGCCGTCAGCCCTGTTTCCAAACAGGCATTCGCGTTGAAGGTCCTGGACACGCACCGCGCGGTCGCCAACAACCACGCGCGCCTGTTCGAGTCCGAGGCCGGCATCCAGTCCAGACTGGTTCACCCGAACGTCACCCGGCTGTTTCAGTTCGTGTCCGAGGGGCACTGGTACGGCCTGATCATGGAGTACGTCCCGGGCCCTTCCCTTTCGACGCACCTGTCCAACGCCGACCACCACCTGCCCCCGAAGGATGCGATTTCCATCGCGATCGACATCCTGGACGGCCTGCACGCGGTCCACGAGGCCGGCTATGTTCATCGGGACATCAAGCCCGGCAACGTGCTCTTGGCGCCGGGTCGGGAACGTCTTGTCGCGAAACTGACGGACTTCGGCATCGCGTCCAGCCTGAAGGACGCGGTCCGTGAGGCAGGCGTCCGGGGCGTCACCGGAACCGTCCCGTACCTGGCCCCCGAGCAGATCCACCAGGAAGCGCCGCTGGGTCCCCAGTCGGACATCTTCTCGTTCGCGTCCATGCTGTACGAGATGGTCGGAGGGCATCCTCCCTTCAGC
>JARKOL010000040.1 GCA_029975745.1 Myxococcota bacterium | reverse complement strand
ATCCAGGCGGACAAGGGAATCTTCGTGCTGGTGCGCACCTCGAATCCCGGTGCCGCCGACTTCGAATACCTGACGGTCGCGGAATCGCCGTCCGAGCCGTTGTACATGCGGGTCGCCGCCCGGGTCGCCGCGATGGCGGATCGCTGTCGTGGGGCATGCGGGTACTCGGCCGTCGGGGCGGTCACCGGCTGCACCCAGCGTTCCGAGGTCGCCGCGGTCCGAAGCGCGCTGGCGGGCTGCTTTCTGCTGATTCCCGGGTACGGGGCCCAGGGGGGGACGGCCGAGGACGTGGCCGCCTACCTGGTCGATGGCAACGGCGGCGTGGTCAACGCCTCGCGCTCGCTGCTGCTGGCCTGGAAGTCGGCGCCGGAGGGGGCATCGCGCTTCGCGGAAGCCGCGCGTGCCGCCACCCTGAAGATGCGGGACGACATCGCGGCGGCTGTCGCCGCGGCGGCCGATGCCAACGGAGAATCGCGGTGACCACCGATCTGCACGTCGTGATCCGGAACCAGCACGTGGCGCCGGGCATCCTGCGTTTGACCGTGGACGGGGGGGCCGCCCAGCCGGTCCAGCCGGGCCAGTTTCACATGCTGAAGACCGAGGCGCCGGAACCGCTGCTGCCGCGTCCGCTCAGCATCCATGACGTCGAAGGGGACCTGCTGTCCTTTCTGTACGAGGTCAAGGGTGCCGGGACCCGGGCCATCGCCGAACTGGTGCCGGGCCACCGGATCCGGGTCACCGGGCCGCTGGGGCGGGGCTTCGACGTCCAGGACCTGCGCGGCCGGATTCTGCTGGTCGCCGGGGGCATCGGAATCGCGCCGTTTCGTTACCTGGCGCGCGCGCTGGTCGCCGCGGGGCGTGATCGACTGACGCTTGCCGCGGGTTTTCGCGGCCTGCCCTACGGGATCGAGGACTTCGCGGGGGTCGTGGACGACATCCGGATCGCCACCGAGGACGGCAGTGCGGGCATCCAGGGGCGCGTGCCGGTGCTGTACCGGCCCCAGGACTTCGACGTCGTGGTCGCCTGCGGCCCGGTGCCGATGATGCGCGCGGTCCAGCAAGGGTGTCGCGAAGCGGGGACGCGCGCCATCGTGTCGATGGAGGCGCGCATGGCCTGCGGGATCGGGGCCTGCCTGGGCTGCACGACGCAGACCACCACCGGGATGCGGCGCGTGTGCGCCGATGGCCCGGTGTTCCCTGCCGACGAGGTGATCTTCGATGAGCGCTGACATCGTTCCGGACCTGTCCGTCGAACTCAACGGCGTGACGCTGAAGAACCCGGTAATCGCCGCGTCCGGGACGTACGGGTTCGGCGAGGAGCTGCTGCCGTTTCACCACCCGTCGGTGCTGGGCGGCTTTTCGACGAAGGGGATCACGCTGTATCCGCGCCAGGGCAATCGTGGCATCCGGTTGCACGAGACGCGCGCCGGAATGATGAACTCGATCGGCCTGCAGAACCCGGGAGCCGAGGTGTTCGTCCGGGACATCGCGCCGCGTATCCGGGGGTTGACGGGCTGCCTGATCGCCAACGTGGGCGGCAGCGACATCGATGACTACGTCCAGGCGGTTGCGATGATCGCGGCCGCGGACGTGGACATGATCGAGCTGAACATCTCGTGTCCGAACGTGAAGTGCGGGGGCATGGCCTTCGGCATGCGCGCCGAGGATGCGGCGTCCGTGGTGCGGGCGGTGCGTCCCGTCTGCCCGAAGCCGCTGATGGTGAAGTTGTCGCCGAACGCCCATGACCTGGTGGCGGTCGCCCTGGCGTGCCAGGAGGCGGGGGCGGACTCGCTGTCGCTGGTCAACACCTTCAACGCCCTGGCCATCGACGTCCATGCCCGCAAGGCGGTGTTCGACAACGTCACCGCGGGGCTGTCGGGGCCGGCCATCCTGCCGATCGCGCTGCGAATGACGCGGGATGTCGCTCGCGCCGTCCGGGTGCCGGTCATCGGCATGGGCGGCATCGAGACGGGCGAGGACGCGGCGGCGTTCATCATGGCGGGTGCCACCGCGGTCCAGGTGGGCACCGCGGGTCTGGTGCGGCCCGACGCGCTGCCGCGGATCGTCGAGGAACTGGCCGCATTCATGGCCCGGGAAGGGATTGCGAATCTGGGTCAGATTCGCGGCATCGTCTAGGAGGGGCATCCATGGAATCGCCGACGCTGGAACTGTTGAAGGAATCGGGCGCGCTGCTGGAGGGACACTTCCTGCTGTCCTCGGGGCGCCATTCGAACCGGTACTGCCAGAGCGCCCTGCTGCTGTGCCATCCGGAGCGTGCCGCGCGGGCCCTGGCGCCGGTGGCCGAGCAGGTGCGGGGGCTGGGAATCGATGCCGTGGTGGGGCCGGCGCTGGGCGGGATCGTGCCCGCCTACGAACTGGCGCGGCAACTGGGGGTGCCCGGCCTGTACGTCGAACGCGAAGACGAGATTCTGACCCTTCGCCGCGGCTTCGTCATCCAGCCGGGCTGGCGGATCCTGATTGCCGAGGACGTCGTCACGACGGGCAAGTCCACCCTGGAGACCGCGGCGGTGATCCAGGCGGCGGGCGCGACGGTGGTCGGCGTGGGATGCATCGCGGACCGCGGCGAGTCGAACCTGCCGTTCCCGACCTTTGCCGGCACCCAACTGTCGATCCAGTCCTGGCAGGCGGACGGGTGCCCGCTGTGCGGCCAGGGGGTGCCGATCGTCAAGCCCGGTACCCGCAAGCAGCCGTAGGCCTGGGGACCCCGGGGGCGGACCGGCGGCGGGACCGTTCGGGGGCTACCCAGGGGGCCTGCAATCCTTGATCGCGTAGAACCCGATCTCGAGGGTGACCTCGTCGTCCCGATGGGTGCCGGGCGGCGTGTACAGGCCCGACGGTCCGGGCCGCCCCGTGATCTGGGTCGTTCGAAGGGGCTGCAGGTCGCAGGATTCGCGAACGCTTCGGCACAGGGCGGACTCCGGGTCTTCCCCGCCCTCGTGAAACACGTGGGCATAGCAGTACAGTCCCCGGTAGAACAGGGTGCGTCGCGCCAGCGGGCGGTTCGGGGTCCGCGCGCCCGGCGTGCCGATCGACTCGAAACGCAGCAGCCGGCCCGTGTCCGCCAGAAGCACGCGGGGGAAGGCGTGCGCCGTCGTCTTCGCGGCGACGAGCGCGACGCCGGGGCCGTCGGGAAGCCCTGGCAGCGTCTGCCGCAGGAACAAGAACTCCTGGTTGGTCAGCAGTTCCTCGCGCACGACGTTCGCGTGGGTCAAAGGCGCGGTGGCGATCCCGAGCGCCAGCAGGGCGACGGCGCCAAGGCGCAGGCCCCGCCGCACCGGAAGGTCGAGCAGAAGCTGGGCCGCGCCGCCGCAGAGGCAGGCATACAGCGGGGACAGCGCCGCCTGCGTGCGCAGGGTGTAGACCTCGTTGCCGAAGAAGTACAAATAGAACAGTGTCATCCCCAGCGCCGTACCCAGCAGCCAGACGGTGGGACGCCAGGCCCGCGCCAGGCCCCAGGCGATTCCGGCGACACAGGCGGCCTGCAACACCATGGGCGTCAGCCGTGGATTCCAGAATGCGAACTGGTGCGCGGCCAGGGCCATCTCGGGATCCGGCGGTTCGGGCGTGCCCGGGAAGCACAGAAATCGAATCCCCGTCAGCCCGACCAGGAGGCCGAGCGCTCCCAGGGTGTGCCGGGTCAGCAGCGGACTCCAGTCGCGAACCGGTCGGGTCAGCAGCAGCAGCGCAAGGATTCCCAGGGGCCAGAGCGCGAACTCGGGCCGGGTCCGCATGGCCAGGAACAACGCCAGCGTGGCGCCCACCAGGGTGAACAGGGACTGGCGTCGCAGGTACGCCAGCACCATCACCAGCGCCCAGAGGGAAAAGAACGCCAGCGGCAGGGATGCGACGCCCGAGGCCGAGAAGCGCAGGTGCTGGGGGATCAGGGCCATCACGAATGCCGCAAAGACGGCTCGGCCCCACCGCCCGAATAGCAGCCAGTCCAGCAGTCCGACCAGGGGCACCGTCAAGGTGGCGAAGATCGCGTTGGTGGCGAACAGGGTGCGCTCCTGGCCCCCGAACAGCAGGTTGAGCACGGCGGGAAGGGCGTGGCCGGCCTCGCCGTAGGTCGAAAGCGGCCCGCCGTTGATCAGGTTCAGGCGCTGGGCGACGTAGCCGAACTCGTGCTGGAAGGCCCAGGGCGACAGCAGGAAGCGCAGCGCCAGGGCCAGGGCGGTGGCGGCGGCCAGACCCAGCAGGGCGGCGGTCGGGCGCGGCCCGGCGCGCAGGGCGCCGATGGCGGTGTGGGCCGACGCGGCCAGGGCCAGGAGCAGCAGCACCACCAGGAAGATCCGCCACGGCATGACCAGCGGCTGCGCGAACGGGGCGGGCGCGTCGTGCGCCAGAAGACGACGGCCAAGAGGATCCAGGACGGCGGCCACCTGGGTCGGGCCCATCGTGTCCGGCGGCTGGCCCGCCAGATCGATGCAGTAGTTTCGTGAACACGTGGCCCACTCGCCCGCCGCCTTGCCCAGGAGTTCCAGGTCCAGGCGATGGTCCGGGCCCGTGGCCGTCAGCGAGGCGAACGCGAATGGCGAGGCGCCGGGGCGGGGAGGGTCGATCCCCAGCGTCCATCCCGGTGGCAGGGCGCCCCGGGACACGTTGTTGGCCAGCAGCCGCGCGACATCGGCGGTCGAGGGCGGCGTGGCGCGCACCGGGGCCTGCTCGCCCTGGCGGCCATCGCTGTCGTTGCCCAGGGCAAGCCAGATCTGGGCGTCCCCGTCGGCTTCCAGAAGGCCGGTCAA
>JARKOL010000039.1 GCA_029975745.1 Myxococcota bacterium | reverse complement strand
CCCCCGGCTTGGCCGGGGGATCGGTTAGAATCCGGCTGCGATTCTTCGGACGGAGTCCGCTCGTGGAGTGGGGGCCCTGGCTGCTGGTCGTCGTTGGCCTGGGGATCCTGCTGGCCGGGGCCGAGGCCCTGGTTCGGGGGGCCGCCGGCCTGGCCGCCCGCGCCGGGATCAGTCCCCTGATCGTCGGCCTGACGGTGGTTGCCTTCGCGACATCGGCTCCGGAACTGGCGGTCACGGTCGTGGCGGCCCTGGAGGGAACCGGGGAACTGGCCTTCGGCAACGTCGTCGGCAGCAACCTGTTCAACGTGCTGGCGATCCTGGGGCTGTCCGCGGTGGTCGCCCCGCTGGCCGTCGAACGGAAACTGGTGCGTTTCGACGTTCCCTTGATGATCGGTGTGTCGGTCCTGGTGGGCCTGGCCGGGCTGGATGGCCGCGTCGGCCGGCTGGAGGGGCTGCTGCTGCTGGGCGGTCTGGCCGCCTACCTGACGATCTCGGTGCGCGGCGAGCGGGCGCGCCGGCGCGAGAATCCGGAACCCCAGGAGTCCGGGGAGGCCGGCGAGGCGGCGCGGCATCACCCGGCGTGGCTGGTGATCGCGCTGCTGTGCGGGCTGGGCATGCTGGTGCTTGGGTCCCACTGGCTGGTGACGGGGGCCTCCCAGATCGCGCGCGCCGCCGGCATCAGCGAGCGGATCATCGGTCTGACCCTGGTTGCGGCGGGCACCAGCCTGCCCGAACTGGCGACGTCCGTCGTGGCCGCGATTCGGGGCCAGCGGGAGATTGCCGTCGGCAACATCGTGGGCAGCAACCTGTTCAACCTGCTGTGCGTGCTGGGGGCCGCGGCCGTCATCCTGCCCGTGCCGGTGGGGCCGGCCGCCCTGCGACTGGACGTGCCCGTCATGGTCGCGTCCGCGGTCGTGTGCCTGCCGTTCTTCTGGACGGGGTTGCGGGTTTCGCGTCTGGAGGGCGCGGTGCTGCTGGCCGGGTTCCTGGGATACTACGGCTGGCTCGTTGTCGGTCCGGGTTGACAACCGGAAAATCGCACTCTAAACTGCACGCCGTTTTGTCGGGCTGGGCCCATAGCTCAGTCGGTAGAGCAGCGGCCTTTTAAGCCGTTGGTCGCGAGTTCGAATCTCGCTGGGCTCATTGACCCCATCGTCTAGCCAGGTCAAGGACACGGGCCTTTCACGCCCGCGACACGGGTTCGAATCCCGTTGGGGTCGCCACCAGTTCGGTTGATGTCACGAGTCGGCTTCCGCGATGCCGTACTTCGCCAGTTTGTAGCGCATCGACCGGAACGAGATTCCCAGCAGTTCCGCGGCGTCCTTGCGCACGCCCCGGCTGCGCTTCAGCGCGTTCAGCAGGATGCGGCACTCGATGTCGGCCAGGTGCGCCTCGATGTCCATGCCCTCGGGGGGGATCGTCGCGACGTCGTCCTTGCAGGCCGGTTCCACGCCGCCGGTCCGGATGTGGTCGGGCAGCGCGTCCGGCGTGATCTCGGTCTCGGCCGCGAATGTCACCGCATGCTCCATCAGGTTCTCGAGTTCGCGGACGTTGCCCGCGAACTTCAACCCCATCAGGATTTCCATTGTTTCGGGAGATACCGATCGCACGTCGCGGCCCAGGTCCTTGCGGAACTTGTCCAGGAAGTGGCGGATCAGGTAGGGGATGTCCTCGCGCCGGTCTCGCAACGGCGGCAGGTGGATCCGAATCACGTTCAGCCGGTAGAACAGATCCTCGCGGAACTGCCCCTTTTCGACCTCGATGCCCAGATCCTTGTTCGTGGCGGCGACGACGCGGACATCGACCGGGATCTCGGCCACTCCGCCGACCATCCGGATCTTGTGCTCCTGCAGGAACCGCAGCAGCTTGACCTGCATCGGCAGCGAGATCTCGCCGATCTCGTCCAGGAACACGGTCCCGCCGTTGGCCGACTCGATCAGTCCGTGCCGCGTCGCGTGCGCCCCAGTGAACGCGCCCTTGGCGTGGCCGAACAGCTCCGACTCCATCAGGGTGTCGGGGATCGCGCCGCAGTTGACGACGATGAAGGGCTTGTCCTTGCGCGGCGAGTTGAAATGAATGGCGCGGGCGACCAGCTCCTTGCCGGTGCCGCTCTCGCCCGTGATCAGCACGCTGGTCTTGGTCGGCGCAACCCGCATGATCCGGTCGAAGACCTGGTGCATCTTCGCCGTCTTGCCGACGATATGCTCGAAGCGGTAGCGTTCGGACAGCTCCTGCCGCAGCCGGATGTTTTCCAGCGACAGGTCGCGCTTCTCGAGCGCCTTCTCGACCGTGATGCTGATCTCCTCCAGCTTGAACGGCTTGCCGACGTAGTCGAACGCGCCGCGCCGCATGGCGTCGATGGCGGTCTCGACCGTCGAGAAGGCGGTCATCAGGATGACCTCGGTCTGGGGGGACCGCTCCTTGACGCGCGTCAGGATGTCCAGGCCGGAGGTGCGGCCCAGTTTCAGATCGGTCAGCACCAGATCCAGTTCGCCATCGCCCGGCTCCAGTTTCAGCAGGGCCTCTTCGCCGTCGCTGGCCGCCTGGACCTCGTGGCCGCTCTTGGCAAGGAACATCGTCAGCACTTCTCGCAGGGAGTGATCGTCCTCGACCACCAGAATCCGGGCCATGGCGCCTCCCGAGCGGCGGGTAGCGGCATTCTAGCAGCGGGTGCAAGGGGGCGGCAAGGCCGGCCGGCCCGACGAGGTCCGTGAACTCGGATCCTCGCGTTGGAAGCAACTGGTGGGGGTGGAGGGTGCTTCGTGGTCGAGACATGCAGGGCCGGGGCGCGTCAAGGGGTGCGGGCACTAACAGAGGCCGACGGTGCGTGCCCCCTTCCACGGCGATCCAAATCCATGGTTGCGATTTGAAACAACTGGAATCTTCGGACTACAATGGCGGCGGAACCTATGACCATGGTAGGCTTCTTGGAAGCCGCTCGCTGTGCTGCTAACTGCGGGGATTCATGCGATCAACCGGCGTACGATGGCGAGTGTTGTGGTTTGCCGTCGGCATCGTTCACACGTGTTGGTGGGGATGTTCCGTCGGGGATGATGAGTTGGCCGGCATTCTGGCGGGCTATCGGCAGCAGGATGGACGGGCAATGACCGACGTTTCGCTGGAGGACATCCCGGATATCACTTCGGATTCGTGGTCGGATTTCGGGCAGGATCCGGGCGGTGAACCTGGGGACGATCCGGGTTGGGATACCGGGTTCGATTCGGTGACGGACGCGCTCCCTGTGGATCCGGGCGGTGAACCTGGGGATGATCCGGGGTGGGATACCGGGTTCGATTCGGCGACGGACGCGCTCCCTGTGGATCCGGGGCAGGCCCTGGATGGGCAACATGTCGTAGATATTGAGAATCCTGTGGATGTGGACGCTGTGGAGCCTCCGGTGGTTGTTTTGACGAGTGAGATGCCCGCCAAGCTGTTCATGACCATCGATAGCATCGTGATCAACGGTGAGCCGGTTGTCACCTTTCGGGTCAGGGACGAGTTGGGGCGCGGCGCGGTGGGCGTGCCCTCCTCGGCGCTGCTCTGGGTGATGGCGAAGCTGGTGGTGCCCGAGGCCGGCGCCAGCTACTGGGAAGCGTACACGCGGAGCGCCGGCGGCGGCCCGACGGCCGAGCACAACGGCGTCCTGGTGGACCACAAGAACGGCGGGTACACATACACATTCGCGACGGACGTGACCCGTGTCACGGCGCCGGTGGCGGTGGCCTGGGCGCCCGCGGCGACCACCCGCCTGGCCGGCCAGATGATCGGCACGGTCGGCGGCAAGGAACTGCCAGCGCTGAACTTCGTCAAGGACTTCGTTCCGGCGGGTGGCGCGGTCACGGTGAGGCGCGACGTCGCGACGACCGCGGCGTGCAACGACTGCCACGGCAAGCTGACCCTGCACGGCAGCCGCACCGAGGTCGAGTACTGCGTCGTGTGCCACAGCAAGGACGTCGTCGATCCGAACGGCGTCAACATCGACATGGCGTACATGACCCACGCGATCCACGCGGCGCACATGCGCGAGGCGAACGGCGCTCCGGCCTACAAGGTCAAGTCGTCCCACTCGGGCAACACGTACGACTACTCGCGCGTGACCTACCCGCAGGGGCTGAACAACTGCAACAAGTGCCACAGCGCCGCGGCCTCGGCCCAGGGCGACAACTGGAACAAGGTCCCGACGATCGACGCATGCAAGGGCTGCCACGAGGGTGCGGCGTACACGGCTCACATCGACGGCATGACGGACGCGCAGTGCGCCACCTGCCACGGCCCGAACGCCAACCGCAGCGCCGCGAAGATGCACGTCAGCGAGAACAACACCCCGAACGCCACCGGCGTGATCACCGGCGCCTCCAACTTCATCTACGAAGTCAAGTCGGCGGTCGTGAATGGCGACGGCACTACGGACGTGACCTTCAAGATCCTGCGCGACGGCGTCGCGATGGATCTGACGACGCAGCCCGCCGACCTGACCGGCGGCCCGTCGTTCCTGCTGCCCTACGCGTTGCCGCAGGACGGCATCGCGGAGCCGGCCGACTACAACAACCTGGGCCGTTCGGCCGCGCAGCCCCGGTCCGTGTCCCTGGCCAACCTGCGTAGCGGGTCCGCGGGCTCGATCGTTGCGGGCACCGACGGCTACTACGTCGCGAAGATCAACGTCGCGAATTCGTTCCCGGCGGGGGCGACGCTGCGGGCCGTGGGTCTGCAGGGCTACTACACCCAGACGGGCCTGGCGGGCGGCAACCTGGGCCGCCACACCGTGGCGTCCTACGCCGCGGTCACTGGGGACGAGGTGCGTCGCGAGGTCGTGGACAGCGCCAAGTGCGCGAACTGCCACGAGTGGTTCGAGGGCCACGGCGGCAACCGCGTGTACGAGGTCGGCGTGTGCGTGATGTGCCACGTGCCGAACCTGTCCACCAGCGGTCGCGGTGCGAACGTCGCGAACGTGACCCAGGCGACGAAGGACGCCCTGAACGCGGCCGGGTACGACGCGGACGACCCGCTGACCTACCCCGAGTACACCAATAACACGAAGGAGATGATCCACGCGATCCACGCGGCGCACGTCAAGACGGTGCCGTTCCACGAGGTTCGCGACCGCGGCACCAGCGGCGTCTTCTTCTATGACTTCAGCCACATCACCTACCCGACGGCGGCCAACAACTGCCTGATGTGCCACAAGCCCGGCAACTTCGCGGGCGTGCCGGATCGGGCGCTGGCGACCGTTTTCATGACCAGCAACGGCATCGACGACCGCACCAACATCCTGGCGGCGCGGGCTTCGGTCCCGAACGCCAAGGACATCGTCCAGACGCCGTACGCCGCCGCCTGCGCGGCCTGCCACGACACGCCGCTGGCCGCCGCCCACATGGCGCAGAACGGCGCCTTCGTGGACGTGACCCGCCACGCGATCCCGGGCACGTATTTCGAGACCTGCTCGCTGTGTCACGGCGCCGGCCGCTCGGCGGACGTCAACGTGGCGCACGGCCTGTAGTCGGGTCGGGTGTCGGTGGACTCCCAGATGGAACAATCCGCGATGCCGGCAGGACCACTCACAGACATTCCCCTGTGCAGATCCGTGCGCCATCCAGGCTCGGCGATGCCTCCTGCTACTCTGGCCCCCAAAATTGGGGGCTCGCTCGGCTCTTGGGTTCCTTCCAGGGCCATCGCATCTTCCTGACCGACGGGATTCAGGAACAGGTACAGGTACAGGGTCAGGTTCAGGAACAGGGACAGGCTTCGGTGAGGGGCTCGGGGACGCGGCGTCTCACCGCGTCTGTGACCCCGGTTCCCCAAGCGCGGAGAAGGGTCCGGCGGTCCTTCCGAGCCGGGCCGTGGTCCTGCGGAAAGGTCC
>JARKOL010000026.1 GCA_029975745.1 Myxococcota bacterium | reverse complement strand
CATGCGCATCAGAACGGCGCTGAGGCCGCCGCGGTCCAGCACACGGTAGTAAGTCCGCGTGGAAGCGTCCGCGGCGAGTGGAGTGACCCTGACGCCATCGACCTGGCCCTCGTCCAGGGCCGCCAGGGCCTGACAAATTCTTGGGTTCGGATTCGCAGTCATCGACGAAAACCTCACGGAGTGCGTGACCGTGCGCTAATCATGACAGAGGAACCGTGTTTCGGAAAAGCAGGAATGCGATGCAACGAGGGGAAGATCCGGTGGCGCTACTTGATCAGGCCGGCATCGACCATGATCTGCTCGAGCGCGGCAATCCGGTGCTCCAGATCCTGGATCTGCTGGGCCTGCGCACGGCTCTTGTCCTCGAGGTACTTGGACGCAACCAGCAGGAAGCCGACGGAGTCGTTCAGGCCCCAGCCACCGCCGGCGACCATGAAGTCGGGCATCTCATCCAGGATCAGACCCCAGTGCGGCACGGCGCGGGTGTACGCCGGGTCATCCTGATCGGTCCCGGTCGGCGCGTGCTCGTTCTTGTAGAAGTAGGTCGTCGGCTTGAACCCGTACAGGATGTCTCCGACGCCCGCCAGATCCTGCTCGTTCAGGTAGTAGATATCCCGCTTTTCGCTGCGCTGGGACACATTGACCGCGTTCTGAACATAGATCCAGTTCCAGCGCACGTTGATGCTGCCCAACTGGCCCGTCGCGTTGACGAACGGCTGGACGATGCCGCCGTTGACGCCGATGCTGTTGGCACGCAGGTTCGTCACGGTGCCCTCGGCCGCGGCCATCTTCGTGAACTGGCCCTCGTACATGACCGACCGGTTGCTGGGATCGAGGTAGCAGGTCTCGTTCTGGCGGTCCACCAGGTTGGTGGCGTACAGGTTACCCTTGATGCGGGTATGGGTGTTCGTATCGTCGGTCTGGTCCCACTGCAAGAGCAGGTGCTTCTTGGAAGCGGTGGTGTACGTATCGCCAACCGACGAAAGGGTGCTGGACGAGTTGATCACCAGGTATGCGCCGTTCGTGCGAATGCTGGGGATCGCCGCGTTGCTGGCACCGTTCAGGCTGACCATGAACCGGTTCGCCGTCCCGTACCGGAAATAGACGCGGGAGCCGGAAGCGGAGTTCGGTCCCAGGAACAGATCGCCGGCCGAAAGGCCGATCCCGCCGAACCCGCTGAACGACGTGGTATTGCCCGCGGGCCCCGTCGGCCAACCGAGCACCTTCACGCCCAGGTGGGCTTCCAGTTCGCCCAGTTTGGTCGTTCCACTCGGATCCACCTGGCGATTCGAATCATTGTAATCGACCCATGCGCCATCAAACGCCGTGGTCGCCCCACGGATCACGTTGGTCCCGGCGGAATTCAGGTACGACCCGTTGCTGAAATTCAACTGAGCAACGCGAGACGTGCCGTTCATATCCAGGTAGAAGTTGTTGGGGTCGTCGCGGTCGCGGAACACGTTCGACGACACCGTGCCCCAGACGGTCATGGTGTTGTTGGTGCAGGCGCTTCCGAAGACCTCGACGCCACCGCAGTAGCCCGACTGGTTGTTCAGACCGAAGGTCGTGTTGTTCAGGTAGTTGCCCACGCTACTGCCGCGGATGGTGGCGCCGGTCAGGCCCGCAGCCGTCCCGGTCCAGGTCACCGCCGTATCGTAGTTGATCGTGTTGAAGCGGCTGGTGCCGTTCGGATCGGCCAGGTAGTTCGTGTTGTTCGTGTCGATGAACTGCGCCGCCCGCATCGTGCCGGCCTGGATCGTGCCGCTGGTCGTGATGCTGGTGTTCGATGCGATGTTCGAGCCCTGAATCGTGTTCGCGGCGATGTCGGCGCTGACGATCGTGCCATCGACGATGTCGGCCGAGTCCACGCAGCCGGAGGCCGGGCACTTCAGGATGTCGGCGACGGGCATGGCAGTGCCGGCGGTGGTGCCGACCAGGCCCTTCAGTTCCAGGCCGCCACGATGCATCGCCAGGCCGCCGGCATCCATCGTGTGCATCTGGGCGCCGCCGATCCCGGACTGGCCCCAGATCTCGAACCACTCGTTCGTGGATCGCGAGGTGCCCAGCGTCAGCCGGACAGCCGTGGTGTTGCTGGTGCTTCCCGTGCTCTGGCTCAGGTACGCGTAGTGGTCGCCGGGGTTGTCGCCGGGATCCAGGAAGTTGATCTTGTAGCCGTTGCCAACGTTCACGTCGGCAAGGCCGTTCTGCCAGTACTCGCTGTGCGTGTGGTTGCCCTCGGCGACCTGCAGCGCGCCCGTGCCCCAGGTCGGGGTCAGCAGGCCGTCCGCCGCCACGGTCAGGCCCGAGCCGATCCGCACCGCGCCGCGCACTCCCGTCGTCGCCGCGTTGACCTTGCTGCCGGTGATGCCGGTGGCAATCTTCGCATCGGTGACCTGCAGGGAACCGATGTCCGCGGTCTCGACGCAACCCGCCGGACTGGAGCAGACCAGGTCCGTCGCGGCGCCGCCGCCGGACGGGTTGTTGCCCGCCGCCCACGCGAAGTTCGTCTTGGCCGCGGTCACGCAGCCGGTACAAGCCAGGCCGGTCGCCTCACCACCCCGGGAGGTCGATCCTGCGTAGTTGAAGTTGACGGCGCCCGAATCGACGCAGTTGACGCAGCTCAGGGCGGTCGCGGCGCCGCCCTTGGAGGTCGAACCCGCGTAGTTGAAGCTGACCTCGCCCGACTCGACGCAGTTCGTGCAGTTCAGGTTCGTCGCGGCGCCGCCCTTGGTGGCCGAGGCCGCGTAGTTGAACGTGATCTCGCTGTCGCTGACGCAGGGAGACGCCACGCAGTCCAGGCCGGCCGCGTCGCCGCCCTTCGTCGTGGCCGCGGCCCAGTTGAACGACACTTCGCTGGAGCCGACGCACTCGCCGGGGCACTCCAGCGCGGTCGCCGCGCCGCCCTTGCTATTCGAACCCGCGAAGTTGAAGGAGACGTCCACGGGCAGAATCGTTCCGTCGAGAATCTGATCGGTCGTGACCGCGTTGGCGGCCAGGTCCGTGGTGCCGACGGCGCCGGGAGCGATCTTGTCGGTGGTCACGGCGTCGGGCGCCAGCTTCGCGTTCGTAACCGCGCTGGGCGCCAGATCCTCGGCAAGGATCGTCAGGTTGGCGATGTTCGCGCTGGTCACGGTATCGGCGCGCAGGTCACCGCCCGCGCCGCCGCTGACGCAGCCGTCGCACTGGAGGTCGGCCGCGGCGCCACCGGCGCTGACGCCGGCCGCCCAGTTGAAGGACACGTCGCCGGGGCCGACGCACCCGGTACACTCGACGTCCGTCGCCGCGCCCAGCAGGAAGTCGGCGTATTCGGCATGGCCCGCCTGGTAGGCGAAGCCGACCGAGGTCACCTCGGTGCGCGGCAGTTCGGGGTCCGAGTTGATCCGGATGCCCAGGTACACCGCGGACCGATCGACGAATGCCGTGGTCGGCGCGGGCACCCAAGTGTTGAAGACGCCGCCGACCAGGGTCATCGACTGCGCCGGCGGATCCGACAGGATGTTGCCGCCAGTGGCCGCATCGTACAACGTGAACTTCACGGTGTACGAGCCCGTCACGGGCTCGCCCAAAACGTTCCGAAGAACGCCTTGGACGTTCACCTTGGCCGGCACAGCCTGGTACGCCACCTGCGCCTGGGCGGCAGCGGACCACAAGCCGACACACACGATCCCTGCGACCGCCACCTTGAGAAGCGACTTCATCGGGTCACCTCCAATACGTTTCCCCGACCAGCACCCGAGCGCCCATTCGATCGGGCCTTCAGATTCCAAAACTGCGCCGAACACGCGGAACCCGCAGTCCCCACGCGACACGACCAATCTTGCCACCGGGTACGCATCATTTTCGTAGCCACAGGACAGTCCGACCGACGCTTCCGAAACAAAGCCCGTTCAAACAAGCACTTTCAAAACGCCGACCGTCTTTCCGTACTACGCTTTCCGCGCCCCGGGCAGTTATTAGCATCTTTCGTACCAGAACATCCGACGGCCTTACGCAACGACCGGCCTGGCACCGAGTCGCGGCCGGCCTCGCGCCCGTCGCCCACGCGCCATTGACCGCCCCGGGCCAACCCGGTAGGCTTCGCCGCGATGATCGAACTGATCGACATTGCAAAGTCGTTCGGGGCGCGGCGACTGTTCGCGGGCGTCAATCTGCGCGTGGGCGATCGCGACCGCGTGGGCCTGGTCGGACCCAACGGTACCGGAAAGACGACGCTGTTCCGCATCATGCTGGGCGAGATGTCCCCCGACGACGGGCGCGTCGAGGCCAAGCGGGGCATCCGGATGGGACATCTGGCCCAGGAGGTCCATCCCAGCCGCGCGATGGATCTGCCCCTGCGCGAGTACTGCGTGCGCGAGGTCCGCGGCGTGGGGCCGCTGCTGGACGAGCGGGCGGCACTGGTGGCCGCCATCGATGCCGGCACTCACGACAACGCGCGCATCCACCGACTGGCGGAGGTCGAGGAGCTGCTGCGCCACCGCGACGCCGACGCCCTGCCGAAGAAGGCGGAGTCGGTCCTGATCGGCCTGGGCATCGAGCATCGCGACCTGGATCGGCCGCTGCGCACCATGTCCGGCGGTCTGCTGATGCGGGCCGAGCTGGCGCGGCTGCTGCTGGACGAACCGGACCTGCTGCTGCTGGACGAACCGACGAACCACCTGGACCTGGAGGGTCTGCGCTGGTTCGAGGAGTACCTGAAGAGTTTCCCGGGGGCGGTGGTGCTTGTCGCGCACGACCGCGAATTCCTGAACCGCACCGTGGATCGGGTCGTCGAAGTGTCGGTGCGCGGCGCGACGGACTTCGGCGGCGATCCGCGCATGCCGGTGTACGACCGCTACGTCGCGGAACGCGCGAAGGCCATCGAGCTGGCCTGGAAGAAGTACGACGAGCAGCAGGCGCTGATCAAGGACCTGGAGGAGTTCATCGCGAAGAACCGCGCGAACGCGTCGCGCGCGGCGGGCGCCCAGTCGCGGGTCAAGGTGCTGGAACGACTGGAGCGCCTGGCCCCCCCCGAGGCCGTCCGGAAGGTGCGCTTCGCCTTTCCGCAGCCGCCGCGCAGCGCGGACCTGGTGTGCAGCCTGGAACACGTGACCCGGCGCTACGGGACGCGGACGGTATTCGCCGGCCTGGACTTCCGCGCCCACCGGGGCGAGCGGCTGGCGCTGGTCGGCGTCAACGGCGCGGGCAAGTCGTCGCTGCTGCGGATGATCGCGGGCGTGGCCGCGCCCGACGAGGGCACGCGGCTGGTCGCCGATGGCGTGCGCGTGGGCTACTTCGCCCAGGACCAGTTCGAGGTCCTGCAGCCCGAGCGCACGCTGCACCAGCAGATGCTGGACGTCGCGGACACGAAGACGACGCCGGCCGTGCGGCCGATCCTGGGCGCGTTCCTGTTCGGCGAGGACGACCTGGACAAGAAGGTCGTGACGCTGTCGGGCGGGGAGAAGGCCAGGCTGCTACTGGCGCGAATGCTGCTGCAGCCGTTCGGACTGCTGGTCATGGACGAGCCGACGAACCATCTGGACATCGCCAGCCGCGAGGTGCTCGAGACGGCGCTGCGGGAGCACCAGGGAACGATCGTGTTCACCTCGCACGACCGCCGGTTCATGGACACGTTGGCCACGTCGGTGGTGGAACTGCGCGACGGGCAACTGACGCGATACCCGGGCAACTACACGTACTACATCAGCAAGGTGGGTGACCCGTTCGCCCCGGCCGCGCGCGCCCCGACCGAGGGGCGGGTCGAGACGCGAGCCGGCGCGGCCCTGCGGGAGCTGGAACGGGACCGCAAGCGCGACGAGGCCGAGCGGCGAAACCGGATGTACCGGATTCTGAGGCCGCTGCGCGACCGGGTGGCGGCCAGCGAGGCCTCGATCGCGGCTTTGGAGACGCGGCTGAAGGAACTGGACGATGCCCTGGTGCAGCCGGATCTGTACCAGGATCCGGTCCGGGCAAGGGATCTGGGCCAGCAGGCGCGCGAGGTGCGTGCGCAACTGGAAGCGGTCTACGAGGAGTGGTCCCTTGCGGCCGAGGAACTGGAGCGGGTCGAACAGGAACAGGCGGAGGCACCCCGGGACTAGCCGGGAAGAGGAGGTTCGATGGCACGCAAGCGCGAGGGACGGGACGACGCGACGTTGGCCGAGGAGGCGCCGACGGCGGCCTCGGGTGGAATGAACCGCTGGCTGCTGCTGGGGATCGTCACGGTCGTGGGCTTCGCGGCCGACCTGGGTACCAAGTTGTGGGCCCTGGCGACGATTCGTCCCGGCTCGCTGCAGCCCGTCTGGGGCGACGTGCTGGGCTGGACGCTGACATTCAACAAGGGGGCGTTGTTCGGCATGAACCCCGCGAACTGGATCGAGGGGTTCCCGACCCGGTGGTTCTACGTGCTGTTCACGGTCGTGATGGTGCCCGTGCTGGTGTACCTGTACTCGCGGATCGACGCCGTGCGCAACCGCCTGGGCTTGTGGGGCATGGCACTGCTGGTGCCGGGCGCCGCGGGCAACTTCGTCGATCGCATCCTGGGGCGTCCGGGCGTCGTCGATTTCATCCGGGTCGATCTGGGCTTCCCGCCGTTCAACCCCTGGCCCATCTTCAACCTGGCCGATGCCTGGATCACGATCGGCATCAGCCTGGTGTTCCTGGACATGATCCTGCACGACCTGGCCGCGCGCCGCGCCCGCAAGAACACCCGCTGAGTTCGCCCGGAACAGCCCGGACCACCTTGACCCTCCGTGCGCCTCGGTGACGTCTGATACGCAGCGCGATACAATTCGCCCCGTCCCCCGCTTCGGAAGCACGATGGCTCGCAGTCGAAACCTCGACGTGGGGTTCCTGACACTCCTGCTGGCGGCGCTGTTCGCGGCGCCCCAGGCACGGGCCGGAAACGGTTTCACGTTCCCGATCGGCGGACGTGCCGCCGCGATGGGAGGCGCCTTCACGGCGATGGGACACGACCCCGGGGTTGCCTGGTACAACCCGGCGGGTCTGGGATTCGTGACCCGGTCCTCCCTGGACGTGTCGGCCAGCGCGTACGCGCTGCATTTGATGCGCATCCCGACGATGCTGCGGACGACGCTGCCCTCCGGGGTCACGGACCGCGGCTTTTCGGCCAATCCGTTCCAGATCGTGGGGTCGTCGATGACCTACGTGCGGAAGCTGGGAGGCTGGGACCCCGAACCGGTCCCGGATGACGCGACGGCGTCGCCGCCGGAGGCCGACGCCCCGGACGCGACGTCGATCCGGGCCACGCCATCCCGCGACCCAGGCGCACCGCGACTGCGGCACGCCCTGGCGTTCTCGGTGTTCATCCCGGTCGCCGAGAAGTTCGCGCGCAGCAGCACGTTCGACGCCAGCGAGACATCCGGGTCGTTCCACCAGCGCTTCTCGCTGTCCACGGGACGCCAGGTGTACTACATCGGTCCCTCGTGGGGCATGCGAATCGGCGAACGGTGGTCCGTGGGCGCCTCGCTTTACGGCCTGTACGCCGCCAGCGAGGGCCGGGCCTCCTTCACCGCGGCCTTCTCGAGCGCCGGGGCCACCGACTTCGGCACCCTGAACCTGGACGCGACCGGGGTCGAACTGGGTCTGGCCGTCCACCTGGGCGCCCAGGTCCGGCCGATCTCGGGGCTGCGGCTGGGCCTGGCGCTGCGGCTGCCGGCGCTGCGCGTCTGGGGACGCACCGAGGGCACCTTTCTGACCGCGACGACCCGGGACGATGCGGGCAACCCGAGGCCCCAACTGGACGACGAGCCCGTCCGGGACCGTTCGGGCGCGGCGTTCGTGCTGCCATTCTCGATGACCCTGGGGATCGGGTGGGAGTCGCCCGGGGTGTTCGCCATCGCGGTCGATGCCGACTACACGACCCCGTGGCCCTACGGCGGCACCCGAATGCGCGGATACTTCAACGGCCGTCTGGGCGTCGAGGCCTACCTGACGCCGCGCTGGATCCTGGGGTTCGGGGCGTTCACGGACGTCTCGCCGACGCCGCCGTTCGCGAGCGCCGACGCGGCCAACTTCATGGACATGCGCCTGGACTTCTATGGCGGCACGGTGGCGGTCACCTGGCTGTCGCCCTATGCCGTCACGGGCAGCGGCGCCACCGACCGGATCACCTTCGCGAACACGGTGGGTCTGCGGTACGCCCACGGACAGGGGCAGATCATCGGGATGGATCTGGACTACGTCGCGGGAACCACGTCGAATGCGATCAGGTCCATCCGGATCCACGACCTGTCGCTGGTGGTGTCCTCCAGCGTCCGGTTCTAGGGCGCAGCGGTCCAGCCTACTTCTTTTCGTCCTTCGGAGCGTCGGCGATGGCGGCCTCGGTCGTGACCAGCAGCGACGCGATCGATGCGGCGTTCGTCAGCGCCAGGCGCGTAACCTTGGTCGGGTCCAGGATGCCGGCCTCGACCATGTCCTCGTAGACGCCGGTCTGGGCGTTGTAGCCGTAGTTGCCCTGGCCGTCGGCGACCTTCTGGTAGACGACGCCGCCATCGACGCCGCCGTTCGACGCGATCCACTTCAGCGGCTCGACCAGCGCCTTGCGCAGGATCTCGATGCCGTACTTGCGGTCGTCCTCGAACCTGCAGCGTTCCAGGGCGGGAAGCGCACGAATCAACGCCACGCCGCCGCCTGGCACCACGCCTTCCTCGACGGCCGCGCGCGTCGCGTGCAGCGCGTCCTCGACGCGGGCCTTCTTCTCCTTCATCTCGGGCTCGGTCTGGGCGCCGACGCGAATGACGGCCACGCCGCCCGCCAGCTTCGCCAGCCGCTCCTGCAGCTTCTCGCGGTCCCAGTCCGACTTCGTCTCCTCGATCTGCGCGCGGATCTGGGAGATCCGGCCCTTGATCTCGTCGGCGTTGCCCAGGCCTTCCACGATCGTCGTGTTGTCCTTGTCGGCGATCAGCCGCTTGGCCCGACCCAGGTCCTGCAGCGACACGGACTCCAGTTTGCGGCCCAGTTCCTCGGCGATCACCTTGCCGCCGGTCAGGATCGCGATGTCCTCGAGCATCGCCTTGCGGCGGTCGCCGAAGCCCGGCGCCTTGACGGCCAGGACCTTCAGCACGCCCTTCAGGCGGTTCACGACCAGCGCGGCCAGGGCCTCGCCCTCGATGTCCTCGGCGATGATGACCAGCGACCGGCCCTCGCGGGCGATGCGCTCCAGCAGCGGAATCAGGTCGTGCAGCGCGCTGATCTTCTTCTCGTGGATCAGGATCAGCGGGTCGTCGATGACCGCTTCCATCTTCTCGGGGGCGGTCACGAAGTACGGCGAGACGTAGCCGCGATCGAACTGCATGCCCTCGACCAGATCCAGCGTGGTGTCGGTGGACTTGGCCTCCTCGACCGTGATGACGCCGTCCTTGCCGACCTTGTCCATCGCGTCGGCGATGATGGTGCCGATCTCCTCGTCGTGGTTCGCCGAGATCGTGCCGACCTGGGCGATTTCCTTGCGACCGCGCGTCGGGATCGACAGGGCCTTCAGATCGACGATGATCTGCTCGACGCCCGCGTCGATGCCGCGCTTCAGGTGCATCGGGTTGACGCCGGCCGCGACCAGCTTCAGGCCTTCCTGGAAGATCGCGCGTGCCAGCACCGTCGCGGTCGTGGTGCCGTCACCGGCCTTGTCGGAGGTCCGCGACGCGACTTCCTTGACCATCTGGGCGCCCATGTTCTCGAACTTGTCTTCCAGTTCGATTTCCTTGGCGACCGTCACGCCGTCCTTGGTGACGATCGGGCTGCCCCAGGACTTGTCCAGGATGACGTTGCGGCCCTTCGGACCCAGCGTGACCGTCACCGCGTCCGCCAGCGTCTGGACGCCCTTGAGGATCCGCGCCCGCGCGTCCGCCGAAAAAGCCAGTTCCTTCGCTGCCATGGTCTTCCTCCGTCCCTTGATTCGTTGGTGCTTCCGGGTCCCGTGGCGCGGGTTCCGGAAGGTGGCCCCTGCCCGGGGCGACCGGGAATATAAGCACGGCCACGCCCAGGTCAAGAGCGACACCCGCGCGCCTGGTGGAAACCGTCGCATCCCTCCCCGGCGACCTGTGGGGGTCCCGCGACGCCCACGAACCTGGTGGAAGCCGACCGGAGTCCCGGGGGGCGGGGGCACGAGGCGCACGGCATGTGGTATCATCCCGCCGACTTCCGGCAGGGGACATCCGTGCGCTGGGCCCGGAAACTGTTGATCTCCGTCGCGTTCATCGGCATCGCCAGCCCTGCATGGGCGAATCCGCTGGACATGTTCGGCGCCACGTCCGCGAACATCGCCATGGGCGGCGGCGCGACCGGGCTGGCGGGTTCGTACGACGCATGCTGGTACAACCCCGCGGGCCTGGGGCAACTGGACGGGTTCGACCTGGGCATCGGAACGCTGATCTATCGGCCGTTCCTGAAGGCCACGACACACGCCCAGGACGGTACCGGCCGCCTGGTGCCCACCACCTCCGCCCACGCCGACACCACGCGCGCCCTGATGGATCTGGGTCTGGCCAGCCCGATCCCGCTGGGCCAGAAGCACAAGCGCCTTCTGTTCTGGGGACTGCACGTCGCCTTCCCGATCGGGTCGATCTATGCGGTGCGCGAGCGGCCCGTCCAGGAGGCGTACTTCCCGTTCCTGGAGGACCGCAACCGCCGGCTGGTGCTGAATGCCGCGCTGGCGCTGCGATGGAAGTGGGCGATGCTGGGGGCGGGCCTGTCGATGCTGCCCGACGTCATCGGCCGGGTCGATGTCGATTTCACCCAGGGCAGCCAGGCGAACCAGGCGCTGGTCGATGTGAACATGAGCCTGGCGCCGACCGTCGGCGCGATGGTCGAACCGCTGCCGGGGCTGACGATCGGTTTCACGTGGCGAGGGGCGAATCGCACGTACATCGAGATCCCGGTGACGGCGGTACTGTCGGACAAGATCGCGGCGGTGCGGGTCAAGGTCCTGGCCCACGACTACTCGACGCCCCACCAACTGGCCCTGGGCGCGGCGTACCGGACCGATCGGTTCACCGTGGCCGGCGACGTCACGTACTCGTTGTACCGGGACTTCCAGCAGTCGGCACCGCGAGTCATCCTGTACAGTTCCGGCACGGATGGCCGCATCGTCAAGGAGACGCGCCCCCCGGACGCCCGCTTCGCGGACACCTTCGCGGTACGGGTCGGTGGCGAGTACCGGCCGCTGCGGGCGCTGGCGATCCGCGCGGGCTTCGGCTGGGTCCAGTCCCCGGTGCCGGCCCAGACGGGGATCACGAACCTGCTGGACGGGGACCGTTTCACCGGCTCGCTGGGGCTGGGATTCGACGCCGCGGGGGTCGGTGGGCCGCCCATCGGGGTCGATGTCCACGTGGCGTACGCGGGCATGGTCGGCCACCGGGACGCGAAGATGCTGTTCGAGCCGGACAACCCCGGCTACCCCTACGTCGGCAGCGAAGGCGGCGTCCTGAACGCCGGCATGACGCTGAAGGTGCGGTTCGAGGCGGGGAACGTCTTCCGTGTGAAAGGCGCGGCCCCGGGAGGTGCGAACGACATGCGTGCTTGGTTCCTGCGAGGGACATGCCTGCTGGCGCTGGTGATGGCCGGTTCCGGCTGCGGTCGCGACCTGGGCCCGGACCGGGACGGCGACGGCCTGACGGACAAGCAGGAGGCCCGGTTCGGGACCGACCCGGACAATCCGGACAGCGACGGGGACGGCATCCCGGACGGGGCCGACCCCGAGCCGATGGGCGAGGGTCCCCGGATCCTGCTGACGGCGTCGCCGGTGTACCAGGTCCAGGGCGGGCAACTGTGCAGCAACGTCGTGGGGATCCTGCGGGACGGCTCGGGCCTTCCGATGCCGGGCTGCGAGGTGACGTTCGAGTGGCCCCTGGGTCCGATCGCCCCGGTCGAGTCCCGCGAGGACGGGTCGTACCGCGTGCGGGCATGTTCGGACCAGCGAGTCCGAGCCAGCGTAACGGCACGATACGACGACCCCGATGACCTGTACCAGGAGACGGTGGACTCGATCGCACTGTCGCTGGAGGACCCGATTGAGCCCGGCGTCAACACCCGGCCGCATGTCGGCGCGGGGCCGCTGGACGGGACGTTGCGGGTGTACGCGCTGGCTCGGCCTTTCGCCGGGTCGCCTCAGCCGTTCGAGGGCGCGCAGGTCGTCGTTCAGAAGGGCGCGCAGTCCTGGGTGGTCTTCACGGGGCCCGAGGGCTACGTCGATCTGGTCGATCCGGGGCTGAAGGGACCCGTGGACGTCACGGTGGGCGCCGATGGCTTCCGGTTCACGTCGTACCTGGGCGTCGATGCCGCGAACGTCGCGGTGCTGATGGTGCCGCTGGACCCCGTGCTGCCTCGGGACGCGGCCAAGGTCGGATCGATTCGCGGCGAGGTCAA
>JARKOL010000024.1 GCA_029975745.1 Myxococcota bacterium | reverse complement strand
GGGTATCCCGGCCGCGGGCGTGGAACGCACCCGACGCCGGGATCACTCGATGAAGAAGCGACCAACGAAACGGCCCTGCTCCATCTGCGGGAGGTGGTTCGAGCCGCACCCCCGGACACGCTGGTGCCAGGCGACCTGCGGTGACGCGGCCTGCCGGGCTGCACAGCGGTCGCGCACGCAGCGCGCCGATCGGGACCGGCACCCTGTCGAGCGGGAGCGGTGGCGGGTTGGGGAGCGGCTGGACGACATCGAACGAAGGCTGCGGGAGCGCGACCCGGACGGGGGTGACGACAGGCCGTCGAAACGGGAAGTTCTCCCGGTTTCCGGAAAAGACTCGATGCTGGTGGAACGCGATGTACTGATTGAGCTTCTGGCGCGACTCCACCTGGAAACACGGAAAGACTCGATACGCACAAGACACCATGGCGCGAAACGGGAATAGACGGGAATCCCGCCGACTCCTCCGCGAAACGCGAAAAGACTCCGGGGGCGCTGCGCGACAGGATCGCGGCGCGTCGAGGCACCAAGGACCGGTCGTCAGGGAACGGAGACGGGGACGGAATCCTGCGACACGACGGCGCACTGGATGTTGACGTCCTGGTACGCGAAGTCGTTGCCGTAGTCGAACGGCTTGCCGTTGGCGCCCAGCAGGTAGGCGTTGACCTCGACCTCGATCGCCTTGGGGCCGAAGCGCTGCGGGCTGAGGTCGTCCGAGGCCGTGGGCTGGGGATTCGCGATCACCGGGCGGATCGTCGCCCCGGCCGGGAATTCCGGCAGCGTGACGGACGTGCGGTCGGGCGGCAGGAACAACTCCCACAGGCAGTGCGAGCGCGGGCCGCCCAGCGTGCCGCCTTCGCCGGCCAGCGTGTTCGCCGGCGCCGCCGTCAGGTAGTTGACTCGCGCGACGTACAGGTCGGGGGTGCGCGGCCACGTGACGGCGTCCCAGGCGACCGTGCCGCCGAACGTGTCCGCCGACAGCGTGTCCAGCGGCAGGCCCAGCCCCACCGGCTCGGGCGTCCGGATCCGCGGCACGTCCAGCCAGGCGTCCGCGGACGTGAAGTTCACCTGGTCGCCGGCCTGGACGCCGGGCTGCACGGGCGTCGAGATCCCCGGCGGGTCGCCGCCCAGGTAGGACGACCGTCCCGCCAGGCCCACCGCCAGCCGGTTCAGCGTCAGGCCCAGTTCCCGGATCACCGGGTCGTCGTCGGCGGGGAACCGGACCGGGATCGCCCCGGTAAACGCCGGCTGGCCGTCCCGCGTGTAGTACGACCCGTCGACCGACACGAAGATGAATCCCTCGCCGCCCGTGTCCATCACCGGCATCACCAGCTTGTTCGGCAGCGGCTCGCCCGTCTGCCAGTCGTCCGGCTGCTCCCCCAGCGCGATGTCGACCGTCCTGCCTTCCGCGGGCAGCAGGTCGATGTTCAGCATCAGGTCTGCCGCGACCTCCTCGCCCGGCAGCACCTGGACGCGGCTGATCGCGAGCCCGCGTGGCTTGAAGACCATCGAATAGGGGTCCTCCAGGGCGTCGATCACGTAGCTGGCGGTCCCGCCCAGTGCGAACAGCAGGTACTGGCCCGCCGGGATGTCGCGCATCTGGAAGGTCGCGCTGCACGTCGCGTCCGGCTTGTCCGACAGGCCGCACAGGGCCATGTTGGTCGGGATCGGCAGGACCGGGTTCTCCGGGTCCGGCGCCTCCAGCACGCTGCCCATGCTCATCGAGGACAGGGGGACGTCGCGGATCGCCAGTTGCACGATCGCCACCGGCACCTCGGCCGCGGGATTGGTGAACTGGTCGAAGATGCTGCCCGACGGCCACCGCGGCAGCCCGCCCTCGCCCAGGAAGCCCTTGACCTCGCCCCGGATGGACCCGACCTTCGCCTTGTCCCGCGGCAGCACCGGGTCCAGCGGCACCATCAGCACCGCCAGGTTCGCGGCATCGACCCCCAGGTACGATGTGAACCGGAAGCCGTCGGCACCCACCGTCACGTCCACGGGCCCCTTCAGTCCCGGCACGACCAGGTCGACGAACCCCTCGGGGCCGGTGAGGACCACCCAGGACTGCGCGCCCTTCTGCACGACGACCTGCGCGCCCTCGAACGGCTGCGGCGACCCCGCGAACGGCCGGGCCAGCGCGTACACCCGCAGCGTCCCGTCCAGCGGCCCCGCGCCGACGTGCGGCCGCGTGTTGACGCCGGGCACGATCGGGTCCTCCAGCGACAGCGCGATCGAGTCGACCGTCTCCGGGTACACGTCGTCGGGGTCGTCGTAGCGGGCGGTCACGCTGGCGCGCACCCGCTGGTCCGAGCACGCCTGGACGCGGTACGACCCGTCGTCGCGCGACTCGACCGGCGCAATCGACCCCAGCGGCCACTCGAACCGCACCTCGCACCCCGGCATCGGCTGGCCCATCCCGTCGCGCAGCACGCCGACGACGTTGCTGCACAATTGCCCGCCCTGCACCTGGTACACCGGCGACGCCGTCAGCAGGATCCGCGGCCCGTCGCCCATCGGCTTCGGGTCCGCGCCGTCCGGGATGCCGTCGCCGTCGCTGTCGAAATTGTCCGGGTCGGTGCCGAAGCGGGCCTCCTGCCCGTCCGTCAGCCCGTCGCCATCCCGGTCGGGGCCCAGGTCGCGACCGCAGCCGGCCGCCGCCAGCGCCATCGCGACCACGCACGCTCCGCGCAGGCACCACGCACGCATCGTCTGAACCTCCTTCCTCGGAGCCTGTCGAGCGATTCTGTTTCCCGACAGGTGCCTAGAACCGAACCCGGAACGTCAGGCCCGCGTTCAGCACGCCGCCCTCGCCCGCCACGTACGGATACCCCGGGTTGCCCGGCTCGAACACCGTCTTGGCGTCCCGGTGGCCGACCATCGCCGCGTACGCCACGTGCGCATCGACCGTGATCGGCGGCCCGCCGACGCCCACCGCGTCGAACCCCAGCCCGAAGGACCCCGTGAACCGGTCGCCGTCCAGCAGGTTCGTGACGCCCGTCTGGGCCGGCACCGGCGACTGGACCCACCCGAAGCCCGCCCGGATCGCCAGCGCGCGCAACGGCCGGTACTCGCCGCCCGCGCGCACCGCGAACGTGTTGCTGAAGCGCGGGGCCGGCGGCCGGGTCTCGCGGACGACCTTCCCGTCCGCGCCGGAACTGTACAGGATCACGCGCGGCGACGACTGGCTGAAGTCCTGGTACAGCGAGTACGTCACGTCGCCCGCCACCGCGAAGCGATCGGTCCGGTAGCCCGCCCCCAGCGCCAGCTGGTGGGGCGTCGAGAAGTCGTGCGCCAGGACCTTCAGTCGCACCGCGGCGATCTTGTCCGACAGGACCGCGGACACCGGGATCTCGATGTAGGTCCGGTTCGCGCCGCGCCAGGTGAAGCCGATCGTCAGGCCCGGGATCGGGGCCACCATCGCGCCGACGGTGGGCGCCAGGCTCATGTTGACGTCGACCAGCGCCTGGTTGGCCTGGCTGTCCTTGGTGAAGTCGACGTCGACGCGCCCGATGACGTCGGGCAGCATCGAGATGCCGGCCCCCAGCATCGCCCACTTCCAGCGAAACGCCACCGCGGCGTTCAGCACCAGCCGGCGGTTGCGGTCCTCCAGGAACGGGAAGTAGGTCTCCTGGACCGGCCGCTCGTGCACCGCGTAGATTGACCCCACCGGGAACGCGACGTGCAACCCGGCGAACAGCAGCCGGGGGTGCTTCTTCCCCAGCGGGATCGGGCTGGCCAGGCCGATGTCCATCAGCGCGCGCGTCGTGTCGGCACGCGACGCGGTCGTCGGCGCGATCCGCCCGGTGCCGTCGTCGGCGTGGGTCGTCGCCTTCAGGAACGGCCGGTACACCAGCGTGCCGATGCCCAGGTCGAAGCCGTCCAGTTGCCCCAGCCCCGCCGGGTTGTACCAGCAGGCGTCGTACGAGCCTGCCAGCCCCGTCGCCCCGCCGCCCATCGCGATGTTCGCGGACGTCGCGCCGAACATGTCCAGCGGGTTCGCGCGCGCCGCGCCCGAATGCAGCGGCATGGCGAACAATGTCGCCAGGGACAGCACCGACCAGAGGCCTCTCCAGACAGGGGATTGGATCGTCATGGAAACTTTCGCCCCCGTTCGAGTGTGAGAAACATCAAGTCCCGGTCAGTGGGCGTCTCACGCCAGGTCCGCCTCGTGGCTCACGTGGCTGGGACGCAACGCCCGCCAGCGCTCCGTCAAGGCGTAGACGCAGGGGATGAGGACGAGGGTCACGAGGGTCGAAAGCAATACGCCACCGATGACCGCGACCGACATCGGGCGCCAGATCTCCGATCCCTCGCCGGTGGCCAGCGCCATGGGCAGCATGCCGCCCAGGATCGCCAGCGCCGTCATCAGCACCGGCCGGAGGCGACGCTCGCCCCCGACCTGGATCGCCTCGGCCAAGGGCAGCCCCTGTTCCCGCATCAGCTTGATGTAGTCCACCAGCACGATCGCGTTCTTCACGACGATGCCGACCGTCATGATCATGCCGATGAAGGAGGTGATCGAGAGGGTCGTCCCGGTCATGGGCAATGCCAGCAGGGCGCCGGTGATTCCGAAGGGGACCGAGAACATGACGACCAGGGGATCCAGGACCGATTCGAACTGGCCCGCCATCACCATGAACACCAGCAGCACCGCGACGATCATCGCCAGCGTCAGATCCACCACCATCGACCGCTGTTCCTTCACGTCGCCCGCGAATCGGGTGGTCACTTCGGTCGGCAACTTGCCGGAGGCGTGATCCGCCTTCAGGGACTTCTCGACATCGGCGGCGACGTCGCCCAATGCACGACCCCGGACGTCCGCCAGCACTCGCATCAACCGCTGCTTGTCCAGCCGCCGGATTTCCAGCGGGCTCGTGCCATCGACAACCCTGGCGATATTGGCCAGGCGGATCTGGGCGCCGCTCAGGGACGGGACGGTCAGTTCCAGGATGTCCTCGGGCCGGTTCCGATCCTCCTCGCGCATCCGAAGGAAGAGGTCGATGTCGTCGTCGCCGCCTCGGAAGCGTGTCACGGCGTTGCCGTAGATGCTGGTGCGCATCGTCGCGGCGATGCTCGCCACGGGGACGCCCAGTCGTGCCGCGGCGAGGCGATCGATGGAGATCTGGACCTCCGGATTGTCCTCCATCACGTCCGTCGAGGCGTTGACGATGCCCGGCGTCCGGCTTACGACCTCGTGCACGTGCCGGGTGGCCTTCCTGAGTTCGGCGATGTTGCCGGTCGTGGAGTAGATCTCGATCGTGAACGGCGCCGCGCCGCCGCTCATCAGTTTCGTCAGAGGGTTCGCTCCGTCGATCTTCACGGAGACCATCCCCGGAATTTCCAGGATCTGCGGTCGGATGGCCTCCGCGATCTCGAATGTCGAACGGTCTCGCTGGCCGCGTTTCACGACGCGGGCCATGAAGGTCGCGATGTTGGGGCCCTGCCGGCCGCCCATCAGCGCGCCGAGGCCGCTCCTGGAACTGCCGGCCCGGACCGACACGATCTCGGACTCCGGAACCTCTTGCCGGAAGATGTCCTCGATCTTCCGGGCGACCGAGAAGGTGTGATCGACGTTGGTCCCGATGGGCAGTTCGACGGTGATGGTGATCATTCCGCCGTCCATGGGGGGCATGAAATCGACGCCGATGATGCCGGCCAGTCCGAGGCTTCCCGCAAAGGCCAACATCGCGATTGCAACGACCTTCTTCTTGTGGTCCAGAGCTTTTCGGATCAGCCGCCCGTAGAAACGTTCCAGTCCTTCGAACATCCGCTCGCTGAACTGGTAGAAGCGCCCCGTCCGCTTCAACGTCCCCACCCGCAGGAACCACTGGGAAAGCACCGGGACCAGCATCACCGCAACCGCAAGCGAGATCATCAGCGTCACGATGATGACGAAGGCCAGTTCCTTGAACATGATGCCGATGAGGCCGCCCACGAACAGGACCGGCATGAAAATCGAGGCGTTGGTCAGGGTCGCCGCAGTGATGGCGCCCTGGATCTCGCCGACGCCGACCGCAGCGGCACGGCGGGGGTCCTTGCCGGCGTCCAGGTGCCGCATCACGTTGTCCACGGCGACGATCGAGTCGTCCACGACGAGTCCGACCGCGATGCTCATCGCGGCCAGCGTGATGATGTTCAGCGTGTAGCCGCCGAGGGCGAGCATCGCGAAACCGGCCACCAGGCAGGTTGGGATGCTGACGGCGACGATCATGCTGGCCCGAAGCCGTCGCAGGAAGAACACGACGACCAGCAGGATCACGATGCCGGCGACGTACAGTGCCTCGGAGAGCGAATCGATCATCAGGACGATGCTGTCCGACATGTCCATGATCGTGAGGATCTCGAAGCCGTCGTCCCGATACTTGTCGTTCAGGACCTCGATCCGCTCTCGGACCGCCCTTGCCACGGTGACGGTGTTGGCTCCGGACTCCCGCTGTACCATCAGCATCATCGACGGGTCGCCGTTCCCGGTCGCGATGGTCGTCCGCTCCTCCACGCCGAACCGGATCGCGGCCACGTCCTTCAGGAAGACCAGGGCCCCCTGTCCCTGCCCCACGACGACGTTCCCGATGTCGTCGATGGTCTCGAACTCGCCGGGCGCCCGGATGGTGTAGACCGTGCGGCCCGTCTCGATCGTTCCCGCCGGGAGCGTCAGGTTGCTCGCGCGCAGGGCCCCCTCGATCTGCTGCAGCGACAGGCCGTGGGCCTCCATCCTGCGACGATCGACCTCCACCTGAAGCTGCTTGGCCTGCTGGTTGAACATCGACACGGTGGCCACGCCGGAGACGCGCTGGAGGTCGTTGACGATGTGGTCCTCGATCCAGTCCGAGTGCTCGGCGACGGCCCCCTTGCGGGTCGTCACCGAGAGCATCAGAACCGGAAGCTGCGACAGGTTCATCCGGAAAAGCATCGGATCATCGACTTCGTCGGGCAGGTTCGGTCGCGCGGTCGCCGCCATCTGCCGAACGTCGTTGGATGCCTCGTCGATGTTGGTTCCCCACCGGAACTTGAGCTGGACCAGCGAGACGTTGTCCATCGAAGTGGAGGACATCTCGTCCAGTTCGGGCACCGTGGCCAGCACGTCCTCCAGGTTCTTCGTGACCTTGGACTCGATGTCCTGCGCGCTCGCCCCCTTCCAGGTCGTGATGACCGAGATCATCGGCGATTCGATGTCCGGGAACATGTCCAGTGGCAAGCGCGTGAAGGCGACCAGGCCGGTGACCAGGATCCCGACGAAGATCATCGAGATGAGGATCGGTCTGCGGACGGAGAAGGAAGGAATGCTCATCGTCACCCTCCCTGGCCGGCCTGGACCGCGACCTCCTGGCCCTCTCGGATTCCGGAACGACTGCCCCGGATCACCAACTCCCCGCCCGACAATCCCGACAGAACTTCGACGAGGTCGCCCTCACGGGCGCCGAGCGCCACGTCGATGCGGTGGGCACGGCCTTCCCGAACGACGAACACGGCGCCCTGCGCCGGATCGATGTCGGATCGGCCGATCGCGTCCTCGGGTACCGCGAACGCTTCCGCGCCGGTGGTCTCGATGGCCACCCGGGCGCTCATGCCGTCAACGAGCCGCCCGTCCGCGTTCTGGACGACAACCCGCACGTTGGCCGTCCGCGTCCGCGGATCGACCAGCGGCTCGACCCGGTCCACCTTGGCTGGGATGGGCTCGGAAGAGATCGCCTCCACGAACACCTTCGCATCGGCCCCGGCGGGAACGAACCGGATCGCCCGCTCGGGGATTCCGCCCAGAAGTTTCACGCTCCCGGAATCGACGATCTGCACCAGTGGCGTCGGCGGCATGGCCGAGGTACGCGCGCCCTCATCGACCATCCGGCTGACGACGATCCCGTCGAACGGCGCCCGGATGCTCATGAAATCGAGGTTTGTCCGGGCCGCCAGCACCGCCGCCTCGGCGATGCGCAACTGGGCCTTCGCCACGCCGACCTGTGCCGTGGCCGCCTTGAAGCCGGCCTCGACTTGATCGAAGTCCTTCTCCGACACCGTGCCCTTGGCATGTAGCGAAGTCAACCGTTCGTGGTTCTTCCGGAGGTTCGCGAGGTTCGCCTCGGCCATCTCGACCCCGGCTTGAGCCGCCGTCCGCTGGGCCTCGGCCTGCCGGAGGCCAATCCGGATGTCGATGGGATCGAGTTCGACGAGTACCTGCCCGGCCTTCACGCGGTCGCCCTCCCGGACGTTCACGCGCACCACTTCGCCGGGAAGCTTGGACACGAGGATCGCACGCTTGTCCGCCAGGACGGTGGCCGGGTACTCCACGGTCCAGGCGAATCGCCGCGCCTCGGCGCGCACCACCTCCACCGGCACCGGCCCCGTCGCGGCAGCGCCGCTCCCGGCCTTGGCGCCTCCGCGGCCGCAGGCTCCCGCTGTCGTAGCGACCACCAGGAGCATCAGGACAACGAATCCACGCACCCGCCGAAAGGACGGTTCACGACCGCTTCCCTTGTTCGTCACCGCCATGTCCTCGCTTGCAGAATTGACGCTCCTCATCGCTTCCCCTCCCCGGCTCCCGGCCTGGTCGCCAGCAGATCATCGCCAGTGGATTTTCGCAGGCTCTCGACCGCGACAAGATAGTTGTACAGCGCGGTCGCGTGCTCGTCCCGGGCCCGCTGCTGCGCGGCCTGGGCGTCCAGGACGTCGGTGGATGTCGCCGCGTGCACCTCGAACCGGCTTTCCTCGACGCGCAGGCTCTCGTCTGCGGCGGCCACCGCCGCTTCCGCGATCACCAGCCCCTGTCGCGCCGACTCGACATCGAGGAACGCCTTCTCGACCTCGAGTTCCAGGAGGTCGCGGACCTTCTGCCGGGCCAGTTCGGCCTGACGCACCTTCGAGGATGCCGCCTGTGCCTGGTAGTACCGGCTCCCCCAGGAGAACACATCCCAGCTCAGCATACCGCCGACGAACCAGGCGTTCTCGTCCTGGAACTTGGATCCCGTGGCGTGCGTGTAGTCGAACACCGCGGTCACCGAAGGGATGTACTGTGACCACGCCAGGGCCTTGCCGCTCTGCGCCTGGTCGATGCGCCGACCGATCTCGCGAAGTTCGAGCCTCTGCTGGAGAGCCCGTTCCTTGGCGGTGGCCAGATCCATCTTGAACTCGGGGAGTCCCCCGGACGGCGGTCCTTCGAGCCTCGCGTCCGGGGCGAAGTCCTGCCCGACAAGGAAGCGCAGCGCCTGGCGCGCGAGCGATTCGGCCGCGCGGGCCTTGACGAGGCCCCCTTGCACGTTCGCCAGGGCAAGTTCCGCCTTCAGCAGGCTGTCACGGGCGACGAAACCGGCCTCGGCGAAATCCCGGGCCTGGGCCAGGTGCGCCTGGACCACCGCGACCCCGGCCTTGGCGATCTCCACGTATCGTTGTGCCTGCAGCACCCGGAGGTAGGTCTCCGTGACGCGGAAGACCGTTTCCTGCCGGGCCAGCCGATGCCGGACCTGGCTCGCGTCGAGGCCCGCGTCCTGGATGCGGTAGCCCAGGTAGATGGCGTACAACTGCGAAATCGGCTGGGCCACGCGGACCGATGCGCTGGTCGTGACCTGGTCGCGCACCGTCATGGGTGCCGCGAAGCCCTCGATCATGGTCTTCGTGATGGCTTCGTAAGGCGTCGCCGGTGCCGGGAGGAGGGACAAGTCCATCCCGCTCCCTTCCACGAAGGAGATTCGCGTCTCCTTGTCCCAGCGAAGGATGTTTCCCTCGACGCGCACCTTCGGCCCGAACTGTCCCAGCGCCGAGGCCCGAAGCGCCGTGGCTTCGCGCACGGACTCCTCGGCGATGCGGACGTCGGCGTTGTTCTCCAGCGCGAGGTCGATGCACTCTTTCAGGGAAACCGCACCGTCTTCCGCCCACGTCGTAGTCGAAGGCAGAAGAACTGCGAGAACGCCGATCAGCCGGGAGAGGCGGCAAGGCAAGCGCCACGCCGATCCGAGAGGAGGGGTTTCTTGTCTCGTCACGAACTTGCTCCGCTTCGGGCCATCAATCCGTTCAGGAACAGGTCGAGCAGGCATGCCAACTCCGCGCTGAAGCGCTGGAATGATTCCTCGGTCTCGGCCGAGTCATCCGACAGCAGGCACGAACAAAGCCGCTGCATGACGCCCACGATGGCATGCGCCACGGCGTCCACGTCGCAGGGGCGAAACTCGCCGCCCTCGACTCCAGCCCGGATGATCCCGGCCAGTAGGGCGCAGTTCCGGTCCCAGAGGCGATCCCGCTCGGCTCGCACCAGGGGAAGGAACTCGCTGAGGGTCTCCTTGGTGACCGCGTCGAGGTTGCGAAGGGCCCGGAACTGGCGGACGCTCGTCAAGACGAACGCCGAGAGACGCTCGTCCGGCCGCGTCGACGTCCCGATCGACGCGTTCAATGAACCGAGCATCAGATCCGCCTCCCGGGCGACGACTGCCGAAAAGACTTCCTCCTTGCTCTGGAAGTAGTGGTAGATGCTACTCTTCGCGATGCCGGCAGCACACGCGATGTCCTCCACGTCGTCTTCCGGAAGCCGAACCGTGCGAAGACCCTTCGCGCCGCATCGAGCAGTTCCTCGTGCCTTGCGTCCCTTTGTCCCAAGCCTTCCTCCCCTTGGAAGTCCGACCCAACAACCGATTTGGTCGAATAGTCGAACCTGGGCGCGATGTCAAGTGGAGTGTGCGCGACGGGCATGTCACGACTGCATCGTCGGAACGCGGTCATCGCGGTGGGCGGAGGCGACGAGGATGGAGCGCGCGCTCCGCATGCATTCGACCAGGCTGGGGAGCCACGTGGCCATGCCGACGGCGATCTTCTTCGAGATCTTCATCAGCGCTCCTTTTCTTCGTTTTGGGCGATCCAGGTTTCCGTCGCACACCCCGGGCCGCTCCATCATGTCCCGTCTCACTTTCTGCCCGTCATAAGGCCGGTCGGTCCAGGCAGAGGCAGACGCTCGACGCCGGTGAAGCCCGCCTCGTCGAGCCAACGGCGATATTCCGACTCGCTGTAGGCGCTTCCGCTGCGCGTTCCCACCAGCATGTTGAGCGCGAACAGCGCCGCCGTAACCGGCCTCGTCTTGTCGTCGCGCAGGATGAAGTCCTGCACGACCACCCGGCCGCCCTTTTCGAGGGCAGCGTGGGCCTTCTCCAACATCTCGAGGTTCTCCTGCGGCGAGTTCATGTGCGCGATGGCCGAGATGAAGACGAGATCGTATCCGCTCCCGTAGGCATCGGAGTGGAGGTCGCCCGCCACTGTCTTGACGCGTGCACCCACCTCGGTGGCGTCGGCGTATTTCCGAGTCAGCGGCGTCACGGTGGGCAGGTCGAACACGGTTGCCTCGAGCCGAGGATTGGCCCTGGCGAAGGCGATCGAGTAGCCGCCCGATCCGCCGCCCAGGTCGAGGACCCTCCGGACGCCCTTCAGATCCAGCGCCGCCGCGACCTGCGGCGCCCGCATCCGCGTGTTCTTGTGCATCGCCGCGATGAACGCCTCGGTCCATTCATCGCCACGATCCTCCATGGGCCGATAGGAGACCGCGGTCCCGTGCTTTACGCATTCGGTCAGCGCGTGCCAGCGCTGCCACATGTGCGCGCTGTGGAGGATCGCCTGGCGGGATTCGTGGGGAGCGCCGGCGACCAGGAATGCTCGCGCCCACTCGCCGTTCGAGAACTTGCCGTCGCGCTTGTCCAGAAGACCGAGCCCCGCCACGGCGTTCATCAACATCTCGGTCGCGCGGGCATCGGTCCCGAGCCTGCGCGCTGCCTCTTCCGCGGTGTCGGCCCCGCGCTCGACGGTCTCGAAGAGATCCAGCTCGACCGCGGTCAGGACCACGCGCGCGGGCTGGAAACCACGGACCATCGCCTCGAGCGCTTCCGGCAAGGCGCCGGACCGGGCCATACCCTCCATCATGCCGCGGGTCTTCGCGCGATGCTCGGCCGCTTCCTTGCGGATCGTCTCCGCATCCGGGTCGACGGCGCGCCGCGGGGGCGCGCCGCCCTTGAGATGCTCATCGACGATCGCCGCCACCTCGTCAGCTTTGACCTCCGAGTACCACTGGCCGTCCGGGTAGACGACGACATTGGGCCCGCGTTGACAGACGCCCAGGCAGCCGCATCCGGTGATCGCGACCTCGTCCTGCAGACCGGCCTTGGCGACCTCCACCCGGAATCTCTCGAGCAGCTTCTCGCCGCCGACCGCCGCGCAGCTCGGCGCCCACTCGGGCTTCTGTTGCGTGCAAACGAACACGTGCCTCTTGAAGGGTTGTTGCATGCTTCTTCCTCTCTTCATGCCGTAGCCGGCTGCCGCCGTTGTCTCCATGGTTTCAGGGGCGATACGAACATGGCGAAGCCTATCGTCAGCCCTTGAAAAGAGCCGAAGATCATCAGCACCGACCGCCAACCGTCTTCTTCCTGGTCCAGCCATTGCGACAGATCTTGATTCATTTCGGGTTCTCCTCAGTGGGCTCGCCGCCGTCGGCTGGCGCATGAGCCTGCGCATGATCGTCGTTGGCGTTCTGCGACCGCTGTACAGGCCCATCGTCCACTTCGTGAAGGAGCAGGAGGCGCTCGCCGTGCGGTCATCTGCCGACGGCCCGCCCCTACGTCGCCTTGCCCTTGACGGCCTCGACCTCGATGTCGATCTCCACCCTGTCTCCGACGAGGATGCCGCCGGCTTCGAGAACCTGGTTCCACGTGAGTCCGAAGTCCTTCCGGTCGAGGGAGGTCCTGGTCGTGAAGCCGGCGCGCTCGCCGCCCCACGGGTCCTTCATCCGTCCGGCGTACTCCACGTCCAGCGCCACGGGACGGGTCGTGCCCCGGATCGTCAGATCCCCCTCGACGCGAAACCGCTTGTCGCCGGCCGACCTGACCCCCGTGCTCCGAAAGACGATCTCCGGGTGTTTCTCTGCCTCCAGGAAGTCGGCAGAGCGGAGGTGCGCATCTCGCTGCGGCTCGTTCGTGTCGATGCTAGCCGCGTCGATGCGTGCCTCCACCCGCGAGTTCCCCACGTTCTGCTCGTCCATCTCGATGATCCCCGTCCACTTACTGAACCGCCCGTGGACCTTCGAGACCATCATGTGGCGTACCCAGAAGGTGATGCTCGAGTGCACGATGTCGAAATCCCATTTCTCGACTGCCATCTGTGTTCCTCCTTTTGCTTCAGCCTTCGAAGCCTTCAAGTCCGTCGAAACATCGTCCCTGCTCTCTCCCGCGACCGGTCCAGAAAGCGCCGACTACGCGCGCCTCTCGCTGCCCTTGGGGCGTGCCCGTCGCGGCGAGGCGCGCGATCGGGCGATCAGCCGCTGCGGCAACAGGCCCGCGACCTCCTCCAGGATGTCGTGGTTGACCGAGATGATCGCGTGCTGACCGTTCCGGCGGACGAGGAGAACCTCCGCTTCCGCGAGGATCTTCAGATGGTGGGAGATCGTCGGCTGCGCAAGGTCGAACCGCTCGCCGACCTGGCCGCACGACAACTCGCCAGCCGCGGCGATCTCCTGGACCATCCGGAAACGGCCCTTGTCAGCCAGAGCCTTGAGCACGCGCACGAGCTTCTGGTCTTCCATCGGCGACTCCTCAAGCCAGGAACACATATTTAAATATATCAAAAGACCGATGGCGTCAAGTCGGCGCCCCCCGGCCCGGTCGGCGCCGCCGTGTTCGAGCCGTATCCGAGATGCGGTCGTTGGGCTTCAGAGCCGCAGGCCGCGTCATGCGATTGTTTAGCCTGTTTTTTCGGCGTACGCCTGGGCATCATCTGGGACCGCCCTTGCCACGGTGACGGTTCATCGTCTTCGCAGGGGATGCGGGCGCAGGAGCGGCGACTGAAACCATGACAATCCTCCACGTGCGCGACCCGTCGCGATCCCGTCCGAGCACCGCCCGCCGCCGAGGAGAGCCCCTCCAGGAAGTCGGCGTTCACCCGGATGCATCCGGAACCTGGACATCCTTCGGGGCCCCGTGGCTGGCCGTGTTCCCGGGGGCCGGCGCCTCCGGCGGCAGGCCTGCAGCCGCCGGAACCGGGGGGCTCGCGAACAGGTTCTGGACCTCGTCCGCCTGGTCGCCGAACCGGCTCGCGTCGATTCGGACGAAGAGCCCCTTTCCGGCCGTGTAGACCCTGCCGTCACGATCCCGGATCTCGGCCTCTGTCCGCACCTTCCGGCCATCGACGTTCGAGATCCTCGATTCAACGACGCACCAGGTTTCCAGGGGGAGCATCGCCTTGAAGGTGATGACGATCTCCGCGGCGACGACGGTGTGGCCCGAGAGCCACGCGGCGCCTCCCATCGCCTCGTCGAGTACCGCCGCCATGCTCCCGCCGTGGACATGCCCGGGCGGTCCCTGTGTCCTCGGCCCGAACCAAGCCTTGGCCCGGAACCGCCGCGCACGGTCCGAGAAGTACCGGACCCGCATCCGGCTTCCATTCGCGTCCCCGGAGACGAAGTTGTCCCGGATCAGGGTGTGGGGAAGGACGACGTGTCTCCACTCGCCTTCTTCTTCGTCGAGCCATCGCAACACGTCTTCATCCATCGGTTGACCTCAGGTTTCTGTCCCTCGTCGTGAACGAACCACCACGGGTTGTCGCGGCATCTTGACTCACCGTCCCGCCTGCCATTTCCGCGCCGCGCCGTCGCCGTAGCCTGCCAGGAATCCAATCCGTTCGAGCATCTCCAAATGGCACCGGACCGCGGCCAATGGCGCCGACTGGAACGTGGCGGCGACCTCGGGAGCCGTGTAGGTACCGGGTCGGGATGCGATCAGGTCGCGGATGGCCTTGATCTGCTCGTAGCGATCCTTTGGCCAGGCGGCGATCTCAGGTTCGGCGGGCGGGATGTCGGCCGCCTCCTTCCCTCCGAACCCTTCCAGTTCCGGCTGGAGGACGAGGCCGGCGCGGGCCTTCTGGAGATCCGGGCGAAGCCAGCGGACGGTTCCCGCGGCCTCCTCGCGGCGCCGCTCCGTGTTCAGTGCGACCAGGCGATCCAGGATGTCGGCCTCCGGAAGGTCCGCCGGCCAGCCGTAGGCGTCCGCGACGGCCTCGTCGAGGGACTGGTGGATCGACCGCAGGACCCCGACCAGTGCGGCGTCGTGGAACGTCCGCTCCTTGTCCGTCAACTTCGGGCCGCCCGCATCGGCCTCGCGGATCCGTTCCAGGACGTTGTACATCCCGGTCAGGGAGGCGTCCGGCCGGGCGGCGAGTACCTTTCGCCGATGGGCGTCGAGCGCCTCGCCGAGGTCCCGGATGCGGCCTTTCTGCGCCTCGGTAGCGTCCGGGAACGGGAAGGGGTCGAAGCAGAGGGTGCGGTTGTAGCGCGGGTCGTTGCCAACACCCATGTGGCTGCCAGTTGCAAGCGACCAAACGACATGGAATCGGCTCGACAGGACGCCCAGGATCCAGGGATCGTCCGTCGCGACGGCGATCAGCGTGTGATCCGGGCGCACTTCGGTTCCGAGGAACGCGAAGATCCGGTGCTTCGCGACTTCCGCCGTGACGACGTATCGCGAAAGCCCGGCCAGGGCCGCGCGCAGTTCCGGCTTGTCGCGGCCGAAACGCCACCAGTTCCGGCGGCTGCCGGGGTCCCGGATCTGGAGACGCTCGGGCCGCACCCGATCGAAGACGTGCTGGAACGCCCGGGGCGCCCTGGCGCGGGCCTCGTCCTCGTCCATTGGATATAGATCGATCACGGACACGCCGCGGCTGCCCTGGAGCAGGTCGCGGGCGTTCAGGAAGGGGTGAACCACCTCGGGCTCGAACCGCCCCGAATCGGCCTGATCGACCACGAACCCCTTTCCGAAGAGCACCAGGCCGACCGTAGCGAGTCCTTCGTTCGCGGCCAGGGGCCGGACCTCGGTCAGATCCTTGGCGACGGACAGGTCCGGGCCGATCGGGCGGCCGGTGACGGTCGAAATCGACACCTCGACCGCGTCCTGCCCGACGGATCGTTCGCCGGTGACGCGGGCGAGGACCGGGGGGTGCTCGCCTTTCGGACCGACCACGGTCAGCGCGATCCGGACGGCGGCACCGGATTCGGAATCGACCCACGGGTGGTCGGGCACCGCGAACTGGATCCCGAGGCCGGGGTTCTTCTTCAGCGCGTCGGCGACGACCCGGCGGTTCAGGGCTTGGGTGATGCTGTTGGTCGTGATGAACCCGAAACGGCGCAGCCTTCCCTGCGCGAGCAGGGCCGCCGCCTTGGCCCACCAGTACATCACGTAGTCGACCCCGGCCGGCACGTCGGGCCAGGCCCGGGTCAGGGCGTCCAGGTAGCCGTCGCCCAGCGCTGCGCGACGACGGGCCTTTCCGATGAACGGCGGGTTGCTGACCACGAAGTCGGCGTCGGGCCAGTCCGCGGGCCGGGGATGGTCGTAGTCGTACAACGGGACCTGGGCCGCCAGGTCCGGCACGTCGCCATCGGTGACGGCGTGCTTCCTGCGCGTCTTGCCGTCCCACCGGGAGACCGGGCGGCCCTGCTCGTCCAGGCGCAGGCGCTTCCCGTCATGGGAGAGCACGGCGTCGCGGCAATCGATGTTGCGCCCGTCCTTCAGCACGGGGTCGGGAATCGAGATGCCCGCCCGGCGGGTCCACTGGAGGTAGCCGAGCCAGAGGACCAGGTCCGCAATGGCCTGGGCGCGGGGGTTGACCTCGATGCCCAGGAACTGTTCGGGCACGACACGGACGCCGGCCAGTTCCATTGCGACCTGCGCGTCGCCCAGGTCGTGGAGTTCCCGGAGCACCTCGGCCTCGAGCACTTTCAGCAGGTCGAACGTCACGTACAGGAAGTTCCCGGTGCCGCAGGCCGGGTCCAGGACGCGCACCGAACAGAGCCGGGACAGGAAATCCCGCAGCAGCTTCCCCGCGGCCTTGCGCTGCGCCGGTCCGGGCTCGCCCTCGTCAGGGTTCATGATCTGGCGCGCGGCGGCCTGCACGGCGTCCCATTCGGCGCGCAGCGGCTCGATGACCGTCGGGCGCACCAGGCGCTCGATGTACTCGCGCGGGGTGAAGTGCGCCCCCAGGCGATGGCGCTCGTCCTTGTTCAGCGCGCGTTCCAGGAGGGTGCCGAAGATCGCGGGCTCGACGTCGGACCAGTCGCAGACCGCGGCGTCCAGGAGGCGCTGCAGTTGCCCCGCGTTCAGGGGAAGGGCGAGGACTTCGCGGAAGAGCCCGCCGTTGAAGCGGCGGATGGCATGGGGGCCGTACATGCCGCCGCGGTCCATTTCCTTCCACAACGCCTCGATGCCGGCGGGGAATCGCCCGGGATGCGGCAACCACACGTCGCGGAGCGTCGTCGTGAACAGGCGATCGTCCAGCAGGCCGATGTCCTCGGCGAACATCGTGAACAGGCAGCGCATCAGGAAGCGCGCGACGACCTGGGGCGCGGTCCCGTCGGCCTCCAGCGAAAGCGCCAGTTCCGCCAGGCGGGCGGCGACCTCGCGGGTGGCGCGAGCGGCGCGACGGGAGGGATCGAGCGACCCGGGGTCGGTGAATACGGCAGCGAGGAATTCGCGCACGTCGGGTTTGGCGAGGTCCGCCAGCGGGATGGTGCGTCGG
>JARKOL010000017.1 GCA_029975745.1 Myxococcota bacterium | reverse complement strand
GCGACAAGTGCAAGGTGATCAAGCGTCGCGGCGTGGTCCGGGTGATCTGCGAGAATCCGCGGCACAAGCAGCGGCAAGGATAGGTTGGAGGCGTCATGGCTCGAATTGCTGGTGTTGACCTTCCCAGGAAGAAGCAGGTCGGAATCGCCCTGCGGTACATCTATGGCCTGGGGCCGACGAACTCGATGAAGGTGCTGGCGCAGGCCGGCGTCGATCCGCGGACCAAGACCGACGACCTGACCGAAGGTGAGGTCGCCCGGATCCGCGAGGTGATCGACTCGGGCGAGTTCAAGGTCGAAGGCGACCTGCGTCGCGAGGTGGCCGCCAACATCAAGGCGCTGATGGACATGGGCTGCTATCGTGGCCTGCGTCATCGCCGCGGCTTGCCGGTTCGCGGCCAGCGCACGCACACCAATGCGCGGACGCGCAAGGGTCGGAAGGGCGCCACGATCAAGAAGAAGAAGTAAAGGAGGAGCCGGGAAATGGCCAAGGCCAAGACAGGCAAGAAGAAGGTCCGCAAGGACGTCCCGATCGGGGTCGTCCATGTGACGGCTTCCTTCAACAACACGATCGTCACCATCACGGACCCGAACGGGAACGTGGTGTCCTGGTCCTCGGCGGGTCGCCGGGGTTTCAAGGGCTCGCGCAAGTCCACGCCGTTCGCCGCGCAGATGGCGGCCGAGGACGCCGCGAAGCGTGCCCAGGAGTGCGGGATGCGTTCGGTTCACGTCCTGGTCCGCGGACCGGGCGGTGGGCGGGAATCCGCGGTCCGTGCGCTGGCCGCTGCCGGTTTGCGCGTCAGCTACATTCGTGACGTGACGCCGGTTCCGCACAACGGTTGTCGTCCGCCCAAGCGGCGGCGGGTCTGACGGGAGGTTTTCGCGTGGCCAGGTACACCGACGGTCTTTGCCGGATCTGCCGGCGGGAAGGCGCGAAGCTCTTCCTCAAGGGCGAGCGCTGCTACACGGACAAGTGCGCCTTCGCCCGGCGTGCGTATGCTCCCGGCCAGCACGGCCAGGGGCGCAAGAAGCCCACGCCCTATTGCATCCAGTTGCGCGAGAAGCAGAAGGTTCGCCGGATGTACGGCATGCTGGAGGGACAGTTCCGTCTGTTCTTCGAGCGCGCCGACCGGATGAAGGGCGTCACGGGCGACAACCTGCTGCGGCTCCTCGAGACGCGCCTCGACTCGGTCACGTATCGGGCCGGGTTCGCGATCAGTCGGGGCGATGCCCGCCAGCTGGTTCGCCATGGGCACGTCAACGTGAACGGCCGCCGCGTCACGATCCCGTCGTACATCGTCAAGCTGGGCGACGTGATCGAGGTCCGCGCTCGCAGCACCGGGTTCAAGCGGGTTCAGGAAGCGTCCGCCTTTGCCCAGCGCACGGCGACGGTTCGCTGGCTCGCGATCGATCGCGCGAAGTTCAAGGCGACGGTGGCTTCGCTGCCCGAGCACGAGGACTTCCAGGATCTGCTCCCCGGCACCGAGGATGGTGACCGGAAGGGCATCCGCGAGGAACTGATCGTCGAGTTGTACTCGAAGTAGCACGATCCGTCACCACGCGTGAAGGAGGCGCTCAAGATGCATAAGAACTGGCGCGAATTGATCCGCCCCCGGGCGATTCTGGTCGATCAGGAAAGCCTGACCGAGAAGTACGGGAAGTTCACCTGCGAGCCCCTGGAGCGCGGGTTCGGGATCACGCTGGGCAACAGCCTGCGGCGCGTGCTGCTGTCGACGATCCGCGGGGCGGCCGTCACGGCGGTCCGGATCGAGGGAGTGCTGCACGAGTTCTCGACGATTCCCGAGATCAAGGAAGACGTCGCCGAGATCGTGCTGAATCTGAAGTCGATCGACCTGCGCCTGAACGTCGATGGTCCGAAGACCGTTCACGTCAAGCTTGAGGGCGAGCGGGTGGTTCGGGCGAAGGATCTGTTCCCCGGCGGTGCCGTCGAGGTACTGAATCCCGAGCTGCCGGTGTGTTCGATGGGGCCTGGCGCCCTGCTGGACATGGAACTGACGGTCAGTGCGGGGTTCGGCTACGAGCCGGCCGCGCGCCTGATCGATGCGCCGGTCGGGACCATCCCGATCGACGCCGTGTTCACGCCGATTCGCAAGGTCAACTACCGGGTTTCGAACGCCCGCGTTGGCCAGATGACCGACTACGACCGCCTGACGATGGAAGTGTGGACGAACGGTGCCATTTCCCCGCGTGACGCGGTGGCCGTGTCCGCGAAGATCCTGAAGGAGCAGCTTCAGGTCTTCATCAACTTCGACGAGGTGGATGAGGGTATTGACGTCTATCCGGCCACGGTTGCGGCGATCGAGGAGGTCGCGGCGCCGGTGGTGGTTCAGGATGGAACGGGACACGACGTCCTGTACCGCCTGGTCGAGGAACTGGACCTGTCCGTTCGCGCCCAGAACTGCCTGCAGAGCGCCGGCGTTCGCTACGTGGGCGAGCTGGTGCAGCGGTCGGAGCAGGAAATGCTGAAGACCCGGAACTTCGGGCGGAAGTCGTTGAAGGAGATCAAGGACGTGCTGTCCGACCTGGGGCTGTCCCTGGGAATGCGGATCGAGGGCTTTGACCCCGAAAAGCGCGGCTGAGGCACCACGGGGCGTCCCCGGAGTCCGGGGTGACGCCCCTTTTGCGAGGAAACTGGAATGCGGCACAACAACAAATCGGTCAAGCTGGGACGGACGGCGGCGCACCGCAAGGCGCTCTTTCGCAACCTCCTGTCGTCGCTGTTCGAGCACGGCGCCATCACGACCACCGACGCCAAGGCGAAGGAAGTCAAGCGGCGTGCCGACATCCTGATCGGCTGGGCGCGCAAGGGCGATCTGCATCACCGGCGGCTGGCGGCGAAGGAGCTGTTCGGCGCGCTGCCCCTGCAGCGACTGTTCGACCACTGGGGGAAGGCATTTCCCGACCGCATCAGCGGCTTCACCCGCTCGGTCAAGATCCGTCAGCGCGCCGGCGATGCCGCGCCGCTGACCCTGGTCGAGATCATCGGCTCGGCGCCGGGCGCGGAATCGGCTCCCGAGGCTGAAAAATAGGCTTGTCAGGACGTGGGGGAGGTCCTATAATCTTCCCCGCGTTTCCGGCCGAAAGGCCATCGCTCTTTGCGATTCGGGGATCGTCTAACGGTAGGACTGCAGACTCTGGATCTGCCTGTCGGGGTTCGAATCCCTGTCCCCGAACTTTGACCCTGTCCCTTCCAGGGGGGCTGGCCCCGGGTGTGAGAACCCGGGGATTCGGGTCGATGGTCCATTAGTCTAATCGGTTAGGACACAGGCCTCTCAAGCCTGGAGAACGGGTTCGAGTCCCGTATGGACCACCAGGAAGCGGCGGGCGGCGTCGTCGGGCAACCGGCGGACGTCACCCGCCGTTTTTTTTGCTGAAGCCTCAGAACCCGTAGCCGTCGGGGCCCGGACGGTGGACGCCGCGCTCCGTGATGATCGCGGTGATCAGTGGCCACGGGGTCACGTCGAACGAGGGATTGAGGACGCCCACGCCCTCGGCGGCGATGCGAGAGCCTCCCAGCATCAGCACTTCATCCGCGCTGCGCTCCTCGATGGGGATGTGCGAGCCGTCGGGAAGGGTCGGGTCCAGCGTGGAGGACGGCGCCGCGACGTAGAAGGGGATGCCGTGGCGGTTCGCCAGCACCGCGTGCGTGTAGGTGCCGATCTTGTTCGCGGTATCGCCGTTGGCCGTGATGCGGTCCGCGCCGACGACGATGGCGTCGATGCGGCCTCGGGCCATCAGATGGCCGGCGGCGTTGTCCGTGATCAGCGTGACGTCGAAGCCGTCACGGACCAGTTCCCAGGCGGTCAGTCGCGCCCCCTGGAGGTAGGGGCGGGTCTCGCACGCAACCACCTTGAGCGATCGACCGGCATCGCGCGCGCCTCGGATCACGCCCAGCGCCGTGCCGTAGCCGCCCGTCGCCAATGCACCGGCGTTGCAGTGGGTCATGACCGTGGCGCCGTCCGGGATCAGGGCGCCACCGTGGGCGCCGATGGCCCGGTTCATGGCGACATCCTCGTCCAGGATGCGTCGTGCCTCCCGGGCCAGCGCGTCGCGGACGTCGGGAACGGGATGATCGCGCAGGGTGTCCAGCAGCGTTCGGATGCGCTCGACCGCCCATGCCAGGTTGACCGCGGTGGGTCGAGCGGCAATCAACGTGTCGGCGGCGCGTGCGAGCGCGGTGCGGAACGCCACGGGGTCGTCGGGGGCGCGTCGTGCGGCCACGGCCATGCCCATCGCCGCGGCGATGCCGATCGCGGGCGCGCCGCGCACCACCATGTCCCGGATTGCCGCGGCAACCCCGTCCGCGTCCCGATACGACAGGTACGTTTCGGCTGACGGCAACTGGCGCTGGTCCAGCAGGACGACGGCGTCATCACGCAGCGCGACCGGGTGGAAGGACTGGGACATGGGCGGACTCCCTGCAAGAACCTGGGCGACCTGCGCCAGCGGGGCCGGCAGATCGCAAAACGTCACGCTGCCGTCGGGATCGACGAAGATCGATACCTGCGAGGGCAGGCGTGGGGGCATGGTCAATCGACCTTCTGGATCTTGCGTTGCAGCGTCTTCAGTTCCTCGTCGGAATACGGGATCTTGCCGTCGAAGTAGTCGCGGTCGTAGCCATAGATGTCCGAGAAGAACATCATCCGGCCATCGGGGGCGACGCCGACCGAGTTGTATTCCAGGAAGATGGGAACCGGGGTCTTCAGCTTGACGTCGCGGGGCTCCGCCGCGTTGCGAATCGCGATGACCTGTTCGGCCGTCATGCCGTTCGCGCGCTCGATCAGCAGCTTGGCCACCACGAAGGGCTCCTGCAGGCGGATGCAGCCATGCGAGAACGCCCGGATCTCGCGGTCGAAGAACTTCTTGGCGTTCGTGTCGTGCATGAAGATGCCGTAGGGATTGGGAAACACGAACTTCACCCGTCCCAGCGCGTTGCTGTCCCCGGCATCCTGATAGATCAACTCGCGGCCGTCGGGCAGCACCTTGACCACGAAATTGTGCTTCTGGTAGTAGGTCGGGTCGTTCAGCAGCTCGAAGTCCAGTTCCAGCTTGCGGATGCGGGCCGGAACGTGCCACCGGGGATTGATCGCGATCGTCTCGATGTTCGAGGTGAACAGCTTCGTGCGATTCAGCCGTCCCTCGATGCGCGCGTCGGGGTCCACGTCCCAGTTGTTGTTGCCGCAGACGATGCGGTGTTTCAGCGCGAGCTCGCCGTCCGCCCAGACCTCCATCATGAACTCGGGCAGGTTCACGCGCACGTAGGTGGGCTCGTGGTGGCGCACCTCGCTCTCGCGCCAGCGCTGCAGGGACAGCTCGATCTGGCGAATCCGGGTCTCGACGGGGACATTCAGCGACGTCAGGTGTCGCGCCTCGAGGATGCCGTCCTCGTTGAACCCGTGGGTCGCCTGGTACTGCTTGACCGCGTTCTCGACATCCTCGTTGAACACGCTGGGGATGGGGCCGTCCCAGTAGCCTTCCTGGGCCAGCCGCTCGACCAGATCCTGGACGGCGGCCCCGCGCGAGCCGCGCTTCAACTTGACCTTGCCGGGAAGCGGCTTGAAGGGGCCCGCCTCGGCGAACTTGCGGTAGAGGGCCAGTCCCTCGACGGTGGCCAGGTAGTACGGATGTGCCGGAAGCAGCGCCTTCAGACCGGCCTCGGGGTCGCGGGCGAACGCGTCGAACGCCGCCATCAGTCCGTCGTGGTGGTTCCGGACCGCCTGGCCCAGGTTGGTGTGGGCCTTGAACGGGTGGGCCTTGATCCGGAACTTCATGTCCATCGCGAAGCGGAAGAACGCCTCGGAGGCCGTCAATTCCAGCGCGATCCTGGCGTCCAGCAGGGCTTCCCTGGCCGCGCAGTCGGCCTTGACGGCATCGACCAGCGTGGCGAGGGCGGCGGCGGTCAGATCCTCCAGACGGTCATCCTGAAGCAGGTGCTCGACGTCGGACTCCGTGGGCGGATCCTCTCGGGCCACCAGGGACTCCAGCGGGCCCCAGCCCGGCAGGGCGCGCAGCGCGTCCCGGAGTGGCGCGGCCTTGCTCGCGGCACCGCGAACCTTTTCCACCGCGTCGTCCAGCGCCTGGATGGGGTAGTCTTCCGTCGGGATGGCGTGCAGAGGCAGCGTGTCCAGCGCGGCCCGAAGCGGTGCCACGGCGCCGGATGGCCCGTCCGGAAGCGAGAAGTGGAACTCGCCCCCGCGGGCCTCGACGGTCTCGGTCATGGCCTTCCGGTAGCGCGGAGCCTCGCCCGCCCGCGTCGCCAGGGCCGTGCGTTCGCGTTCGGCGGCTGCCCGAAACGGTGTCCGAATCGTTGCCAGCGCCTCCATCAGCGGCGCGACCTCGACCTGGGGCTCGCGTGGCTGCTTGGCCCCGGGTTCGTCGTCGGCCGGCCGGGACGACGAACACCCGACGGACCACAGCAACGCAACCGAAACCATCAGACAGCCGAAGAATCGCACGCGTCCTCCCCCGCAAAGCCAAGGAACCCGGAATTCTAGCCACAGCGGGCGCCGGGGTCAAACGGCGTCGGTGGACGCGATGCGTGCTTCCGGCTATCATCCTGCGCATGTTGACGCACAACCCGCAGGTTCGGCGCATCGTTCGGCTGGCCCTTGACGAGGACATCGGCACCGGGGATGTGACCACCGCCACCGTCGTGCCGCCGGAAGCCGTCGTTCGTGCCGAGGTGATTGCCAAGGAGGACGGGGTCCTGGCGGGGCTTCCCGTCGCCCAGGTCGTCCTGGAGGAAGTCGATCCCGCGATCCGGTCCGAGGTGCTGGTGGCCGAGGGGGCGCGTGTCCGACCGGGGATGGTCGTGATGCGGGTGCTGGGGCCGGCGGCCTCGGTCCTGGTGGCCGAGCGGACGCTGCTGAACTTCGTGATGCGCCTGTCGGGCGTCGCCACCGCGACCCGCCGGTTCGTCGATGCGCTGGGCGACTCGCGGACGGTCGTGTTGGACACGCGCAAGACGACGCCGGGCCTCCGGGTTCTGGAGAAGTACGCGGTCCGCATCGGCGGGGGGCGCAACCACCGGATGTCCCTGGATGGCGGTGTCCTGATCAAGAACAACCACATCGCCATCCGGCGAGGCGATCTGGCCGGGACGATCCGGGCCGCGCGCGCCGCGGCGCCCAGCTTGTGCGGGATCGAGGCCGAGGTCCGGACGGTCGCGGAGGCGCGTCAGGCGGTCGAGGCCGGTGCGGACGTGCTGCTGCTGGATCACATGAATGCGTCCCAGGTGGCCGAGGTCCGGTCGCTGGCGGGCGACAGGGTCCTGCTGGAAGTGTCGGGCAACATGACGATCGACCGGGCGCCCGAGATCGCCGCGCTGGGCGTCGATTTCGTGTCGTCCGGCGCGCTGACGCATCACGCCTCCTGGCTTGACTTCGCGATGTATCTGCACCCGGAGGCCCCGACAGATGGACGGGATTGAGCCGGCGGCGCTGGCGACCCTGCTGGGGCGGCGCGGGCGGTTCCAGGGGCGCGTCGTGGTGCATTCCGACGTGGACAGCACGCAGGACGAGGCGGCACGCTGGGTGCGGTCGGGAAACGACGTTCCCGCGCTGGTGCTTGCCCGGGCCCAGCGGGCCGGCCGCGGTCGGATGGGGCGGTCCTGGCATTCGCCGACCGGAGGGGTCTATGCGACGCTGTGCCTCCGTCCGAGCACGGACGTTTCGCGCTGGCCGGGAATGACCGTCGCGGCGGGCCTGGCGCTGGCCCAGACGCTGGACGATGCCGGTGTGGCCGGCGTGGACCTGAAGTGGCCGAACGACTGCCGCATTCACGGTCGCAAGGTGGCCGGCATCCTGTCCGAGGCGCTGCCGGAGGCGGGCGTCGTGCTGGTCGGGGTGGGGATCAACGCGGTGCTGGACCCGCGACGGACGCCGGACGATCTGGCCGGGAGCGCCGTTGGCCTTGCGCCGTTGCTGCCGCCGGGGTGCGCGTTGGATGTGGTTTGCGCCCAGGCGCTGGAGCGGATCGCCCAGACCTGCGCCGCCGTCGGGGCGGGCGAGTCCATCGAACCCGGGCGGGTGGCACGGTTCCTGGCGATCGACCGCGAGGTCGAGGTCGCGGGGCGGCGGGGGCATGTGCGCGGCGTGACTGCGACAGGGGCCCTGGTGCTTGCAATCGGTATCGAGAACGTCGAGATCGACGTGGGCGAGGTCTGCGATGCTGGCGGCGATTGATGTCGGCAACACGAACACGGTACTGGGCTTCTTCGACGGCGACAACCTGGTCACCCGGTTCCGCCTGGCGTCGCGGTCCGACACGACGGCCGACGAGTATGCCTGCACCCTGGATGGGCTGCTGCGGATGTCCCAGTTGGGGTTCGACCGGATCGACGCGGTGTGTCTGGCCAGCGTCGTGCCGCGTCTGACCGAGGTCTTCTGCGACCTGTCCCGACGGTTCTTCGGCCAGGTGCCCCTGGTCGTTGGACCCGGGACGCGAACGGGAATCTCGATCGCCTACGAGTCGCCGCGGGACGTCGGAGCCGACCGGGTCGTCAATGCGGTGGCCGCGCATGCCGCCTTCCAGACCGATCTGATCATCGTGGATTTCGGCACGGCAACCACGTTCGACGCCGTGACCGCCGCCGGGGAGTACCTGGGCGGGGTGATCGTGCCGGGCGTGACCGTCAGTCTGGACGCGCTGTTCCTGCGGACGGCCAAACTGCCTCGTGTCGAGGTCGCGCGGCCCGAGTCGGTGATTGGCCGGAACACGGTCCACAGCATCCAGTCGGGCGCGTTCTACGGCTACCTGTCGATGGTCGAGGGACTGGTGGCTCGGATGAAGGACGAGATGACGCCGCCGGTACACGTGATCGCCACGGGCGGCCTGGCCGGGCTGGTCTGCGCGGACAGTGCGTTCGTGGATCGGATCGAGCCGGATCTGACTCTCCACGGTCTGCGGCTGATTCGGGATCGCAACCGCTAGGCGCGGGCGGAATCCCGGGGATCTGCGGGCTCGGCAGCCCCTGGTGGGCCCCGGTCCGCTCCGTGTTGCGCGGGGGCAAACGCTTCGGGTAGGATGCTGTCCGGTGGCCTTCCGGGGACCGTCCGGGGGCGGGAGACAGGGCAATGGGCGTTCGACGATGGATGCGCGGCGTCGTGGTGGCCGTCTCGGCCGGGCTGATCGGCTGGCTGGTGACCACGGCGGACTTCCAGTCTCGCACCCTGCTGTTCCAATCCGTCGGAACACAGGATGCCCAGGCGGGCGAGCGTGCGGGCAACAGCCTGGCGAAACTGCGCCTGCTGACCCGCAGCATCGGCTGGGTCCAGTCGAACTACGTCGTGCCCGCCCGCGCCAAGCCCTTGCCCATGCTGATCGGGGCGCTTCGTGGGGCCGAGTCGATGGTCCCGGACCTGATGATCACGCCGGACAGCGTCGAGCCGGACGCCGTGGCCGCGGTCGAGGTCCGGATCGGGGACCGGGTGCGGCGGTTCGAGGTCCGCGACGTGGATTCCCTGTATCAGATGAACTGGCGGCTTCTGGACATCTTCGGGTTCATTGCCGAACACCTGCCGTCGGACATCAAGCCCGAGGATGTGGAGTACGCGGCGATCAACGGCATGCTGTCGCCGCTGGACGAACATTCCACGTTCCTTTCGCCGGATGCCTACCGCGAGATGATGCTGGACACCCAGGGGCGCTTCGGCGGCCTGGGGATCGTGATCACCAGCCGTCAGGGGGTCGTCACCATCGTTTCGGTGATGGAGGAGACACCGGCTGCCGCGGCCGGGTTGCGCACGGGCGACCGGATCATCGAGGTCGGCGACGAGTCCACGATGAACATGAGCCTGACGGCCGCGGTGTCCCGGCTGCGTGGCGAGCCCGGCACCGACGTGACGATCCAGGTCGAGCGCAAGGGCTGGGACGAGCCTCGCCCCATGACCTTGACCCGAGCCGAGATCCGCGTGCGCAGCGTGGTGCATGAGGATCTTGGGAACGGCGTGGGATACGTCCGGATTCGGAACTTCCAGGAGAACACGCGGGCCGAGGTCGAGCGGGCGATTCTGGGGCTTCGGTCCAAGGGGGCCGGCAAGGGCGTCGTGCTGGACTTGCGCCAGAATCCCGGGGGACTGCTGGATCAGGCGGTCGAGGTTTCCAACCTGTTCCTGGAGCAGGGAACGCTTGTCGTGACCGAGGGCGAAGGCAAGCGCATGCGGCAGGAGTACGAGGCCGATGGGGATGCCGCGTTCGCCCAGTTGCCGCTGGTCGTCCTGATCGACGGCGGGAGCGCGAGTGCCGCCGAGATCGTGGCCGGCGCCCTGAAGAACAACGACCGCGCGGTGGTCGTGGGCGGGACCTCGTTCGGCAAGGGAACGGTCCAGGTCATGTACGACGTGGCGGACGCCGCCCTGAAGTTGACGGTCGCCCAGTATCTGACGCCCGGGGACCTGTCGATCCAGGGGGTCGGCGTGGCGCCGGACCTGGAACTGCTGCCGGTAGCGGTGGGCAAGCGCTACGTGACGATGGGGTTGCTGGACGAGCGGCGTCCTCGGGACCCGAAGCGGCGTCTGGAGGCGTTCGGGACCGTGTCCGACACGCCGCCCGCCGGACGCTATTTCTACCTGGTCGGGGATGTTCGCGAGGATGCCGAGGACGACGAGGAGCCGCCCGTCGAGGACACCGACAAGTTCCGCCGGGACGAGGTCATCGACATGGCCCATGTGCTGGTGCGCCATCTGGGAGGCCCCGTCGGGCGCAGCGGCCTGGCGAACGCCGCCCGAGCGCTGGACCAGTGGGTCGCCGACCAGGATCGGCGGATCACGGGCCGCATGACCGAGTGGGGCGCCGACTGGTCCCCCGGGCCGCCGCATGCGGACGTGCCCGTGCGAATCGAATGGTCGGTGTTGCCCGCAGGGCCCCTGAAGGCCGGGGCCGACGTCCGACTGCGTCTGTCTGCCCTGAACCAGGGAAGCGAGCCGCTGCATCGCCTGCACTGCATGACCGAGTCCGACAACGGCATTCTGGATGGCCGTGAGTTCGTGTTCGGATTGCTGGAACCGGGCAAGCCCGTCGTGCGCGAGGTGCCGCTCAAGGTTCCGATGGATGTGTGGGATCGGATGGATCAGGTTCGTCTGCGGCTGTTCCAGCAGGAGTCGGAGCTGCCCAGTCCTCCGCCGGCGTTCGTCCGGGTCACGGGCGTGCCTCGGCCGCGGTTCGCATTCTCGGTGCAGGTCCAGGACTCGGGCGGCGACGGGCTGCTGAACGCCGGCGAAACGGCCACGATCCTGGTGGACGTCCAGAACGTCGGCAAGGGTCCTGCCGAGCGGTTGCTGGTGACCCTGCGGAATCCGGAACAGGCGGGGATCAACATCCGCGCCGGTCGGTCCCGGTTCGACCGGGGCCTTCCCGTGGGCGGACGGGTTCAGGCGAAGTTCCGCATCGACGTGCGGCCGGATCGTGAGCCCGGTCCGGTGGTTCTGGAACTGGCGGTCCTGGACACGCGGCTGCGGGAGTTCCTGACCGAAAAGATCACGTTGCCGGTGGGGGGCAGCGTCGGCGCGGTGCCGGCCATGACGCCGGAACCCTGGCGGGTCGTGCGGGACGGCGCGGCGCTTCTCGGTGCGGCCGCCTTGGATGCCGCCGCGTTGTTCCATCTGCCGGCGGGGTTCGTCCTGCGGGCCACGGGGCGGACCCAGGACTTCGTCCGGGTCGAGATCGGGCCCGACAGGTTCGGTTTCGTGGCGACGGACGCCGTGACCCCCGTCCAGGGCGTTGTCCGCTTCTCGGCCCTTCCCGAGGTTCCCGTGCCGACCTACGTGCAACCCGAACTGGACCTGTCGTTCGGGATGAATCCTTCGCAACCGGGGGCTGGCCGCCCCGGCGTCGGGATTCGGGGGCAGGTGCGCTTCGCGGGCCACGACGGGGAGGCGCGTCGCAAGGTGCTGGTGTTCCGCGGGACCGACAAGGTGTACTTCTGGACGCGCCAGGGGCCGACGACCGAGGCGGTCATCGACATCGATACCG
>JARKOL010000002.1 GCA_029975745.1 Myxococcota bacterium | reverse complement strand
GCGACCGCGGCGTCCGCCGCCGCGCCGGACGCCCCGCAGCCGGTCCAGGCGGCGCCCGAGCGTACCGCGCCCACGCCTGCGGATTCCGGCACGGCCACCGCGCGACCCGCCGCCACGGCACCGGCCGGGGCATCCCCGTCCGGCGGTGGGGCCGCGTCCTCGTCGTCGTCCACGTCCGGAACGTCGTCGTCCAGCCTTCCGGCGCTGCCCAGGGTTCCCGACCCGTCGCGACTGGCGCCGAAGAGCAGCGACCCGGCCGGGGATCCCGTTCGCGACAAGGCCCGCGGGGCATTCGATTCGCTGCACCGGCGGACGGGGGACCAGTAAGGGGGACTCGTGTCCGGCAAGGACAGCATCGCCACCACCGTGACCGGATCCGGATCCGACCTACGCCCCTTGCAGGGGGCGGTCGCCGTACCGACGCTGACGCTGGTGTACGGGCCCGCGCCGGCGCGCTGGGGCGAACGCGTGCGCCCGGGGTCGCGTCCCCTGCCGCTGGACCGCGTGTCGGCCGTGTTTCCCGGAGGGCCGCTGGCCGACCCGGACGTGTCGCGCGTTCATGCCCAGGTCGCGCCCGTGCCGGGCGGTTTCGCGATCGTCGATCTGGGCAGCAAGAACGGCACATTCGTCAACGACATCCGGGTGGGCACCACACCGCGCCTGCTGGCCGACCGCGACGTCGTGCGCATCGGCGATTCGCTGCTGCTGTTTCACACCACGCTGGAACCGGCGCCCGTCGATGGCGAGGTGCCCGAGTTCCTGGGGCGCGGCGACGGGGCTCGCAATGTGCGAGGCGTGCTGGCGCGAGCCGCGGCGCGCCCGGTGACGGTGCTGCTGCTGGGCGAGTCGGGCGCGGGCAAGGAGGTTGCGGCCCGTGCGCTGGCGTCGCTGGGGCGGCCCGGGCGTCCCTTCGTGGCGTTCAATGCGGCGGCGGTGCCTTCGACCCTGGCGGATTCCATGCTGTTCGGCCACCTGAAGGGGGCCTTCACCGACGCTCGCGAAGCCCGACCCGGCGTGTTCCGCGCGGCCGACGGCGGCACGCTGTTCCTGGACGAAATCGGGGAACTGCCGCCCGAGACCCAGGTCAAGCTGCTGCGCGTTCTGGAGGAGCGCGCGGTCGTTCCCCTGGGCGCCACCCACGCCGTGCCGGTCGATGTGCGGATCGTGGCGGCCACCAATCGCGACCTGCTGGCGGGCGTTCGCGAGGGGCAGTTCCGGGGCGACCTGTACGCGCGATTGGCCGGGATCGTCGTGCCGTTGGCCCCGCTGCGCGACCGGCTCGAGGACGTGCCGCTGCTGGCGACGCACTTCGCGGGCGGCCGGCGCTTCGCGACCCACGCGATGGCCGGCATGATGCGCCACTCCTGGCCGTTCAACGTGCGGGAGCTGAAGGCCGCGGTGGACCAGTCCCTGGCGGAATGGGACGGTCGCGGCGGGATCGACCTGCCGCCGTCGCTGGTCGAGCGGATGGCGCGTCATGGGCGCGTCCTGGGACCCGAGGTCGCCGCCCCGCCTCCCTCGGAACGCCAGGCCCTGGACGCCGACGCGATCCGCCAGGCCCTCGAGCGCCACGCCGGCAACATGGCCCGCGCCGCGCAATCGGTCGGCAAGGACCGGGGGCAGTTCTATCGCCTGGTCAAACGGCTGGGGTTGGATCCGGACTCGTTCCGCTAGGTGCCACGCCTTCGCTATCGATGGGCTTTGGAGTGTGGTCGGGGGAAAGGGGGAAAGGGGGAAAGGTTCCCGGGGGAAGGACTACTCGGACTTCGGGGGCTGGCGCAGGCGCTCCTGCAGGGTGTCGAACGCGCGCTCGGCGTTCCGGGTCACGTACTCCTTGATCCCGGCATCGATTCCCGCGACTCCGGCCAGCGCCGTTTCCAGCGCCGCCATGTCCAGCACGACCAGGCTGAAGCAGTCGCCCCGATCCGAGAACCACATGTCCTCGACCCGCGTGCCCGGCAGGCTGATCTGGGTCAACTGTTCGGCCGTGCGACGCGCCAGCTGCTCGTCGTCGGCACCCTTGCCGTACGCCGAGCCGCCCGTCAACGTCTGCTGGTAGTCCTGGGTCAGGCCGGCGAAGCCCAGGTTCATGGTCTCGGCGATCTGCTGCCGGCCGCGGGCCGTCGCCATGTCCCGGCACATCGCCAGGTTGTTGGTGCCGCCCATCGTGCCGACGCCGCAGATCCACTTCTTCTTCTCGCCCGAGAAGGCCGCGCAGCCCTTGTACGCCCAGTCCGGCGCGCCCTTCATCGTCTTCGCGAAGTGCTCGCCTGTCTTGGCCTTCTGGGAGCCGGCGCACCCGAACGCCATCGCCATCATCATCGCCACGCCCAGCACCACGATCCTGCGGTTCATGATCCACCTCCTATGAATGCGTCAATGACCCCTGTTCTCACGATTCTCGGGCCGCTTGAACCCGATTGCACCCATCGTGCCACGCCCTGTGAATGGGGCGATGTTCCGGCAAAACCGGCCGGAATTCAATAAAAATTTTCCGTTTCGTCGCCGGCCTCGTCGTCGGGCGCTCCCTGCTCGACCGCATCGGGGACCGAATTCGTGGGTTCGGGCGCATCCGGCGCCGCGTGACGGTCACGTGACCGGTCACACCGGATCCGGGTCGCGGTCACGCACACGCGCGCATAGGTCGCGCCGCGGACGCCCCGCGGCCCCACGCCGTGCCGATCG
>JARKOL010000402.1 GCA_029975745.1 Myxococcota bacterium | reverse complement strand
TGACCGTGGGGGCATCGGCGCTGGCGATTCCGGCCTACCTGATGGCTTCGGGCGCGGACCCGGGCCTGGTCCGCCAACTGAACCTGATCGCGACGCCCGACGTGTTCGACGCGGTGTTCCAGGGGGGCGCCTTTCGCAAGGACGACGTCGAGTCCTGGACGAAGTGGGTCGGCGAGGCGGGCAGCCTGGACCTGATGGCGGATCACCGCGATTGCGACGCGTTCTGGGACCCGGTGCGCATTCGCGACGGCGGGCGGGACGTGCGGGCCGCGGCTCTGCATCTGGGCGGATGGTGGGACCTGTTCATCGAGGGCAACATCGCCGGATTCCAGGCCTACAGCCGGTCCACGGATCCCTGGACGTCGCGGCACCAGTACTTGATCATCGGTCCCTGGAGCCATCACGGGCTGGGCGAGGCCCGGACCGGAGCGCTGACCTTTCCGGCGAATTCCAGGTACGACCTGCCGACGGCGGTCGTCGCATGGCTGGTCTGGTCGTTCTATGGCGATTCGGACGTCACGTCCTGGCCGCGCGTGCAGTACTACACCATGGGCGACGTGGACGACCCGGCGGCGCCAGGCAACGAGTGGCGCGGCGCAGAGGACTGGCCTCCCTTCCCGGTGACGCCGACGCCGATGCACCTGACCTCGGACGGCAGCCTGGCCGCCGTTGCGCCCCTGGATGCCGACCCTGTCACGATTCCCTTCGACCCGCGCAATCCGTCGCCGACCGTGGGCGGGCGCAACCTGGTGCGGTCGGTGGGGCCCAGGGACCTGGTCAACGTCGAGAAGCGCGGCGACGCCGCGGTGTTCACCGGGGACGAACTGGTCGAGCCGTTCGAGGCGACGGGCCAGGTGACGGCGCGACTGTGGGTCGCGACGTCGGGTCTGGACGCCGATGTCGCCGTGCGCCTGTCCGATGTCTATCCGGACGGCCGATCGATGCTGGTGCTGGACGGCATCCAGCGCCTGTCGCGTCGCCAGGGGTGCGCCGGCGCGGTCCCTGTGACGCCGGGCGAGTTCATCGAGGTCGAGGTGGACCTGGGCAACGTCAGCTACGTCTTCAATGCCGGACATCGGATCCGGGCGGTCGTGACCGGTTCGAACTACCCCCGGTTCGAGGTCAACCCCTTCCTGCACGAGGAGCCGTCCCCCTCGGACCCGACAATCACGCTGACGATTGCCACTGGGCCCGAGCGGCCTTCCGCGGTGTGGCTGCCGGTTCCGGCGCCCGAGGAACCCGTGCCCGACGAGGGCGTTCCCGAGATGGCCGAGGTCGTGGAGCCGGTTCCGGACGTGATCGAGTTGGACTCCGGGACCGACGAGGGCTGGGTCTGCGACGGCAACGTGTACGACGACCTGGGGGGCACGCAGGATTCCGGGGGCGGGGACACGGGAGCGTTGGCGGACGTCGATGGGGGCGTGGACGTCGGCGCGGATCCGGGGCAGCCGGCCCGGGATGCCGTCGAGGACGTGGCGCGACTGGATGCCCCGATGCGCGACGCAGCGGGATCGGACGTCGGACTGCCACCGATCCGCTCCGGGGGTGGTTGCGCGGCGGCGGGCGCGGGCGTGCCGGCCACCCGGGAGGCATTGCCGCTGCTGTTGCTGATGTCCTTGATGGGGTGGGGCGTGGCGCGTCGGCGGGCGTGAGCCCCGGGCAGGGCGAACTCGTCAGGCCGACAGGTCCGCTTCGCCATTGGACCGCACGAACAGCGCATCGACCTTCAGGCTGTCCCAGCGCTGCAGGTATTCGACCAGATCGACGTTTTCGGGCAGTCCCAGAAAGACCAGGTCCGCGTCGGTCGAGTTTTCGCCGATGGTCCGATAGATGCCCTTGTCGGGATCGAACGAGAACCGACGGTACAGCAGCGAACCCATCTGGAACCGGGATTGTTCAATCAGGTCGGTCAGGTATCGTTCCTTTTCCTCGGCGTCGTCGTCGTCCGCGATGTAGCAGATCGTGACCTGGGCGTCCTTCCAGTCCCGCTGACACAACAGGATGTAGGACAGGATGACCATCAACTGGCCGTTCTCGGGCTTGGACCACCAGATGTGGATCTGCCGCCGGTTGCCGAACAGGCGGTGTCCGAAGCGCAGGAACAGGAAGTTCTTGTTGACCAGCAGCAGGTCCCGGTAGATCGGGGTCAGGTGCGCCACGTCATCGACCTTGCCGGCCTCGGTGGCGAACATGACGGTGTTCGCGTGGTAGCCGCCGGACTGCACCTTGTCCAGGATGGACGAGGGCAGGTTCCGCGTCACGATGACGTCCGGGATCAGGTGCGACTTGCGTGTGGTGATGTAGTCCTGCATCCGGCCCATGGCGTGCCGCCGGATGTCCAGCGCGGCCTGGAAATCGCCGTCCACCGGAATGACATGGCACAGGTTGACCAGTCCGTGCCGGGCGCCAATCCAGTCCAGGAACTTGGTCAGTGGCCGCTTGTCCAGGGGGTGCGTTCCGATCGCCAGGACCGTGGGCTGCCAGTTCTTCCGGGACATGCGTGCCGATCGCAGCGTCAGGGCGGCGCCGCGCTCGATCCGGAACAGGATGGACGTGAAGATCGTGTCGGTTCCCGGGGATGGGACGCGCCAGCGCGCGTAGGCGACCGTGGCGCCCAGGAAGATCATCGCCACCACGAACACCGGGGCATCGATGTTGACGGCGGCCACCAGGGCCATCAGCAGGCCCGCCAGGGACAGCCACCACGGGGCACGCTCGGCGGGGCGG
>JARKOL010000384.1 GCA_029975745.1 Myxococcota bacterium | reverse complement strand
ATGGGCGCCTGGAGGTGCCGATCCCGGGGTGTAACGGGCTGATCGGCCTGATTGCGGCTCGCAAGTGACCGCTGGCACCCCGTATACGTCGCAAAGACCGTCCCGAGAGGAGTGCGCTCGAACCAGGCGGTGGATTGTGGGCGCTAGGCATCCTTGAGCCCCCTGCGCGACTCTGGTAAGGTTTTGCGCCCTGGGAACCCGAGGGTTCGTCCTTGGTCCGCCACGCGATTGTCACCGGTATCGGGCTCGTCAGTCCCATCGGACACGAACCCGCCACCTTCCTGGACGCCCTGCGCCACGGGCAGTCGGGCATTCGCCCGATCCGCGCCTTCGATGCGTCGCCGTTTCGCAGCCAGGTCGCGGGCGAGATTCCCGACTTCGACCCGGCATCCGAACTGGACGCGGACACGATCGCGCGCCACCCGGATCGCTACATCCTGATGGCGCTGGTCGCGGCGCGCCGAGCCCTTGGGGCCGCGGGGCTTCCCCTGGATCTGGTCGGCGACACGCGCACCGCGATCGCGGTCGGCACCTGCAACGGCGGTCTGCGAACCGGCGAGGCCCTGTGGCGGATCCTGCTGGGCCAGGCGCCCGGCCCGATCGTCCCGGACCGCATCCGCGACGTCCGCAACGGCACGCTCGGCGTCGCGCTGGCCGCGACCCTCGGTGTCGGGGGCCCCTGCACGGTCGTCACGACCGCCTGCGCCTCCTCGACGAACGCGCTGGGAACCGCGCTGGACCTGATCCGCGACGGCGAGGCCGACCGCGTCCTGGTGGGCGGGTCGGACGCCCTGTGCCTGACCACGTGCGCGGGCTTCTCGGCCCTGAAGGCGCTGGCCAGCCCCGGCCCCTGCACGCCGTTCTCCGGCGAAGCCGACGCCTGGGGCATGACCCTGGGCGAGGGCGCGGCCATCTGGGTGCTGGAGGCCGAGGATCTGGCCGAGCGCCGCGGCGCGCAGCCGCTGGGCGAGGTGATCGCCTACGGCCTGTCCGGGGACGCGCATCACGCAACCTCGCCGGACCCGTCAGGCGACGGGGCCTTCCGCGCCATGCGGTCCGCGGTGGATCGCGCCGGAATCGCACCGACGGATCTGGGCGCCATCAACACCCACGGCACGGGGACCGAGGCCAACGACCGCGCCGAGTCCCGGGCCATCGGCCGCCTGGCCGGGGACGCCTCCCTGCCGGCCAGTTCGACCAAGTCGTTCCTGGGACACGCCCTGGGTGCCGCCGGCATCCTGGAGGCCTCGGCGGCCCTGCTGTCGATGAACGCCGGATTCGTGCCGCCCACCCTGCGTTTCCGGACGCCGCGCCCGGGCGTCGCGATCGACCCCGTCCCCAATGCCCCCCGGGAACGGACCTACGACCTGGTCCTGTCGAACAGCTTCGGTTTCGCAGGCAACAATGCGTCGGTGGTGATTCGCCGGGCCGGAACGCGCCACCAGGCCCCTCTGGCGCACGCCCACCGTCCGGTCTCGATCACCGGAATCGGCGCCGTCAGCCCGCTGGGGCTGTCGGTCGCGGACCTGGTCCAGGGGATCGATGCGACGCGCTCGGGGTTCGCCACGGTCACCCGGTTCGACACGGCGGGCTGCGGCTGCACCCGGGCCGGGCTGGTGCCCGACTTCGACCCCCGCCGCCAGGATCGTCGCCTGGACCTGGCGCCCATGAGCCCGATCGGACGCTTCGCCGCCCTGGCCGCCCGCGAGGCCCTGGACAACGCCCGGCTGCCGCTGCGCCCCAGGTCGCTGGAACCCGTCGGCCTGGTCCTGGGAACCCACGCCGGTCCTTCCGAAGCCGCCCTGATGCGACGGGTCTGGACAACGCCGAACCATGTCGCCGACGTCAACGCGTTCGCCGAGGTCGTCCCGAACTCGGTCAACGGCCAGGTCTCGATCGCGCTCTATCTGAAGGGCTACAACACGCACGTCTCCCCTGGCCAGCACGCGGGCGCCGCGGCCCTGATCGCCGCGGCCCGGGCCGTCAGGAACGGACACGCGCCCGCCGTCGTTGCCGGGGCGACCGATCAGGTGTCCGAAACATTGTTCCGCGCGTACGATGCGGCGGGATGGCTGTCCCCGGACGCCGGCGAGGACGATGCATCACAGGCGCGCATCCTGGGTGAGGGTGCCGCGATGCTGCTGATCGAGGATCCCAAGGCGGCGGCCGAACGCGATGCCACGCCCCTGGCGGATGTCGTCGCCTGGGCGGAAAGCGCGCGTCCCACCCACGACCCGGACCCCGATGGCGACGCAACCCGGCTGCAGGCGACCTTGCGGCTTGCCCTGGACCGCGCCGGCTGGTCGTCCCAGCAGGTCACCTGCGTGATCCGGGCCCCGATGCACGCCACGGCGGCCCAGGTCGAAAGCCGCGCCCTGGCCGCCGTCCTGGGAAACGTGCCCCGAACGTGGTCGTCCCCCGCGACCGGCGTGCTGGAATCGACGGGAGTCCTGCTTCCCCTGGTCGATCTGCTGGCCCGGCGCACGCCTGGACGCCATCTGGTGGTCGCCTCCTCCGAGGACGGGGCGGCCGCGGTTCTGGCCCTGGAAGTCCGGGGGACGGCATGACGGGGGCCGACCGCGTCGCGATCACCGGAATCGGTGCCGTGTCGGCCTTGGGTGTCGGCGTGGGGCCGCTGCGGGACGCGATGTGCGCGGGCCGTTCGGGCATCCGGCCGCTGCGCGACATCGACGCAACCCCGCTCGTCGCCCGACACGGCGGCCAGGCCCTCGACTTCCGGCCGGCGGCGCACCTGGCGCCCCTGCCCCGCTACCTCCAGATGGCCGCGACGGCCGCGCAGGAGGCGCTGGCCGACAGCCGAATCCGCCCGCATGACGGCCGGGTCGCCCTGGTCTTCTCGACCTGTTCGGGCCCCTTGTCGTCCCTTGAAGCCTCGCCGCCCGAACGAAATGGCCCGGAGGCCCGGATTCACGAAGACACCCTGAGGCTGGCGCGACTGCTGGGCATTACGGGCCCGATCGTCACCGTGGCGACGGCCTGCGCCGCCTCGGCCGGCGCCATCGGACGTGCCGCCGATCTCCTGCGATGCCACGCCCTCGACGCAGTGCTGGTCGGCGGCGCCGACGCGTTCTCGACCGCGGTGCTCGCCGGATTCGACCGGCTGCGAACCACGTCGGCCGACCCGTGCGCCCCGTTTTCGCTCCCGACCGGCCTGACCCTGGGGGAAGGCGCCGGGTTCTGGGTGCTGGAGGCCGAATCCGACGCCCAGGCTCGACGCGCGTCCCCTCACGGATTCGTCCTGGGACACGGACTTTCCAACGACGCCTACCACCCGACGGCACCGGACCCCACGGGAGCCGGCATCCGCCGCTGTGTCGCCGCGGCCGTCGCCGATGCGGGCATCCAGCCCTCGACCCTGGGCTTCGTCAGCGCGCACGGCAGCGGCACCCTGGCCAACGACCGCACCGAGTCCCGGGCCGTGTCCCGGGCGTTCCACGAGACACCGCCCCCCACCGGGTCGGCCAAGGCCGCCCTGGGACACACTCTGGGCGCCGCGGGCATCCTGGAGGCCACTGCCACGCTGCTGGCCATCGGACAGGGATTCCTGCCGCCAACGCTGCACTTTTCGACCCCTCGGGACGGCTGCACGCTGGACTGCGTCCCCAACGCGCCGCGCGCCACCGCGACGACGCGCTTCCTGTCCCAGAACCTGGCGTTCCACGGTCACAATGCGGCGATCGTGCTGGCGACCCCCCGGGACCCGTTCCCCGGCCCCAGGCCGACGCCGGGCCAGGTCGTGCTGTCGTCGATCGAGGCGGCACTGGAGGTTTCCGCCCCCGAGGAGGCGCCTTCCCAGTCTCGGCCGCCGCTTCGCGATCGCCTTCCCCAGCGCGGCGTGGACCCCGCGGCGGCGCTGGTCGCCAGGCTGGGACGGCAAGCCCTGGCGAAGGCCGCCGTGCCCGAACGCGCGGCCGACCGGACCCCCATCGGGCTGGTGCTGGCCCAGTGTGGCGGAGCATCTCTCCCGGGGCGACGCTTCCTGGAACGCTGGCACGCCATGGGAGTGCAAGCGCCCGATCTGGCAAGTTTCCCGTTCGCGGTCCCCAACGCCGTCGCCGGCACGGTGGCACGCCTGCTGGGCCTGAAGGGGTGGTCCACGATGCTGGTTGCGGGACATGGCGCCGGATTGGAATCCCTGGCCTGCGGCGCGGACGCCCTGGGGCTGGGGCACGCGGATCTTCTGGTGGTCGCGGCCTGCGACGCGCTGCCCGTGGAGGAATGCGCCGGCCCGTCCGGCCCGTCCGCCCCGGTCCCGCCGACACGTCATGCGGCGGCAAGCCTGGTCCTGGAGCGCGCCGACGCCGCCGCATCGCGAGGCGCAATCCCCCTCGCCCGCGTCGCCGCATGGGACGCCGGACTCATGGACCTTGGCCCGAACGCCGATCCCGCCGAATCCCTGGCGACGCTGCTGTCACGAACGCTCCAGCACGCCCGGATCCGCCCCCAGGACGTCGGCGCCTGCGTCCTGTCCGGCGACCCGACGAACGGCATCCTGGAGGCCGCCGCGCGCATCCTGCCGGCGGGACTGCTGTCCGCCGCGATGCGGCCCAGCGTCCCGGCGTCCCACGCCCATGCCACGGCGCCCCTGCTGGCTCTGGCCACCCTTCTGGGGAACGGCCCGGCCACCGCCCCCATCCTTGTGGCGTCCCTGTCGCCCCAGGGCGAGGCCCGCGTCGTCGTCCTGGTCCCACTACCCCAGCCCACGTCCCCGGAGGCCCCCCATGCATGACCTGGTCCCCCAGGATCTGACCGTCCAGGACGGCGTCATCACCGGCCGCGTCACGATCCCCGTGGGGCACGCGGCATTCGATGGCCACTTCCCCGGACGCCCCATTCTGCCCGGGGTCGCCCAGCTCGACCTGGCACTGTCGCTGTTGCAGCACGCACTGGGACACCGGGTCCGCCTGGAACGCGTTCGCCGGATGAAGTTCTCCTCGACCGTCACGCCCGGCGCCGTACTGACCTTCCGGCTGGAACCTGACGCCACGCGCTCCCGGCTGGCCTGGACGCTGGCGACGGCCCGCGCCGAGGCGTCCTCCGGCACCGCCGACATCTCGGTGGAGACCCCATGAGTTGCCCGCCTCGCTGGTGCGCGCTGGTGCCGCTCTTCGACAACGGCGATACCGTCGCTGCCGTCGTGGCGCGCCTGGCCGATCTGCTGCCCCACGTCGTCGTGGTGGACGACGGCTCCCGGGATGGCGGGCCGGACACCCTGCCGCAAGGACCCCAGGTGACCCTGGTCCGCCACAATCGCAACCGGGGCAAGGGCGCCGCGATCCGTACGGGCATCCGCGCGGCGCGGACCCTGGGCTACACCCATGTCGTGCAGGTCGATGCGGACGCCCAGCACGACCTGGACGATGTGCCCCGCTTCCTGGCGACATCGAACCGGCATCCCGATGCCGTGCTGGCCGGCGAACGCATCTGGGACGAAAACGCCCCGCCATCGTCGCGCTTCGGCCATCGTTTCGGGATGTTCTGGTATCGCCTGGAGACCGGGGGACACCCCCTGGGCGACACCCAGTGCGGCTTCCGGGTCTATCCCACGGACCTGCTGGACCGCGTCCCCGCGTTCTCGAACCGGATGGCCTTCGATGTCGAGATCCTGGTGCGCAGCGTCCTCGCCGGCATTCCGGTGCTGGGCGTGCCGACCCGTGTCCGCTACGGCGCTCCCGGCACGCATCGATCGCACTTCAGGCCCTTCGGCGACAACCTGCGGATGTCGCTTCTGCACGCGCGCCTGACCGTGCGCCGTTGGCTGACGGGCCTTCCCGGCATCCGTCGCCTGCTGGACGCATGCGACCGCCGACGCGCCACGCGTCGTGCCCGACAAACGGAGGCCTGACGATGGCCTGGTACGATATGCGCGAATCGGGCAGTCGTGCGGGTATCCGCCTGACCCTGGCCCTGCTGCGCGTCGTCCCCTACGGGGCCATGCGCGCACTGATCGCCGTGATCGCCTTCTACTATGCCCTGTTCGCGGGCGGCGCCCGTCGGGCCATCGCGGACTTCCAGCGCGCCGCCTTGGGACGCACGACCTTTCGGACCGTCCATCGGACCTTGTTCCGGTTCGCCGAATCCATCCTGGATCGGGCCTGCGCCCTGATCGGACGGGCCTCCCTGTTTCGACTGGCGGCGGACAACGAGGCCGGTTCGCTGGCGATGCATGCCGGCGGCCAGGGCGTCCTGGTGCTGGGCGCCCACCTGGGCACCCTCGAGATGGCCCGCGCGTTCCACGCCGCCCGCGGCGTCCGCTTCTCGATGCTGATCTACTCGGCCCGCTCCTCGGTCCTGTACCAGGAGTTCCGTCGGATCTCGCCCGGCGTGGACGACGCCATGATCGAGATCGACCCCGACGGCGTCACCCACCTGCTGGAGGTCCGCGAACGGCTGGCCCGCGGCGAGTTCGTCGGCGTCCTGGCGGACCGTGTCTGGCGCACGGGCCCCACGGCCACCGTGCCGTTCCTGGGGCGTGACCGGGCGTTTCCGACCGGCCCCTACCTGCTGGCCGCCGCCCTGAAGTGTCCGATTCAACTGATGTTCATGTTCAAGACGGGCCCGCGCGACTATCGCCTGGTCATCGAGGACTTCGCGTCGATCGACGACCTGCCGGCACGCGCCCAGCGCCACGAGGGGGCACAGCGCCTGGCGGGACGCTTCGCCCAGCGGCTGGAGCACCACTGCCGCCGCCATCCCGACCAGTGGTACAATTTCTTCGATTTCTGGGCCGCGCCGGATGCCGACAGCGCTTCCGGCGGCCCGCCGCGAGGATGAGTCCAATGTCCCAACCGTCACGTCCCGCGCCCCCGAACCCGCCCCGAATGCGGCGCATCATGGGGCCGTCCCCGAACGCGCGCGTCGCCGATGTGGTGTTCCAGGTGCCCTTCCACGACGTCGATGCCATGCAGGTGGTCTGGCACGGCAACTACCTGAAGTACTTCGAGCTGGCACGCACCGAACTGGAACGCATGATGGACCTCGGTTTCGACCGGGTCGCCGGCCTGGGCTTCATCTGCCCGATCATCGAGACGCACACCCGCCACCTGTCGCCGCTGCGATACGGCGACCGCGTTCGATGCCGCGCCTGGATTGCCGGCTGGGATCGCAAGTTGACGCTGGCCTACGAGGTGTTCAACGAAACCACCCGTCGCAAGTCCGCGGAAGGAACAACCGTCCAGGTGGCGCTGAATCGCGACACGCTGGAACTGGTGCTGGAGTTGCCCGATGCCCTGGTCGAACCCGTCCGGATCGCGGCGGGCGGCTGACCCTCGGGTCGCGCTGCTCGCCTTGCTGGCCCTGCTGGCCCTCGCGTCCCCGGGGCTCGCCGCGCCGCCCGCCATCGACGCGGCCACCCCCGAGGCCCCGTGCGACCGCATCCCCGGACTTGCCGGACGCTGGGCCGACATCCGCTCCCTTCAGGCCGACACCACCGACGTTCGCCGAATCCGTTTCCTGGACGCCCCCCTGCAATCCACGGGTCGAATGGTCTACCTGCGCCCCGACCGGCTCCGGATGGACACCCTGACGCCCAGTCGCCAATCGGTGATCGTGGCCGGCGGTCGCGTCACCGTGCGCCAGCACGACCTCGACCGCACGGAAACGATGAACCTGGACGCCGACCAGACCGCGCGCGCCATCATCGACAGCATCCTTGCCGTGATGGGCGGCCGCTTCGACACGCTGGACGCGGACTACGTCTGCACCGCCGCTCCGGACGCGGCCGGCTGGCGACTGGCCCTGGTCCCCCGCCGCGAACCCATCTCCCGGGCGGTCAGCCGCATCGAGGTCGAACTGGGCCCCGACCGCCTGATCCGCCAGGTCGTCCTGCACGAAATCGGGGGGGACTCCTCGACCATGACCTTCTCGCGCGTCCGTGCCAACGCCCCGATGACCCTCGAAGAGGAGGCCGCCCATTTCCCCGACTCCCCCTGACCGGCCGACGCACCCCGTCGTCCCCCATCGGCGTGCCCGCCTGGCCGGGACCGTCGGACTGGCGATTCTGCTGGCCATCGCCCTGTGGCAGACCCGCAGCCTGCACCTGGAAACCGACATCACCCGGTTCCTGCCCGACAACGACGAACGCCGCCACCTGGCCCTGTCGGGGCTGGTTCGTTCCACCGGGTTCGCCAAAGGAATGGTCCTGGACATCGCCCTGCGACAGTCCGAGCCGGACGACCCGGTCGCGGCGGATCAACTGGTCGATTTCGGAGACCGAATGGCCGAAGACCTTCGAGCCACCGGCCTGTTCCATTCGGTCGCCAACGGGGTGTCGCCCTCGCTGGCCCAGACCTTCTTCGAACGATACTTCCCCCGCAGGCTGGCGCTCCTATCGGACACGCCCGAAACCGACATTCCTCGGATGTTCTCGGAGGCGGGTCTCGCCGCCTCGCTGGGGACGCTGAAGGATCAGTTCCTGCTGCCGTCGGCCCCCTTGATCAAGCGCATCGCCGACGCCGATCCGCTGCTGTCGTTCCCCGAACTGCTGCGACGCATCCGGGAGAACGGCGAGCGCATCTCGCCCCGCCTGCACCGGGATCGCTATTTTTCCCCGGATCTGCGTCACCATCTGGTCCTGGTCGAGACGGTCCATCCTGCCTTCGACACCACGGCCCAGACCCGGGCCATCGACACCGTGCTTGCGGCATTCGAAGCCCGCAACGCCGCCGCCGATGGGCGCTTCGACCTGGCCTACACCGGCCTGAATCGGTTCGTCGTCGAGGGGGAGCGGCGCGCCAAGCGCGACGTCGCATGGGCCTCGACCGCGACCACGATCGCCGTGGCATTGCTGTTCCTGGCGTTCTTCCGGAAGCTGCGCTTCCTGGCGTTCGCGTTCCTGCCCGTCGCGTACGGCGTCGCGCTTGGACTGGGCGCCGTCGGGGGCCTTCGCGGGTCCATCCACGGCCTGACCCTGGGCTTCGGCTCCACCCTGATCGGCGTCTGCATCGACTATCCCATCCATCTGCTGACCCACCTGCGCCACGACCCCCCGGGCAGCGACCGGACCGCCTGGCACGCCCTCTGGCGCCGGCTCCTTCTGGGGTCCGGCACCACCGCCATCGGGTTCGCCTGCCTGGCCTTCTCGGGGTACCCGGGCATCCGCGAGATCGCCCTCTTCTGCCTGGCGGGAATCGCCGGTGCGTTCGCCTTCACCTGGGTCAGCCTGCCGCTGGCGGCCCGGTTCATCGTCCCCGCGATGCCCGCGAAGGACGACCCCGACGCCTCCGTGCCCCACGCCCCCAGCCTCCCCCTTCTCGACGCCCTGCGACGCCGGCTGGCACCCCACCGTCGGGTCATCCTGGGTGGCATGATCGTGCTGGCCGTCGCGTCCCTGATGGCCCTGCCCCTTCTGCGCCTCGAGACCGACGCCCGGGCGCTGGACACGGCCGACCCCGCCACCATGGCCCAGGACGCCGCCATCCGCGCGCATCTGCCCACCGCGCGCCTGCCCCGGCTGCTCCTGGTCTCGGGCGCCACCGCCCAGGAAGCCCTGGAGCACAACGATCGGCTGGACGCAGCCCTGCGCGAACTGGCCACCCGCGATCCCTCGATCCACTGGGTGTCCGCGCATCCGTTCCTGCCTTCCGCCCACCTCCAGCAGCGCAACCTGGATGCCCTCGCGGCCATCCCCGATCTGGCCGACCACGTGCGCACGGGTCTGATCGCCCAGGGATTTCGCCCCGATGCCTTCGCGCCGTTCCTGGAGGCCCTTCAGGATGCGCGGACCGGCCGGATCGCCCCCCTGCTGCCCGAGGATCTGGACGACACGCCGATGGCCGCCATGATCCAAGGCTTCCTGTTCCCCCACGACGGCCGCTGGTGGACCCTGACGATGGCCGGCCCGGATGGCGAACTGGAGGCACTGGACGGCATCCTGCCCGCCGGCGCCGACCTGATCCGGATCCAGCCTGCCGCCCTGGTGTCTTCGCTGGTCACGTCGTCCCAACGCGAGACGCTGTACCTGCTGCTGGCGGGCATCGCCCTGAACGCCCTGGCCATTGCGGTCGTCCGACGTCGCCCTCGCCTGGCCTTCGCAACGATCGGCCCGGCGATCCTGGCGATGCTGCTGGTCGTCGCCGGGATGGCCCTCGCGGGAATCCCCTTGAACTTCATGCACGTCGTGGGGCTGCTGCTGATCCTGTCGATGGGCATCGACTACGCGGTGTTCCTGCTGGCGCCCGACCAGGGCCCCGCCGCCAACACCCCCCATCAGGCCATTGCCGAACGTTCGGTGCTGCTGTCGGCGCTGACCACGCTGGCGACCTACGGCCTGCTGGCAACCTGCCGCACGGCCGCCCTGGTATCCGTGGGCGCGACCGTCTTCGCCGGGGTCCTGATCGTCGCCATCCTGACCTTCCTCGCGGATCTGATCGCAGGGGGACGCGATGCGACGTGACCTGCGCGTGGCCGTGCCAGTCCTGGTTCTCGGCATCCTCGGCCAGGCGGCCTGCGGCACGCCCCCCGCGCCCCGCGTCGATCCCGCAACCCTGACCCCCGACGTGCGAATCGTCCAGAGCCTCGCGATCCGCTTCGGCGGTCGCCAGATGCTGGGACGCGGCGTCGTGGTCAAGTCCGGGCCACGCCTGGACGTGTTCGTCCTGGCGCCCACCGGCACGCGCCTGCTGTCGGTCCGCCAGGACGGCATGCACGTCGAGGCCGACGCCCGCCTTCCCGGGCTGGCTCGCCTGGACCCGGATCGCCTGCTGCGCGACATCCGGTGGGCGTTCTTCACCCGCTGCCCCACCTCGTCCGACCCGACGGCCGCGACGTCGCGGTGCCGCACCCGCGATGCCGAGGTCGTCGAGACCCGGGATCCCGTCTCGGGTCTCGTCGTTTCGCGCACCTTCACCTCGGGCCGGGAACGGGTCAACGTCACGATCCATCCGGATCCGACGCGTTCGCCGGACGCCCCTCCCCTGCGCCTGCGCATGGAGAACCCGAAGGCCGGTTATTCCATGGATATCGTGTTGGAAAGCGTGGAACCCGCACCCGCTCGGGGCGATGCCCCGTAACCCCGGGTCGTCCCGCGTCGTCGGAAGGCTACTTGTAGAGCGACTGGATCTTCTTCGCCACGCTCTTGATGACCACGACGTTCACGTTGCGGACCGCCACGTTCCAGTCGCCCGTGCCAGACCCCTGGTTCGTGTCGCCGGAAACCAACGCACCGTCGGGGCCGATCAGCTGGAAGTTCGCAGCCAGCCGAGCCTCGGCCGCCTGGGCCATCGCCGCGCCGCTCCAGCCGCCCACCAGCGCGCCGGCCACGCGAGCACCCTTGTTGCCCGGATGGTAGGACAGCACCTTCACCTTCAGAAGGAAGCGATGGGCCGCCGGAACGAAGTCCTCTTCGGACGCGATCTGTTGGAAGTCGTACCCGTTCTTCCGGAACAGGTTCGCCAGGTCACCTTCCATCCAGGTCCCCACCTGATCCCGCTGCTTCACCTTGTCCACGTCCGCCTCGCCCTCGACCCCACGGTCCACCAGGGCGAACACCTGGATCTTCCCGTCCTCGACCTTCGGCGCCTTCAGGCCAGGGCCGCAACCCGTCACGAACGAAATCATCAGGGCCGCACCAAGCACCATCGAAACCGCACGCATGACCGTTCCCCCATTGAAGAATAATCGAATCCCCGTTGAACCCACGGAGACCCACCACTGCGTTGTGGTAGCCGAATCACACCACCATTCCCCCCCACCGTCAAGCGGCGACATCAGTCCGCCAATACTTCGGCCAGGTTGGCGTCGAATGCCCTCGTTGCCGCCGCTTCATGCGGCCAGGCGACCTTGACATTCCGGGGCCCTCGCACCGAAAATGGCGCCGCGGCGCCCGGCCCCATAGGTTCCTTCTTGAACGGTCGGCTCGGGCATTCCCGGGCTCAATTCGGAGTCGGTCTCGAATGCTTCAGAAATGGATCGAACGTCTGGCGGGGCAGGCCGCCCGCAAGCCGTGGGCGGTACTCGGCATCTGCCTTGCCGTGACTGCTCTGGCCCTGTGGGCGCTGTTCCAGCTTCCGATGTACACGTCGCGCAAGGCCCTGTTCCGTGCGGATCAGCCGATGGTCCAGCGCCTGGACCGCTTCATGGAAAACTTCGGCGCCGCATCCGACCTGATTGTCGCGATCGAGGGGGCCCCGCGAGCGGACCTGGAGCGCTTCGCCCTGGCGCTGGCGGACGAATTGTCCCGGCAGCCCGGGATCCGCAACGCCGACCCGCGCATCGACCTGACGTTCTTCCTGGACCACGCCTTCACGATGGTCCCTCCGGCCGACCTGGACGCCGCGGAATCCTACGTGCGCCAGGTGCTTCGCATGCCGGACGGTCCGCCTCCGACGATTGACGAGGCGCTGGACGCGGCCTCGGAGTGGTTTGAGGACCCGCCCTCACTGACCGGAAAGACCCAGGAACTGAGCGCGGCACAGGCCGCCCTGGACGGCGTCCTCTTCTTCCTGCGCGAATGGCAGCGCTGGCTGGAGTCCCCCCAGCCGCCGCAGGCAATCGCGTGGGACGGCCTGCTCCAGAACCAGCCGGACACCCAGGCGCTGGTCGCCGGCAACGGCTTCTACGCGACGCGCGACGGCTCGATGCTGTTCGTGTTCGTCAGCCCGACCTCCACATCCGAGGACATCGACACGATTGGCCCGTTCGTCCGAACCGTCCGCGCGACCACCGAGTCGCTGCGCGAGCGCTGGCGGGCCGAGGGTCAGCCCGTCCCGACGTACGGCCTGACCGGGAATCCGGCCGTGGTGTTCGAGGAGTTCACCTCGGTCCAGCAGGGAACGATCTTCACGGTCGCATCCGCGGCCGTCCTGGTGCTGCTGCTGATCGTGTTCGTCCTGAAGTCGCTGCGCCGCGCCCTGGTGGTCTTCCTGCCCATGGGACTGGGCGCCATCTGGGGCATGGCCCTGCTGTACCTCACGGTGGGCCACCTGACGATGATCACGATGGCCTTCACCGCCATCCTGTTCGGCCTGGGCGTCGATTACGGCATCTTCGTGTCCTCCCGAATCCTCGAGGAGCTGAAGAACGGCGAGGAACTGCTCCCGGCCATCGCCCGGGGCACCGGGGCCGCGGCGCGCCCCGTCTTCACCGCAGGCGGCGCCACGACGCTCGTCTTCCTGGCGCTCGCCACCGTGCAGTTCAAGGGATTCTCGGAACTGGGCATCGTCGCCGCGTGCGGCGTGTTCACCGTCCAGGTGGCGACCTTCGTCGCGCTGCCGGCCCTGTTCGCCCTGCTGCGCCCCCGAAACAAGCCCGGCCTGCTGTCCAGCCAGAACGGCGCCACGGCCGTGAACGGCGGAGTGAAGATGCCGAAGGTGGCGGCGGCCATCATCGTCGTGTGCGCCATCGCCGTCGCCGCGCTGGGCACCAGCGCCGGCCTGAAGCTTCCCGTCAACTACGACGTCCTGGCGCTGCTTCCCAAGGATTCCGAGGCGGCCCACTACTCCCGCCGGATGGTGGCCGAGTCCGACTACCAGTCCGAGGTGGTGATCCTGACCGCGCCCGACGTGGACACGGCACGCCGCATGGCGGCACGGGCCGCGGAACTGGACACGGTCGCCCGGGTTCAGGTGGTCACCGATCTGTTCCCGGAGGACGCGGAGGCCCGCGCCGCCGAGGCCCGAAGCGTCGGACTCGCCATGGAAGAGTCCAGCCTGGTGCGGTGGCTCCGCGATCAAACGCGCATCGAACTGCCCCCGAACGGCGCCGTCCGGATCGCGGGTATCCTG
>JARKOL010000342.1 GCA_029975745.1 Myxococcota bacterium | reverse complement strand
CAGGATCGACCCGATGCAGCCCCGCAAGTCGCCCCGCGCCTTCAGGGTCACGAACACCCCGTAGTCCGCCCGGACCGCCTCGGGAATGGCCACTCCCTCCGCCTGGGGGTCCGGACGCTCCCGGCCCGCCAGGTGGCGCCGAACCGTGTCCCGCGCCAGGCGGACCAGGAACCGCTGCTCCTCCAGGCCCAGCACCTGAATCCCCTGGAACGATGCCGGGCCGGTCACGAACTGGAACGCGATGGACACGTACGACACCGAGTTCCGGAAGTCGCCGGTCATGCGACCCGACGTGTCGTACTTCAGCGGCACCGCGGTCACGGCCCCCGGCAGCGCGGCCAGAAGCACCTGGATCGGCGCCGCGCCGCAGATGGTGTCGCCCGTGGATTCCAGGTGCGCACGGAACGCGTCCGGGTCCCGGGCCACGATCGCGGCCACGGCCAGATCCGCCAGGCGCTGGATCCCGGACTCCGGATCCGTCCGGAACGGGACGTAGCCGAAATTGGGACCGTAGTGGGTGAAATCGGAACTGGCGACGATCACGGTTCGGTCGTCCAGAAGATCCCCCAGAACGCGACCCGCCGCGCGGATGGCGTCCAGGTCCACCCGTCCCACGACAATCGGCACCAGGGTGGCGTTGGGCGCGACCACCTGCAGGAACGGCACCTGGATGTCCAGGGAATGCTCCTGGGCGAACGCGTCCTCCCGAACCGCGAAGCCTGGCTGCCTTGCCAGCGCGTCCGTCACCGCCGTGTCGATCGCCACATCGCCCAGGGGCGTCCGCCAGAGGGAGGCATCAGGCAGCGCGAACCCGCCAAACGGCGCGCGATGGGAAGGCGCCAGCACGATGACGCGCCCGACATCCTGGCCGGCCAATGCCGCGTACCCGTGCCCGGCGACGGCGCCCGAGTACCGGTACCCTGCGTGGGGCGATACCAATCCCACGACCCGACCGCCGGCCTTCCTGGAATCCTTCACGTCCGCCGCATCCAGGTACCCGGCAATCTCGGCGCGCAACGCCTGCGGGTCGTCGGTGTACCAGGAGCCCGCGATCGGCGAGTGCATCACCTTCACGGGCGCCTCGGGCGGCTTCGAGGTCGTCGGCCCCATCGTCTTGCCCTCCTGGCCTCGGCACGCCGACGCCGTTCCAAGGATGATCCCCATCGCGCAGCCAATCAGCAGTTTCCGACCGTTCATCCCCCCTCACCCCGCCCACGAATGCGCCCGGTACAGGTCCTGCCTGACCAGGGGCCGCACCCGAATCCCCGGAAGTCCGCCGGGTGCCGCCCCACCCCGCCCCCGCGATTCCGCGGGCCACGGCACGCACCACGCCAGGACCGTCACCGCACCGAAACGCAGCCAGGCCCGGCGAGTCCAGCCCTGCGCCCCCGGCACCCCGCCGCCACGGTCCTCCAGTCGGACTCCCCCGGCGGTTTCCGCACGCCCGGCCCTAGACATCCAGCCCTCCGAATCGTCCTGGAATCGCGGTCCGACAGGCGCGACAGCGGCCGTCATCCAGATGCACCGCCCGCACCTGATAGCCCACCCTTTCGATGACCACCGCATCGCAGGCGTGGCAGCGCGTGCTTTCGGAGGCGTGCCCGCGCACATTGCCCAGATAGACGTAGCGCAGGCCGGCCTCCCGAGCGATCCCGTAGGCACGCTCCAGCGTCGATACCGGCGTCGGCGGCAGATTCTGCATCTTGTAGTGCGGCACGAACCTCAGGAAGTGCAGCGGCGTGTCCGGGCCCAGGTTGTCCCGCATCCACACCGCAAGATCGCGCACCCGGGCCGGGTCGTCCGTCAACCCCGGGACCACCAGATTCGACACCTCCAGCCACACGCCCGCCTCGCGCGCCGCGACCAGTGTGTTCAGCACGGGCCGCAACCCGCCATCGCACCACCGCTTGTAGTAGGCGTCATCGAACGCCTTGACGTCGATCGTGGCCGCATCGACGACCCGAAACAGCGCCCGCACCGGCTCGTCGTTCGCGTAGCCCGCGGACACGATCGCCGTCTTCAGCCCGCGGGCGTTCCCCGCCGTCGCCGTATCCATCGTGTATTCGAAGTAGGCCAGAGGTTCGGTGTAGGTGCATGCGATCAGGGGAATGCGCTCGCGCACGGCCACCGCCGCCACCTCCTCGGGAGGCAGGTGGAACGCCTCGACGTCCTCGGGATTCGCCTGGGAGATCTGCCAGTTCTGACACCCCTGGCAATGCAGGTTGCACCCCGCGGTCGCGATGGACAGGATCCGTGCCCCGGGGTGGTAGTGGTAGAAGGGCTTCTTCTCGACCGGGTCCACGTGCGCCGCCACGGCCAGCCCGTAGGTCACCGCACGCAACCGCCCGTCCAGATTCATCCGGATGCGGCAATCCCCGGCCTCGCCATGCGCGATGCGACACTGCTTGGGACACAGCCGGCATTCCACGGTCCGGGGGGCCATGCAACCTCCCGTCGGCCGGCGCCAGGATCGGCGCGAAACGATTTCGAAGCCGCGATGAGCCCGCCGCTACGGCGCCTCGACCGCCAGCCCCAGCGCGCGCCGAAGCACGAAGTGGTCCTCGGAGACGGCGAACCGGACCACCTCTTCCAGGCGCGCCCGCTGCGGCATGCCCGAGAAGCTGATGTCCTCGGCCTGGAGGATCCCCAGGACCGCGGGCGCACTGCCCGAGACCAGCGTCCCGGCCCGCAGCGAGGTCAGCTCCATGCTCTGGAAGAACTCCTCGAACATCTTCTGGAAGTCCATCGCCGGGAACCGGACGTACAGTTCGTCCACCAGCTTCGCCAACTGGTTCTTCTGCTGCTGGGGCATCCGGCGCTCGATCAGGCGCACCAGGTGCAGGACCACGTCGGCGCCCGCGCCCAACTGGGTATCCGGACGGCAGAACTTCAGCACGGCCGCCAGGAACACCTTCAGTTCGGTCATGTTCTTGACCGACGCCAGGAAGTGCATCGGGTTCAGATAGGACAGCTGCCGCCCGATGAAGAACGCGAGCTCGCGTTCGTCATGCCCGGTCAGCATGTCGGAACCGACCACCAGCGCCGGCGGCGTCAGGAACTCCAGCTTCAGGCCCGTGGGATTCTCGTCCCGATAGACCTTGTGAGGCAGCGGCCCCAGCGCCTTCGCCACGGCCTTGTACACGTTGACGAACAGCAGCTTCTGGTCCAGGTCGATCTCGGCCTTCTTCTTCAGGCCGATGTCCTTCAGCTCCTTGGCGCCCAACTCGGCCCCCAGGCCCTGGAACAGCACCTGCAGAATCCGGCCCAGAAGCGTGTTCTCCTGCCTGGCCAGCAGGTGCGACTCCCAGCGCAGGGGGTCGATCGTGCCCTTGAACCAGGGCAGACTGGGCTCGAGGTTGTTCTCGAAGAACGCCCGCTCGCCCTCGTCCGCGATGCCCAGGCCGACCATCACCGAGGCCACGATGAACGCGCGGTCCAGCTCGCCCATCCCGCGGTACAGCCGCCACATCGCCCGGTAGGACTCGGCCGACCCGGTCCCCAGCGGATCGCTGGAAACCGTCGCCTGGTGCTCGGCCACCGCCTTGTCCAGTTCCCCGCTGACCTCGTACAACTGGGCCAGGATCTCGTGCGTGCGCCGCTCCGCCGGCTTGATCTTCGCGGCCCGCTCGAAGGCGCTGATCGCCTCGGCATTCTGCTTCAGGCGCGAGCGGTGAATCTCGCCCAGGTTCGACAGCAGCCGGAATTCCAGTTCCGGATTGCCCCGCCCTTCCAGCCGCTCCAGCATCCTGCCGTACGCCTCGGCCTGGCGGTGCCAGTCGCGACTCCGCGTCAGGATCTCGTCGATCGCCCGGAACGCCTGAAGCTCGTCCGGATCCTCGTCCAGCGCGGCGTTCAGGAACTCGATGGCCTTCGTGTCGTCCGACAGCTTCTGCTGGTAGATGGCCGCCATCGTCATGTAGTGACCGGCGCGCTTGGCCGGGCTTTCCTCGGCCTTCGCCAACTGCTCCAGAGCGTACAGCGCATCCTCGGTCTGGCCGGCCTTCAGGTGCAGGTCGAACAGCCGCAGCAGCGGCACCTTGGCGCCGGGGTTCAGTTCCAGGGCTTCCTTGTAGGCTGCCGCCGCCCCATAGACGTTGTTCATCCGGGTGCGGTAGATGTCGCCGACCTCCAGCAGGACCGAGAACCGCTCGAAGACGTCGCCCTTGCCTGCCGCGCGCGCCTGCTTGTAGCGGATCACGGCCGGCCAGTCCTCGCGCTTCTCGGCCAGCGTCACCTGCAAGTCGGTCGCCCGTGCATGGTTGGGCTGGATCTCCAGCGAACGATCCAGGTACCGCGACGCGTCGTCGTACTCGCCCAGTTCGATGCAGACTTCGCCCAGCGCGAAGCACGCCTCGGCCAGATCGTCCTCGTCCAGCGAGTCCCCGGCCACCTTCAGCGCCTTGACGAAGTGGTCCTTGGAAAGCTGCCACAACTGCTTGCGCTGGTACATCCGCCCCAGGCCCATCAGGGTCTGCGCGTGATCGCCGGCCAGCTTGGCCGCCGCATGGTATTCGCGGAAGGCACGATCGAAGTCCAGCAGGCGCTCGCCACAGACGCCCATCTGGAAGTGGATCTCGGCCGACAGGGCCGTGTTGCCCTGCGCCTCGGGGCTGTCCAGCAGCACCTCCAGCAGCGGATGCGCCTTCTCCCAGCGCTCGGTTGCGACATAGGCTCGCGCCAGGCCCAGCGCGACGCCGCTCTGCTTCGGATTCAGTTCCATCGATCGCTCGAAGTGCTGAATCGCACGATTCCGGTCCTTCAAGCGGTTCTGGAAGACCTCGCCGGCCTCGGCCCGCAGGCGCGCACGCTCGTCATCGGTCCGGGCGTGGGCCTCCTGGGCCAGGTACACGCCGGCGACCTTCTCCCAGTCCTCCAGATCCCCGTGAATCCGGCGCAGCTTGTCGTACGCCTCCTGGTTCGTCGGATCGACGCGCAGCAGGTCGCCCAGCAGCTTGACCGCGCGGTCCGGGTTCTCGAGGCGCTCCAGGACGACGTCCGCCGCCTGGTGCAGCAGGCCGATGAACGTGGGCTCGTCCTCGACGTGCTCCTTCCACTTCATCAGCGTATCGACCACGTCTTCCCAGGACTCGTTCACGGCGAACAACCGCACCAGCTCGCCATAGGTTCCCAGGTTCGCGGGCGCCAGTTCCAGCACGCGCTGGTAGGTCGAAATCGCCGCGTTCACGTCGTCCAGGCGCTTCTCGTGAACCTCGCCCAGCCGCAGCAGCGTCGCGATCTTGACCCCTTCGTCCTCGACTCCGGAAACCCGGCTCTCGAACAGGTTGACCAGCTCGCTCCAGTCCTCCATTTCGCCCAGCAGGCGAATGCCGGTCTCGAACGCCTCGTCATCCGCGCGATCCATGTCCAGGATCTGCATCCAGTAGTCCAGCGCCCGCCGCTTGTCGTCCAGCGCCGCTTCGTAAAGCATCGCCAGGTGGTGGCAGAACAGCATGCGGTCGGGAATCTCGTTCGACAGCCCCAGCTGCCGCTCGTAGACATCCGCCAGGCCGCGCCAGTTCTCCATCCCGCCGTACAGTTCCTTCAGCCGCTCCAGGGCCTCGGCGTGCGCGGGCTCCAGCGAAAGCACCGCCTCGTACGCCTGGATGGCGCGCTCGGCGGACCCGACGCGCGTCTCGAGGATGGCCCCCATCCGCATCCGGATGGCAATCTCCTCGGTCGGAACCAGCGGCGCCTTCCGGTCCAGGGCGCCCAGCAGTTCCTCCCACTCCTGACGGGACTCGTGGATGCGGATCACCGCGTCCAGCGCGTCCAGGTTCGCCTCGTCGAACTCCAGCACCTGGCGGTACGCCGCCAGCGCGCGGGCGATGTCGCCGATCTCGGCCTCCAGCACCACGCCGGCCATCGTGCCCAGCCGCACCTTCTCCAGATAGTCCGGCGTCAGATCGATCTGGACCGCCAGGACACCCACCAGGTCCTCGTAGCGCCCGACCGCGCGGTACAGTTCGTTCAGCGCGGCCAGAGCCGCCTCGTTCTCGGACCACTCGCCCCGGACCTTCTCGAACCAGCCCACCGCCTGATCCGCCCGGTCCGCATTCCGCCACAGGACCTCGCCGAATCGGAGCATGTGCTCCTGGCGCATCTCCTCGGGCATCCGCCCCACGGCCTCGGCCAGCTGATCCACGTATTCGGTCCACCAGTTCAGTTCCTGGGCCAGCCGCCACAGTTCGTTGGCGACCATGTCGTCGCCGGGCTGCAGCTGGGCCGCCTTGGCCCAGATGAAGAACGCGGCGTCCAGAGCGCCCTTGCGCGTCTCGTAGACCCGGGCCAGCTCGGACAGGTTCTCGATCCGGGCGTCCAGATCCTCGACCAGGAAGTCGTCACGACGCAGCAGCACGGCCGCCAGCCGATCCCAGTCCTCCAGGCGCGAATACAGCGTCTGCAGCGACTCCGACACCTCGCGGTTGCCCGGCTGCATGCCCGCCACGACTTCCAGGGTCTGCGCCGACCCGGCCGGATCATCCAGCGGGCCGTTCTGCAGTTCGGCCGCCCGCGTCAGCAGCGCCGCACGCGCGTCGCCCTCGACCAGTTCCGCGCGGCGACGAATGATCGCGACGCAGTCCGCGTGGCGTCCGGTATCCTCGTACAGCCGATCCAGCGCGGTCAGCGCCTCGGCATGGTTCGGGTCCGCCTCCAGCACCAGGTTCCACTGGACAATGGCGCCCTCGGGACGCGACAGTTCGTCGGTCAGCAGCCGCGCATGGTCCAGGCAGACCGCGCGCCGCTCGGCCTCGTCCAGCAGCGGGCTCTCGAACAGTTGCTTCAGCACGTCGGACAGCGCCTCGAGGTCACCCGTCTCGTGGTACAGGCGCCGCAGGGCCTCCAGGGCCTCGCGATCCCCACGCGCATGCTCCAGCGCCCGCCGCCAGGCATGCTGGGCGGTGCCGGCGTCGTCCAGCCTGGTCTCGGCGATGCGACCGATTTCCCGCAGCAGCGCCACGGTCCGCTCGACATCCTCGGTGACCAGCGAGATCTCGCGCTCGCAGACATCGACGAAGGGCTCCCACTCTTCGCGCTCGCGGTGCAGGCGCTGCAGTTCGCGCAGCGCGTCCGCGTCGGTCGGGTCGCCCGCGGCAACCTCGTCCCACAGCGCCAGGGCATCATCCTTGCGGTTCAGCTTGTCCTCGGCAATCCGCGCCATGCGACGCTGGATCGTGCCGCGAATCGCCCCCGTTTCCGCCATGTCGGCCAGGGAGGCCAGCGTCTTGAACAGCGGCTCGAACTCGCCGCGCACGTCGAACAGATCCGCCAGCGCCTCCTGGGCGCCCCGCTGCATCTCGTCGATTGCGACGACCTTGCGGAATGCGTCCACCGCCCCGTCCAGATCGCCCAGACGGTCGCGCTGCAGCGCGCCGGCCCGCATCAGGAAGCCGATCTTGTCGTCGTCGTACTCGACGACTTCCCACTCGCGCTCCAGGATGCCCAGCAGGTCGGCGAACCGCTGCTGCGATTCGTACATCCGGTCCAGGACGCCCAGCGCAACCGTGTCGCCGGAATCCACGTCCAGGATCCAGCGGCACACCGCCTCGGCCCGCTCCAGATCGCCCAGCCGATCCTGCGCGCAGGCCACGGCCTTGTGCCACAGCGCCACCCGGCGACCGTCGTCGCCACAGGCCGCCGCAGCCGCCAGCAGGATGTCCAGCAGGGACTGCCACGCGGACACCGTCGCGGCCAGTTCCTCGATCTGGATCAGCAGGGACTCGTCGCCGGGATCCAGCGCCAGCGCCTTGCCGTACCAGCCCAACGCCACCGTGCCGTCGGCCAGCCGGTTCGCCCAGACGTCCGCCAGCTTCAGCAGCGTGTCCTTGCGCCGATCCGGATCCTCGATCGCCGTCAACGACGATTCGTACACCGTCGCCAGGTCCGTGAACGCGCCCGTGTCCTGGTAGATCGGCTCGATCATCTCCAGGATGCGATCGCGATGCTTGCCCTCGTCGAACATGCGCCGCAGTTCGGCGACCGCGCGATCGTGCGCGGGGTGCAGGTACAGCACCTCGGCCCGGGCCTCCAGGGCCTCCTGCGTGCGCCCGACCTTCGACTCGCAGATGTCCGCCAGCCGCAGCAGCAGTTCGATCTTCGCCCCGGCCTCGACGACCGCGTCGAACTGGGCCCGAAGAATGCGGATCTGGTCGTCCCAGCGCTGCATCTCGCCATACAGGCGATCCAGCGAGGTCAACGCCGTCAGGTTGTCCGGGAAGTCCTTCAGGACGCCCTCGAACACCGCAACCGCGGCATCCCGATCCCCCAGCCGATCCCGCTGGACGGCACCGGCGCGCAGCAGCAGTTCCAGCGCCTCGGGCATGCCCTCGATGTTCCCCGCGCCGCCCTGCAGCAGGGCCGGCACGTCGTGCCACATGTCGTGCGCCTCGGCCAGCGCGTCGATCCGCGCCAGCACGTCGCGGTTCAAGGGGTCGGTCGTGAAGGCGCGACCGAAGCACTCGAAACCGCGCAGCGGCTCGTTCATCTTGTGCTGGGCGATCTCGCCCATCGTGACCAGGTGCGACACCTTCTTGACGATGTCGTCCTCGCGGCCCGTCAGCACTTCGTACACGATGAACAGGCGGGCCCACTCGCCGCGCTCGGACAGCACCGGCTCCAGGACGCGGAACGCCGCCTCGGCCGCCTCGTCCGCCCGGACCATGCCCTCCAGGGCATCCACGGCATCGGTGTTGTCGGGGAACTCGATCAGCAGTTCCTCGTAGGTCTCGATCGCCTTGTAGGCGTCGCCCAGGCTCTTCTCGAGCAGGCGCCCCATCCGGAAGCGCGCCGTCAGGCGATCCTCGCCCTGCACCCGCTCCTGGATCCGCGACAGCATGTCGTACTGACTGGCCCAGTCCTCCATGGATCCATAGAAGCGGTCGAGGGTGCGCATCGCGTCCACGTCCCCGCCGTCCACGGCCAGCACTTCCAGGAAGGTCTCGACCGCATCCTGCGTGGCGCCCAGCTGTTCGTGCTGGATCAGCCCCTTCTTCTTCAGCGCGACGATCCGCTCGGACGACGTGCCCACCACGTCCGCCTTGCGTCCCAGAACCTCGACCAGATCGACCCAGCGCTGGCTCTTTTCGTACAGCGCCTCGAGCGCCTCGATCGCCCGCACGCTGGCGGGGTCCATGTCCAGCACGCCGGTGTAGCAGCCGATCGCCTCGTCGGTCTTGTCCAGCTTCTGGGCGTACAGATCACCGGCCCACAGCAGCAGGTCGCCCCGCGGTCCAGGCTCCATGATCAGGTCCGCCTTGCGCGACAGCATCGACACCAGCGCGGCCGTCTCGCCGTCCTCGTCGTGCAGCCGGATCAGCGAATCCAGGGCGTCCATGTCCTCGGGATCCAGCCCCAGGACCTCGGTGTAGTGGCGCTTGGCCAGCTCGCGGTCGATGCCCTTGTCACGGCAGACGCGCGCGATGGTCCGATGCGTCTCCTTGCGGCGCTCGACGTCGTCGATGTCGAACACCCGCTCGATCAGCACCAGCACCGCCTCGTCCAGCGCCCCGCGGACCTCGCCGACCCGCAGCACCTGCTCCACCAGTTCGGCCCGAGCCGGCACCTCGCGGAAGGCCCGCGCACGGTACTCGAACGCCTTCTCCAGGTTGCCGATCTGGTTCTCGTACAGGCCGGCGATCGTCGCGAAATGGTCCAGCCGAACGTCGGCGTCGCCGGCCGCGGCGGCCAGCACGTCATAGACCTCGACCAGCCGCACGTGATCCTGGCGGGTCCGGTACACCGGCAGCAGGATGCCGGCCACGGTCACGCGGACATCGTCATTGCCGAACAGCCGCTCAAGCTGGCGCAGCCCGTCCTCGTTGCCCGGGTCCTCTTCCAGGATCAGGCGGTACACATCGACCGCCCCGACCACGTCCTCCAGCCGCGTTTCCAGCACTTCGGCCAGGCGCAGTCGCAGGTAGGCGCGCTCGCCGACGTCCTGGGCCAACGCCACCCGCTGCCCCAGCACGCCCGCCAGGTCGTACCAGCGCTCGGCCCGCGTGTACAACGCGTCCAGCTGCCGGTAGGCCATCTCGTATTCCGGATCCAGGTCCAGCACCATCCGGACCGCCGAGATCGCCCCCTCGACGTCCTCCAGGTGCTCGGCCAACTCCGACGCCATCTTGAAGGCGTACGCGATCTTCTCGCCCGCGTAGGGCGACACGTCGAAGCGACGACGGTAGATCTTCAGCAGTTCCGGATGGTCGCCGACCTGCTCGTAGATCGTTTCCAGCGCGTCCAGCGCATCGACGTTCGCGTCATCACTGTCCAGCACCTCGTGGTAGGCCCGGCGCGCGTGGTCGATGTTGTTCAGTTCCTGCCACTCGACGCGCGCCAGCCTCAGGTTGACCTGCACGCGGGCCTCGGCGTCGTGGATCGCGCCGGAAGCCGCCTCGTACCAGCCGGCCAGTTCGCGCCAGCCCTCGACCTGGGGGGCGACGCGCTCGATGGCGTCCCACGTGCGGCTGTCCTCGGGGGTGACCTTCAGAATGCGGGACAGCGACCGGAAGCGCTTGGCGGGATCCGCCGCGGCTTCCCGATACAGATCCTCGAGGCGCCACAGCACCCCGGCGGTGGACGCCGAGTCCCCACGCGCCGCCAGCTCGATCTCGAGCAGGTCCGCCAGGTCCTTCCAGCGTCCCAGCGTCTCGAAGGGGCCGCGCAGCAGGTTCACGATCTCCAGGCGCAGTTCCTCCTGGCCCAGCAGATCCTCGAGCAGGCCGATCGTCTCGGCGTGCAGCGGGTCCTGGTCCAGAGCCATGGCGCAGGCCTGGACCGCGCCGTCCGTCGCGCCTTCCAGCACGCACGTCAGCGTGGCAATCCGGCAATACAGGTCCGCCAGGATGTCCGGGGTCCCCTCGGGAGCCCCCAGCAGCACCTCGACCTGCCGTTCCAGCAGCCGCCGCAGGTCCGCGAAGCGTCCCTCGGACAGCAGCAGTTCGCCCAGCGCCGCGAAGGCCCGCGCCTCGCCCGGCTCCTCGGCCAGGATGTCCTCGTACACCGTGACGGCATCGTCGGCGCGCCCCAGGTGGGTGTGCAGGATCTGGGCGATGTCGAAGCGCAGCGGCTTGCGCTCCTCGGAACGACGCTCCAGGTCCAGGCGGCGCTGCAGCACATCGACCAGCAGCGGCCACCGCTCCATCCGGCGATACAGCGTATCCAGCGCGAAGACGGCCGCGCGGTTCTCGGGATCCAGCGCCAGCGCCTGCTGGAAGGCCGCCTGGGCCGCCTCGCCCTCGTTCAGTTCCTCCGAGTGGATTTCGCCGACACGCAGCCAGGTCGCCACCTTGCGACCGTCGTCCGGCATCAGGCCGGCGGCCTGCTCCAGCACGGCGACATAGATGTCCCAGTTCCGCGAGGGCGCCGCCAGCCGCTCGGCCTGCATCCGCAGGCTGTCGTCCAGCATGTTCTCCTTGAACGCCTCGAGGTACCAGAAGAACGCCCGCTCGACGTTGACCAGATTGACTTCGTGGACTTCGGCCGCCTGCAGCATCAGGCGCGTCCGCTCGGCACGATCGACGGTCCCGGCGATCGCGACTTCATAGACCGGCGGCAGTTTCCGCCAATCGCCCAACTGGCGGTACAGGCCGATCAGTTCGGTCGAGGCGCGCAGACTGTCGGGTTCCAGGCCCAGCGCCGCCTCCAGGTGCCGGACGGCCTTCTGCGGCTGGTCGGCCTCGTCGCGCCAGATCTCGGCCACCTTGAACAGCAGCCCCAGCTTCTCGGCCTTGTCCTCGATCGAGCCCACCTGGGATTCCAGCGTGCGCCCCAGTTCATCGACCGTCCCGAACTTGCGAAGGAACCACTCCAGATCCTCCCAGCGGTGCTCGGACAGGTAGCGGGTTCGCAGCTCGCGCTTGGCGCGCTCGTGCGTCGGCCGCACGTCCAGGATGCGGCGCCAGGTCTCCAGCGCCGAGGACGCGTCGCCCATCTTGCTGCCCTGGATGCCGGCCAGCTTCTCCAGCAGGGCAACCTGCTCGCTCTCCTGCCTGGACAGATCCACCAGGCGCGACAGCACGCCGCACTGCTGGTCGAAGTCCTTCTCGCGCTCGTACAGACCGTCCAGGGCACGCAACGCCCCCAGATGGACCGGATCGATCTCCAGCACCTTTTCCCACAGTTCAATCGCGACCGGAGCCTTGCGCAGACGCTCTGCCGCGGTCTCCGCCAGCTCGGCGAACACCTGGACCCGCTCGTCCAGGTCGGTCATCTGCTCGGCCTCGGTCCGACGCAGACGGATCAGGCTCTCGAAGTCACGCCGCTTCTCGTACAGGTCCTTCAGCTTCTCGACGATGTCGCGTCGGTTCGGCGCCAGCTCCAGGATGCGCTCGTACGCCTTCAGCGCCTCCAGCACGTTGGCGAACCGGGTCTCCATCAGGTTCGCCTGGATCTCCATCAGGCGGATCTGCTCGTCCGGATCCTCGACGGCATCGACCTTGCGGGCCAGCACCTTCACGTAGTCCGGCCAGCGCCCCGCCTTCTCGTAGCGGTCCAGCAGCGCGTCGATCGCGTCCATGTTCGCGGGATCGATTTCCAGGATCTGCTGGTAGGTCGCCAGCACCTTCGGCTCGGCCTTCATCTTGTCGGAGTAGATCCGCAGCATCCCCCGCAGGATGGCGACCTTGATCTCCGTGTCCCCCTCGTCGAAGCGCTTCAGCCGCTCCTTCAGCAGGTCCGCCAGCGACGGCCACCGCTCCAACTGGGTGTACAGGCGCTCCAGCTGCGCCTCGGCCTCGTCATCGTCCGCGACGGTCTGCGCCACGGCCTGCCAGTAGGACAATTCCTTCGAGGGGTTGTTGAATTCCTGGGCCGTCCGGGCCAGCATCCGCTTGCCATCGACCGCATCCCAGCCCCGCCGCTCGCAGGTCTCGCCGACGAACTGCTCCAGGCGAAGCCAGTTCCCGCGGGATGCGTAGAAGCCGCGATAGAACTCGGTCCACTCGGGCTCGTGGGGCCCGTCGGGCGTGACGGCGCGGAAGAAGAACTCGGCGCGCATGGCGTCGTCCAGCACCTTCCATGCCAGGAAGCCCGCCTGCCACGCGATGACGCGACCGACATCGGAATCCCGCTTGCGACGAAAGATGCCGTCGAGCGTCTTCAGCACCGTCTCGGCGGCACCCCCCCCGGGGAGGCCCCGGACCAGTTCGGCCAGGAAGGTCTCTACCGCGGCCAGATCACCGGCCTCGATCAGGGCCATCAACGTCGTCTCGATGGCGGCTCCATCCTGCGGATTGGCATCGAGCGCCGAAAGCAGTTCACTGACGTCCATTCGTATCTCCCTCCACCGGCAGATCGGCCCAGGAACCCTCGTGTCGGATATATCAGATCGGACTGGCACCGGCAAGCAAAGCAGGCCGCTTATCCCGTGCCGTTCGCCGCCCCTACGGCTGCACGTTGACCGTGACGGCGGCCTCGTGGCTGAAATACGGGGTGTTGTTGACGGAATCGTACGAGAACACGACCAGTCTGAACTCGTAGGCCCCGGGGACGTCGGGGATGACGGTCACCTGGGGGCCGCCGGGACCCGGGTTCAGGAACACGCGGCTGGTCATCGGCTTGCCCGACACGAACCAGGTATAGCCGCTGGTCGCGTCGATCGGGAACGTGCCGCCGAAGCTCCCGGCACCGTTCAGCACCAGGTTCTGGCCGACCTTGGCGCCCGTGTAGTCGGCGGTCGTCCCGGGATTCGCGATCGGCAGGACCACGCCGTCGAACCCGTTCTGGCCGCGCACCTGCAGCGTTTCGTACAGCGGACCGCCCAGCAGCGGATCCACGTAGTCCAGCCGCAGGAACCCGTTCAGGACGCCGATTTCGTGATCGCCGTCGTACTCGACGGTCAGCAACAGCAACTGGCCGGGATCGATCTCCAGATCGTTGGGCCCGGGCGCGCCGATCAACGCGAATCGCTGCGGGTACCCCTCCTCGACGCCGACGGTAATCGCCGTCAGCTCCAGCACCTCGTTGCCCTTGTTCATCACGACGACCGTCTTGCGCGCCTTCTCGCCCGGCTCGGCGAACAGAACGACCGGCCCCGCCTGGGGAATCGGCGCGACGCCCAGTTCGCCCTTCTTGACGCCGCCGCAGATCGAGACGGTTTCCTGGCCGGCGAACGGCGCCGAATAGTCGATCACCAGTTCGCCGTTGACGCCGCGACTGGACGGCGCCGTGTAGGTGATCGCGACGTTGACGGGCTGGTTCGCCGCCGTGATCGTGAACTGACCTTCGTTGATCTCGGTCCCGGTCACGGGCCCGCACGGGTCCGCCTGGGTCGCGCCCTGGCGATACCAGCGAAGCGAGTACGGGGACGGCATGCCCTCGGGCAGGTCGGCCACGCGAACCGTCGGCTTGGTCACCTTCACGGTGCCGTCGCCCTCGTTCCACAACTGGACGATCTTCGTGCAGGACGTGCCCTCGACGGTGACGTCGATGAAGTCCACGCAACCCGTCAGCTTGTCCCCGTGCTCGACCCGAAGCTGCCCGGGCAGGCTCTGGCCGGTCAGCGGGACCTCCTTGCGCTCGGGCACCCGGCAGACGCCGGTCAGGCAGATCTGGTCGCAGTTGCCCGGGTCCGCGCACAGGGCGTTGCGGCAGTCGGCGTCGCTCAGGCACATGCAGCGTCCATTCGCGCAGGTGTAGGGGCAGTTGTTCGGGCCGTCCGGGCACAGTTTCTTGTCCTGACGGCACACGGCCTCGCCCGTGCATGCCACGCCGCTCTCCAGAACCGGCCCCCACAGCACCACCAGATTCGCGGTGTCCGGCGGATCCACGGGCGTGTAGGTCACCCGGATGGTCCGCGGACCATTGGGGCTGCCGGTGTTGTCGGGATCGATGATGGTGTCCTTGTTGGGACGCTGACCGGTCAGGGTGAACGCGGTCGAACCGCCCTCGAACCGGAAGTCGGCCAGCGCGAGGGGTGCCGTGCCCACGTTGCTCAACTGGAATTCCTTGGTGTCCGGGTTCTGGACGGTCGCCTCCAGGAACACGTAGTTACTGGGGCTGACCCGCAGCTCCGCCCGCTCCTCCTCCGGCGCGATGTTCAACGTGAACACGCCGTTCGGATTCTCGAAATCGTCGGTGTGGAACTTCAGGATGGTGGGCTTTTCGTCCTTGACCGCCCCCGGCGTGAAGCGAACGCGCAGTTCCATCACCGACGGATCGGATGCGCGGAACTGGCCGGCCAGGACGGTCTTCGGCCACTCCTGCAGGGTCAGATTCGGCACCACGGCCATGTTGTCGTTGACCTGGACCACCTCGACCGTCGTCAGCGTCAGGTCCGCGTCCCCCGTGTTCCCGATGTACACGCGGATCGTCCCGCCGCCCGCCCGGAAATACAGGGTCTGATCGTTCTGGACGCGACCGCCGGCCAACGCCAGATCGCCGACCGCCTCGACGTACAGGTCGGGCGCCTGGGTCTCGCCCGCCTGGGCACATCCCATGACCGCACCGAACGCCGCCACCAACACCCATCGAACGGTTCGACTGCTCATTCGTCCTCTCCTCAACGCCCGAATCCACGGCAAGGCCCGACCCCCGACGTCCGCCGCCGAGGTCGCCGGCGTCCCGTCAACCCTTCAGGCAAAGCGTATCGTAGTGGATCTTGATGATGTCCCCGGGCTGCGGCATGCAGGCCCCCTCATCGTCGAAGATCACGCTGTTCGACGGCGCGTCGTAACGCCAGCCACTGGGACAAAGCACGTCGTTGACGCGCACCTCGACCGTCGGCGGGTCCGCCAGGCGGCTGAGGTAGAACTGGACCTTCAGTCCGAACGCGACGGATCCGATCTCGTTCATGACCACGTCGTAGTCCGGATCGCAGATCGAGCCCACCTTGCCGTTGGTCCGGTTGGCGACGTCGATGTACCGCTTGCCCTCGGCGGCCCGGGTGCTGCCGTCCGGGGACGTGCAGGTCCCGTCACCCGAGGTGTTGGTTCCGACAATCGCGTTGAAGTGCATCATGTTGATGTTGTAGTAGCCCTTCAGGCTCTTCAGGAAGTCCACGTAGAAGTCGGGAGTCCCGGAACTCTGGTCCTCCTCGTCCGACAGGGCGACGATTTCCAACTGGGCATCCTGGCGAATGAAGCCCTTGTTCCAGCCGCCGCACGTGCCATCGACGCAGTAGTACGGGCAGTTGGTGCTGCTGGAGCACAGATTCTTGTTGTTGCGGCAATCGCTGTCCGATCCGCAGGACACGCCGGTCTCGCTGACCAGAGGCGCCGTCAACGCGGCCTGGGCCGCCTGCAGCGCCGCCTCCTGGGCGTCCGAGTTCCCGTCGCACCCGATGTCCGCCAGCCGCGCGAACTGGGCCTGGGCATTCGAACTCTTCTTGATATAGCGGGGCGTCACGTTGGTCGCCCCCCGGTTCAGCTTGCCCATGACCGCGTCATTGACGACGTTCACGCTGATCACGCCGATGTGGTAGTCGTTGTTCCAGACCTCCGCCTGCGAGATGAACGAGTTGAAGTTCTTGATCATCCGGTCCTGTTCCTCGCACATCGACCCCGAATCGTCGATGACGAACAGGATATCGACCGCCTGGCCGGACACCTGCTCGAAGACGTCGGTCTGCTCGGTCTCGTAGGTCCCCTTCCCCTTGATCCCGATGCTCATCGAGGGCGACGTCTGGTCATTGCTGGTGACCTGGACCGTGCATTCGTCCTGGGTCAGATCCTGCGGCGCATAGACCAGTTCGAAGCAGATCGGCCCCGCCGACGTGATCTCCTTGGGCAGTTTGGGCACGTTCTTGGCCCGGAACTCGGGGCTGCACCCGGCCATCTTGATTTCCGTGATCGTCAATGCCGCGGAACCGGTGTTGTACACGCAGACCCGGTGCGTCTGGCTGAAGCAGCCGATGGTCACCAGTCCGAAATCGATGTTCGCCGGCAGCACCGAAACCTTCGCGGTGCCGGTCGCAGCCGAGATGTTCGGGCTGTACGTGGTGCCCGTACCCCCGGTGGTCCCCGTCGGGATCCGGATGTCCTGCTTGGACACCGGGTCGTACCCAACCACGGACAGCAGCGCCGCGAACGTGTTCAGTTCGCCGAAGATGGAATTCGCGGTCTTCGGCGCGAACCGCACG
>JARKOL010000324.1 GCA_029975745.1 Myxococcota bacterium | reverse complement strand
AACGCCGGCGCCCACGTGCTGCGGGCCCACGGGCTTGACCCGAAGACGGGCGAGGGCCTGGACGCGGTCATCGGCTCGGTGGTCCCCGGCACGGCCCGCGTCGTCAGTGACACCGAGGCCCGAGCCCGCATCACCCTGTCGCGCGCCCCCGGCAAGGCCGACGTGGTCCAGGACATCCGGGACGGCGTGATCCGGAAGTGGTCCTACGGCTACAGGCGCGTGGGCCGCCCGACCGTCAGCACGGATCCGGAGACGGGCTACGAACTGCGTTCCTGGGCCCGCCACATCCCCGACGAGATCAGCGCCGTCGCGCTCCCTGCCGACGGCGGCACGAACACCCGCAACGCGGACCAGCCCCCGCAGGAGGAAGAAGGCATGGAAACGCAGGACACCACCCAGGACACCCGGCAGGCCGCCCCCGCGCCCGCCGCTTCGGTCCCGGACGAGACCGCCATCCGGGCGGCCCGGGAGGAGGGGCGCAAGGCCGAGGCGACCCGGCAGGAGACGATCCGGAAGCTGGCCGCGAAGGTGCGCCTCGGGGACGAGGACATCCGGGCGATGCTGTCCGATCCGGGCATCACGGTCGAGGCGGCCCAGGCCCAGATGCTGGACCTGATTGGGCAGCGGGACGCGGCAGCCCCGACGCTCGCCGGCCACGCGACGGTCACCCGGGATGGCGACGAGACGCGGGCGCAGGCGATGGTGGAGGGCCTCGCTTTCCGGGCGTGGTCCCAGGGCACGCCTTCGGACCTGGCCCGGCCCTACGTCAACTACTCCCTGCTGGACGTGGCCCGGGAGTGCGTGGAGGCGCGGGGCGTGCGGACCCGGGGCATGGCCCCGAGCGACGTGTTCGACGAGGCGCTGTTCGGGGCGCGGTCGGGCATGGCGTCCACGTCGGACTTCCAGGCGATCCTGGCCGGCGCCGTCCACAAGAACTTCTCGTCGGCCTACTCCCAGGAGTCGCGCAACTTCGACGCCCTGGCCGTGCGCCGGGTCGTGGGCGATTTCAAGCCCGTTCGCGAACTGAAGATGTCCTCGTTCTCGGCCCTGGACCCGATCCCCGAGGGCGGCGAGGTGAAGTTCGGGGTGCTGGGCGAGGGTGTTGAGACCTGGGCGCTCGGGTCCTACGCGAAGGGCTACCGGATCACCCGGCAGGCGCTGATCAACGACGACATGGGGGTGTTCGGGGAGATCCCGGCCCGCATGGGCTCGGCGGTGATCCGCCTGGAGAAGAACCTCTTCTGGGCCCTGTGGACGGCCAACCCCAAGCTGGCCGACGGCAAGGAGGTCTTCCACACCGCCCACAAGAACGTCACTACGTCGGGCGGCGTCCCGAGCGTGGACGAGATCGCCAAGGGACGCCTGCTCCTGCGGCAGCAGACGGACCTGGCTGGGAACTACCTGGATCTGATCCCCACGCACCTGATCGTCGGCACGGCCAACGAGACGGTCCTGGACAAGCTGTTCACGCAGATCATGCCGGGCCAGGTCGCGGACGTGGTGCCGGCGCCGATCCGGTCCCTGCAGCCCCTGGTCGAGCCCCGCCTGGACGGCGACACGGCCTGGTACCTGCTGGGGCGCGGCTACCCGTGCCTGGTGGTCGGGTATCTCGCGGGCGGCGAGCAGCCCCGGTTCAAGAGCCGGGAGTCCTGGGAGTACCAGGGGCTCGAATTCAAGGTCGAGCACGACTTCGGCTGCGCGTGGACCGATTTCCGCGGCGTCTATCGCAACAAGGGCGCGGCCTGATCAGGAGGTGATCCGATGCAGAACTTCATCCAGTCCGGAAAGGTTCTTTCTCTGATCGCGCCCGCGGGGGGCGTCAAGTCGGGCGAGTTCGTGATCGTGGGGGGCCTGCACGGCTTCGCGATCACGGACGCCGACGAGGGAGCGGTCGTCTCGGTGTCTCGCGAGGGGGTCTTCTCCTACGCGAAGGCCGGCGAGCCCATCGAGGCCGGGGCGGCGCTGTACTTCGACCCGGTCAACAAGGTCTTCACGATCGTGGTCCAGGAGGACGCGATCCGGGCGGTTGCGACCGAGGACGCCGCGCTCGAGGACGACAACGTGGTCCTGGTCCTGGTGCCCCCGCTGGCCGCGGGCGGCCCGGGGGAGGGCTACGAGCCCGATGGCACCACCATCGAACTCGACGGCTCGAACCACCTGCACGTCATCGACTCGGTGTTCGCGACGGCGGCCCAGGGGGACGCGGCGGATGCCCTGGCCGCGATCCAGGGCGACCAGGCCCGGCGGTCCTCGGACACGGCGCAGTCGTGTGCGGACGCGACCCCGACCGTCATCGACCTGGAGGACGAGGACCTGGCCGGCGACGTGGCCTGGGCGGGGACCCCGGACTTCCACTTCACGGTTCCCGAGACGGGCCTGTACCTGTGCGCCATCGCCGGGTCCTTCGCGGCGAACGCCGGCGGCACGGCCCGGCGCATCGCGCTGAGCGACGGTTCGAACGACGTCTGCGACGACGACACGGCCCCGGGCGCGGACCCGGTGTTCCTGAACGACTCGAACGTCACGATGCTGACTGCGGGCACCACCCTGCAGTTCATGGCGACCCAGGACTCGGGCGGCGCGCTGGACCTGACCGAGGCGCACGTCGCGATCCAGCGCATCCAGTGAGGCGACCATGTGGCCGGCGATCCTGAATCGGGCGACCCAGGTGATCCGGGACAAGTTCTCGGACTGCCGCGTCACGCTCGACCCGGATGGCGCGGGCCACGTGTGCGCCGGGATCTTCCATGCCCCCCACGAGGAAATGCTGCCCGATGGCGAAGGCGGGGTGGCCGTGTGCTCGACCGACCCCGTGGTGGACGTGCGCGTGGCCGACCTGCCGGTGATCCCCAAGACCAAGGACGTCCTGACCATCGAGGCGCGGCTCCCGGACGGCTCGTTCGGGGCACCCACCCGGTACCGGATCAAGGAAACGCGGGACGACGGGTACGGCGGGGTCAAGCTGGCCCTGGTCAAGGGAGGCTGACTCATGGCGAAGCCCACCCTGAGCCCGACCGGGATCCGCCAGGACCTGGTGAACCGCCTGCGGGGCAAGACCGCCGCCGGCGACCGGGTCTTCGATTCGCGGCGCGTGAACTACGAGGCCGAGGAACTGCCGGCCATCACCGTGACGACGCTGGGCGGCACCGACGACCGCTGGAGCATCGGGACGCTGCTGGTCAAGCACACCGAGCGCCTGGCCATCGTGGGCGACGTGGCCGGCGAGGACGAGGCGGACATCGCCGCCGCGCTGGACTCCCTGGAGGCCCAGATCCTGGACGCGGTCGCGGGCGACCCCGAGTGGGTCGGGG
>JARKOL010000321.1 GCA_029975745.1 Myxococcota bacterium | reverse complement strand
GGCTACCGCTGTTGTCCATCGTGAACTCCTCGCTGTTGGCCTTGGGCGGCTCACGGCGGGGAGTTCACGATGACACTCCCGGAATTGTCAAACTGCGGATGCCTCCCCGGCAGAGCCGGGGGGTCTCCCGCTTACGCTAGCCCTCCCACGATTCGACCCCGCCCCCCGGGGATCCACTTTTTGCCGTTGACCGCGATTCGCGCACTTGCTAGGTTTCCGTGTCCCAAGGACCCTCCAGGGAGGAAACCACGATGCCGAGTCCCAGGGAACGGATGCGGGGGTACCTGTTCGCGACGGTCTCGCTGGCGATGCTGCTGGTCGCAGGTCCGGCGCTTGCCGGCGGCTTCGAGTACGGGCCCCAGGGCCTGCACGCCGTGGGCCGGGGCGGCGCCTTCACGGCCAAGGCCGACGACCCCTCGGCGGTCTACTGGAACCCGTCCCGCCTGGCGCTGCTGCGCGGCACCCACCTGCTGATCAACCTCAGCTCGTCGAAACTGGCGCTGGATTTCGATCGGTTTCCGGCCCAGAAGCGCAAGGTCACCCGGGACACCGACGGCAACATCCTCTACGGCGAGCCGATCGGCGATCCGGTCCCGTTCGACACGCTGTCCCAGAACGCCGGCTGGTTCCCCCAGGGCATCTCGCTGGCGCTGACCAGCGACTTCGGCCTCGAGGACTGGGGCTTCGGGCTGGCCCTGAACGGCCCGGCCGCCTACGGCACGGTGGGGTATCCCTCGGACATGAATTCGGCCGGTCGCTACTCCCTGATGAAGCTGGACACCCTGCTGGCGTACGTGACCGCCGCGGCCGCGTACAAGTACAAGGAGTGGTTCGGATTCGGGCTGGGGCTCCAGTACGTGGTCGTGCCGAAACTGAAGTACTCGATGGCGATGATGGCTCCGGCGGCCTACACGAACCAGAACGACCCGGTCAACAACCGCAACGACCTGCGGGCGGACCTGGACATGGCGGACTGGACCGGGTTCTCGGCGCTGATCGGCGCGTGGGCACGGCCGGTCGAGTGGCTGGAACTGGGATTCAACGCCCGGGTCGTCCCGGTCAAGGTGCGCGCCGAGGGCAAGGTCCGGATGGGGGGCACCGAAAACTCGGTCTACGCCAACATGAAGCCAATCAAGGTCGCCGGCCGCCTGGAGTTCACGATGCCGGCGTCGGTCCAGTTCGGCGCCCGCTATCGTCACGTGGCGCAGGATCGGGAGGTCTTCGACATCGAGGCGGACTTCGTCTGGGAGCAGTGGTCCGCGATGGACGCGTTCCGCATGACCACGACCGAGTCGAACAGCGAACTGGGCGTCTCGATCGACCCGATGAAGGTGTCGCTGGCGCGCCGCTGGAAGGACACCTACAGCGTGCGCCTGGGCGGCCAGTGGAACGCGATCCCCCAGTGGCTGACCGCGCGGATGGGCGGCTGGTGGGAATCGGCGACCCAGCCTCTGGAGTACACCTCGATGGACCTGCCCGGATTCCAGCGCTTCGGCATCGGCGTGGGCCTGTCCACGTCGATCTACGGCTTCGAGATCGGCCTGGCCTACGCGCACGTCTTCCAGATGGACCGGACGGTCAAGGCGGGCACCGGGGGCATTCGCCAGCAGTTGATGGGCACCGAAAAGAACGCCGCCGACGAGTTCGTTCCCGTGATCAACCAGGGCTACGCCGTCAACGAGGGCCGCTACAAGTCCTCGTTCGACATCCTGACCGTGGGCATCAGCATCGACTGGGACACCCTGATTCGCAAGGGACGGGGCAAGTAGGAACGCGACGCGCCGTTGCGCCCGTCAGTGGACCGCGGTCGATAGGTGGTGCAGATCCTGTTCGACCACGTCGGACAGGCGAGTGCCCTCCAGGTGATCGAACACCAGTTTGTGGACCTTCTTCAGAACCCCCAGCATCGCGCAACGCTTGCTGACGCAAAGCGGTCGCCCCAGCAGGCAGGGGCCCGCGGTCAGGGGTCCGTCGATGGCGGACACGACGTCCAGCAGCGTGACCTCATGCGGGTCCCTGGCCAGTTCGAATCCGCCCCCGGGGCCCCGCCGGGACATCAGGAATCCCTGGCGCGTCAGGCGCTGCAGCACCTTGCCCAGATGCGCCTCGGACACGTCCAGGATCCCGGCCAGTTCCATGACCGACATCCGCCGGCGGCCGTTTGCCTGGGAAATCAGCACCATGGCATGAATCGCGAAGTTCGCGGCGTCCGAGATTCGAAGCAGCCGTCCCATGAAACCCCCACCATCCTGGGACGCCATTATATGCCAGTGTGGAACATTCCGGGTGGAAAGCCCTGGAACGGCTTACATTCATAAGCGAATGCGGGTTCGATAGCCGGCTCTGGGTTGTGCGGACGGCTACGCGCAGGGGGCGGGTTCCTCGACCTTCGGACGGTCGAACTCGCGGCGGAACAGCATGTAGAACACGATCGGGATCACGTACAGCGTCAGGACCGTGGCCAGCGCCAGCCCCACAATCATGGCCCAGGCCATGCCTTCCCACAGCACGCCGCCGAACAGGCCCAGGGGCAGCAGGCCCCCGATGGTCGTCAACGCCGTCAGCAGGATCGGACGCAGGCGCTTGATGCCCGCCTCGATCAGCGCCTCGCGGAAGGCGTGTCCCTCGGCCAGGGCGCGATCGACGAACTCGGCCCAGACGACGGCGTTCTTGATCACCATGCCCGCCAGGGACACGACCCCCAGGAACGCCATGAACGAGAAGCTGTTCCCGCTGAAGAACAGCCCCAGGACCGCGCCGATGATCGCCAGCGGGACACTGAACAGGATCGCCGCCGCCTGGCGGATCGACCGGAACTGGATCGTCAGCATGAACAGCAGCCCGACGATGATCAACGCGAAGACGACCAGCAGTTGCCCGAAGGCCTCGTTGCGCTCCTTTTCCTCGCCCTCGGACGACACCGAGTAGCCGGGCGGCAGTTCCAGTGCCTGGATCCGGGGCCACGCGTCGCGCAGCACGTCCGAGGCCAGGCGCCCATCGACCTCGGACAGCACGGTGACCGTGCGCTGGTTGTCGGCGCGGTAGATCACGCCCGGCGCCCATTCGGGGCGCACCTGGGCAATCGCCCGCAGCGGCACCTTCGCACCGGTCGCCATCGACGGCACGTGGACATTGTCCAGGGAACGCAGGGCCTTGCGATCCGACTCGACGGCCCGCATGACGACGGACACCCGGTCCTCGCCCTCCCGGAAGTCGGTCACGGGCAGGCCCTCGTTCGCGGTCAGCAGCGCCAGGGCGACCTCGGTGTTCGTGATGCCGGCCATCAACGCGGCCTCGGTGTCGATGTCGATGCGAAGGCTCTGGACCTCCTGGCCGATGTCGTCCCGGACCATGTCGGACCCGGGGGTGTCGCGCAGGATCCGCTGCACATCCAGCGAGATGCGGCGCATCGTGTCGATGTCCGGACCGCGTACCCGGATCGCGATCGGCGCGACCACCGGAATGCCCAGCAGAATGGGCTTGGCCTGGACCCGGGCGCCGGCCACGCGTTCGCGGATCTGGTCGTTCAGGCGGGCCGCCAGGGCCCGGGTGCCGTCCTTGTCGTGGGTGCCGATCATGAACCGCGCGTAGTTCAGGGTGTTGAACTGCGGCATCACCGTGATGTGGAAGCGCGGGCCGCCCTCGCCGATGTAGGTCGCGTAGTCCTTGATCTCGGGCTGTTCCTTCAGGATCGCCTCGACCTCGTCGGCCACGGCGCGCGTCCGCTCGATGCCGGCCCCCTCGGGCAGCCAGATATCGACGGTGAACTGGTCCCGATCGACCTCGGGGAAGAACGACAAGCCGACCGACGGCAGCAGTGCGATGGCGCCCACCAGGGCGGCAAGGCTGGCGGCGACCACCAGGTACCTCAGCCGGATGCCGCCCCGCATCGCGACCGCGTAGGCACGAGCGAACGGCCCGGGGCCCTCGCGACGCTTCGCCTTGGGCCGGCGCTGGAACTGGGCCGCCAGGACCGGGGTCACGGTGACCGCCAGCACGAAGCTGATCAGCATCGAGATCGTGATCACCAGCGGCAGCGAACGGACATAGGCGCCAATCTCGTCCTTCAGCAGGCGCAGCGGCAGGAACGCCAGCACGGTGGCCAGCGTGCCGGTCAGGATCGGGAAGACCAGTTCCTGGGTGCCCTTGCACGCCGCCTGGACGGGGTCCTCGCCGCGTTCCAGGTGGACCGCGACGTTGTCCACGACGATGATGGCGTTGTCCACCAGCATGCCCAGCGCGATGATGAAGGCGGCGATGGACACCTGCTCCAGGACCAGATCGAAGCTGGGCATCAGCGCAAGGGTCGCGATGATCGACAGCGGCA
>JARKOL010000320.1 GCA_029975745.1 Myxococcota bacterium | reverse complement strand
GGCTACCGCTGTTGTCCATCGTGAACTCCTCGCTGTTGGCCTTGGGCGGCTCACGGCGGGGAGTTCACGATGACACTCCCGGAATTGTCAAACTGCGGATGCCTCCCCGGCAGAGCCGGGGGGTCTCCCGCTTACGCTAGCGCGGCATCCGGTCGCCGCATGCCGAGGCCCGCGACGTGCGAAGCAGGGGGCCGCGCAAGGAAGCCAGCCTGTTCGTGCGCGGGCGGACCCCGGCCCAGGCGGTGGACTTGGGGCACCAGGCACCTTTGACTTTTTCGCTCAAACATGGATGATCCCCGCGCCCAAGGCAGCCCCCCGATCCCCCGGGGACCCTGCGGGCGCGGAGGTGCCCTTGACCACCGAAATCACGAAAGAATTCACGTTCGAGGCCGCCCACCACCTGCCCTCGGTCGGCCCCGAGCACAAGTGCTCTCGCACCCATGGCCACCTGTTCCGGGTCGAGGTCACGGTCGCCGGCACGGTGGACCCGGTCATGGGCTGGGTCATGGACTTCGGAGACCTGGCACGGGCGGCCCGCGAGGTGGTCGCCAGCCTGGATCATCGCTTCCTGAACGACCTGCCCGGTCTGGCCAACCCCACGTCCGAGAACCTGGCCCGGTACCTGTTCGACCGGCTTTCCGCCAAGGTGCCGGGCGTCGTGGCGATCACGATTCACGAGAGCCCGTCGTCGCGGTGTACCTACCGCCCCGGCCCCGGAGGTCCGGCGCCGGCCGACGTGCAGATCGGGGTTTCGGGCATGGTGTTCTCGGCCGCCCACCTGCTGGTGGCACCGGACGGCACCCGTGAACCACTGCACGGACACGACTATCGCATGTCGGCTTCGGCCTGGCTGGCCCCCGGCGCCCCGGCGAATGCGGACGAGACCCTGCGCGACTGCATCCGGGACGCCATCGCGGACCTGGAACACCGGGTGCTGGTCGCCACGCGTCCGGCCGTGGGTCGGGTCGAGGTCCGCGAGGACGTGGTCGCCCTGGTGCTGCCCGACGAAACGGTCACGCTGCCCCGCCGCGACTGCACCCTGATCGACGCGGCCAGCACGGCGACCGAGATCCTGGCCGAGCGGGTGGCGAGTCGCCTGGCGGCCATGGATGCGCTCCGGTCCATCGGTGCCCGCCGCGTCGAGGTCGTCCTCCTGGAGGGACTGGAGGCCTCGGCACGCGCGGTCGCCAACGTGGCTGGATGAACCGACACACGGTCAGGCGCCACGCGGGGGCGAACCGTGCGGATGCCCTCCCTACCCGCCTTGAAGGCCAGGACGGCCCCTGCTAGATTCCCGGGAAGGAGACTCCGCGATGGAACGCCCAGACGGCAAAGGCCGGACCCTGAACGAGGCGCCCCTGGACCTGCTGGACCGGCTGCCCGACGAGGTATCGGCCTTCCTGGCGACGAGGAACCAGCCGCCCTACCGAGGGCTCCAGATCTTCCAGTGGATCCACGATCGGCGCGTGACCGACTTCGACCAGATGACCAATCTGCCGAAGGATCTGCGCGCCGCGCTGACCGAGTCCGCTACGGTTTCGGGGATGACCCCCGAACGGGTCCTGGATTCCACCGACGGGTCGCGAAAGCTGGTGTTCGCCACGCCGGAAGGGGATCGTTTCCACGCCGTACTGATGCCGTCCGAGGACCGCGTCACGCTGTGCATCTCGTCCCAGATCGGGTGCCGGATGGGGTGCCACTTCTGCCTGACGGGCCGGATGGGCCGGGTCCGCGACCTGTCCGCGTCCGAGATCCTGGGCCAGGTCCACGCCGCCGCACGCCTGCTGGAGCCACCCGCGCGCGTCTCGAACGTGGTGTTCATGGGGATGGGCGAACCGCTGGACAACCTGGACGCCGTGCTGCGAGCGGTGCGGGTCATGACCCACCGCGAGGGCCTGAAGATCGCCCCGCGACGCACCACCGTCTCGACGGTCGGCCTGCTGCCCCGGTTCTCGGAACTGGTCCGGGCGGGCACCGGGGCCAGCATCGCGATCTCGCTGTGCGCGACAACCGATGAAGCGCGCAACGCGGTGGTCCCGATCGGTCGGCGGTTCGGACTGGAGGCGCTGCTGGAGGCCCTGCGGTCGAACCCGCTGCCCCACGGCCACGTGTACACCATCGAGTACCAGTTGATCGCGGGTGTCGGCGACTCGATCGAGGACGCCCGTCGCCTGTCCCGCATGCTGGCGCGGTTCCCGTCCAAGGTGAACCTGATCCCCTTCAATCCCTGGCCCGGCTGCGCCTTCCAACGCCCCTCAGACGCCCAGGTCGATGCGTTCCGCCGCGTCCTGGACGAGCGCAACCACAGGGTCACCGTGCGCCAGAGCCGCGGCCAGGACATCGGCGCCGCCTGCGGTCAACTGGAAGGGCTGCCGCGTCCCCAGGCCGAAACCCTTGGCTCGGAGGACGCATGATCCGACGGTTCGCCACGCGATTCGGGCGCATCCTGGCCCCCGTGGCGCTCTGGGCGCTGCTGGCGGGCCTGCTCGACGCCATCCGACTGCCGGAGGATGGCACCGGATGGCTGCCGTTCGTGGGCGTCGCAACCCTGGCCGGCCTCCTGGTGCTGGTCCCGGGACTGGCCTTGGCCGGGACGCTGGCACTACTGATCGGCGGCAGCGGCGATCCGGCGCACCTGCCCTCCTGGCTGGCCCGAACCCTGATGCCGGCGGACCCGCGGCGGCGAGTGCTGGCCGGCTTGACCGCCCTGGGGGTCGTGGCCGCGTCCGGCGCCTTCGTCCTGGCCGGGTTCATGGCGGCACGTCCCCTGATCGACGGGATGCGGACCACCGTCTTTTCGGCCATGGCCGTGACCCTGGTGCTGTGGGCCCTCGCCCTGGCATTGGCGGCGGGGGTGGCCCTGGCACGTCGCCGGATCGCGGAACTGCTGGACCGGCGGCCCCCGGGTCGCATCGCCACGATGGCCGGCTCTGCCCCGGTTGCGCTGGCGGCCCTGGTCGCCGCCGTGGCCGTGGGCCTGTGGGTGGCCCGCGAACGCGTCGCGGCCATCGTGGATGCGGTGGACCTGGCGCCCTACATCCTCCTGGCGTCCACCGGGGTCGTCGCGCTGGGCGCCGGCATGGCCGGGGCGTTCTCGACGATGCGTCGCGGATGGCTTGCGGCATTCGCCGGCGGCGTGCCGCTACTGATCCTGGGATCGTTCGTCTGGCTCCTGGCACTGAGCGGCCCCCTGGACGACCTGCGGCGCGCATGCAGCGAGGACGCCGGACTGGCCCCGATCGCCTATCGGGTCTTCAAGGACGTGGCCGATCGGGACGGGGATGGACTGCTCCCCTACTTCGGCGAAGGCGATTGCGCCCCCAGGGATGCCGCCATCCACCCCGGCGCCGTCGAGATCCCGGACAACGGCATTGACGAGGACTGCGACGGCGAAGACCTGTGGATCGGCACGCTGCCCGCCGGCGGGGACGGCCGCTGGGACCACCCGGTGCCCGACGCCGTCCGCGAAGCGCGATGGAACGTCGTCCTGCTGACGATCGACGCCCTGGCCCCCGCGCGCTCGTCCCTGTACGGCTATGAACGGCCCACCACGCCCTTCCTCGAGGAGCTGGCCCGGGAGGCGGCCTGGTTCCCCTGGGCATACAGCCAGGGGCCCAGCACGCGTCTGGCGTTTCCGTCCCTGTTCACGTCGCGGTTCGATTCCCAGGTCCAGCGCGAGGCGGCGGCCCGAATCCCCCTGGAACTGCTGCCCGGCAACAAGATGATGGCCGAGATCCTTCAGGTGGCCGGCTTCCGCACGGTCGCGGTGCTGCCGACGAGCTACTTCGCCAAGTGGAAGGGCCTGACCCAGGGCTTCGACGAGGTGTTGGAGGACCCGATCGCCCACTACGTGCGCCCCCTGCTGCACAATGCCGAGGCCGTCACCGACGCCGGCCTTCGAGCCGCCGCCGAGCATCCTCAGCGCCCCCTGTTCCTGTGGCTGCACTATTACGACCCCCACAGTCCCGAGACTCGGCCCCCGGGCGACGACATCCCGAACTTCGGCACCGCACGCGGGGACACCTACGACGCCGAGCTGATCTACACCGATCGAGAGGTGCGACGATTCGTCGAGGGGTTGCGCAAGGTGCGTCCGGCCGATCGGACCCTGCTGATCGTGATGGGCGACCACGGCGAGGCCTTCGACGCGAACCACGCCAAGCAGCGTCACGGATTCGACCTGCACTCGGTGGTGCTGCACGTGCCGTTCCTGGTGGTGGCCCCGTTCGTCCAGCCGGGCCCCATCGACATGCCGGTCACGTCGCTGGACGTGCTGCCCACGATCGTCAACCTGCTGGGCCTTGCCGGCGACTTCCAGTTCGAGGGCACCAGCCTGGTGCCGCAGTTGCTTGGAGAGCCCGCCCAGCGCCATCGCGCCGTCTTCTCGCAGTTCTATCTGCCCGAGAACGTCCACCACAAGAAGCCCACGCTGCGACAGGCGGGGATCCGGACGGCCGACCTGTACTACTTCCGGGACTACAACGTGAATCGCGACCGCCTTTTCCGGTACCGGACCGACCCGTTCGAGGAGACGGACCTGTCCACGGTGATGCCCGAGGCACTGAAACTGCTGAAGGACGGACTGGCCCGGTGGCAGGCACGCGTGGTGCCCTCGGCCCGAGGCGCGCTGCCCAGAATGCCGACCCCGCCGACCGAACGGGACTCGAACGCGACCCCGCCCCGGACCGAGGCCGAAGCCCGCGAGGCGCCGCCCGCGACCCCGGTCGCGCCTCGCTGACGCCGCCCTGACGACCGGGTTGGACCCGATCGAGCGATTTTCGTACGATGCGGTCGCGGTGGACGCACCGCGAGTTCGGGAGGAAGAGCGCCGTTGCGCCACGGATTGCAGTACGGACGATGGGGCCTGGTCGCCGTCACGACGGCATTGACGATTTTCGCCTGCGCCGACCCCGGCGGGAACCTGATCGGCCGGCGGGACCTGGTGGTGTCGCTGGACGCGGACGGAGATGCGTGGCGCCGCGATACCGCGCCCTGGGACCCTGGAGTCGTCACCCCCTCCGACCTGCCAACGCCCCCGGATGCAACCCCTCGGGATGACGGCCCCTCCTGGGACCCGGGCGGCACGTCCGACCCGGGTGACGCGGCGGACCCGGGCATCCATCAGGACCCCGGGGCGGTCGATCCGGGCCAGGACCCGGGAAAGGACTCCGACACCGGCGGCACGACCCCCCAGGTCGAATGGGTCACGAACCAGGACTATCTGCCCCTGCTGCTCCAGCGGCTGGATGACGCACGCACGTCGATTCGCGTGGCGCACCTGTCGTTCGGAACCGGCGCGACCCCGGATCGGATCCTTGGGGCCCTGACCCGGGCCGCCGGTCGGGGCGTCTCGGTTCGGGTGCTGCTGGAGTCCGACGTGGACACGAACCCCGCGCGCATCCAGGAACTGGTGTCCGGCGGGGTTTCGGCGAAGCTGGACGGCGACAAGCGCAGTCTGCACGTCAAGGCGGTCGTCGTCGATGACCGCCACGTCCTGGTCGGATCGACCAATTGGACCTTCGCCTCGATGCGCTACAACAACGAGGCGAACTGGGCCTTCGACGACCCGGCCCTGGGCACGCTGTTCCGCCAATGGATCGACGGCATCTGGGACCAGCCCGGCAGCCTCCGAATCCTGCCCGAAGGCCCCTACGGCACCGTGACCCCGATCGGGGGTGGGCAGTACCTGGAGCGCGCCGGGCCCGTGATTGACCGAGCGACCAGACGGGTGTGGGTCACGATGTACCAGATGGGATGGGATGCCAACACCTCCAGCACCGTCCACCGCATCGTGACGAAGCTGGCGAACGCCGTCGGTCGGGGCATCGACGTCCGGGTCATCCTGGAGGACAGCGACTGGAACGACACCCTGGACCAGGCCAACCGCGAGGCGGCACTGGAACTGGAGGCCCGGGGCATCGACGTCCGTTTCGACACCGAGGAAACGACGACCCACTCGAAGATGGTCGTGGCGGACGACACGGTGGTCCTGTATTCGGGAAACTGGGTCTATTCGGGGCTGGAAAGCAACCACGAGGCCGGCGCCGCCGTGGCTTCGACCTCGCTGGCGAACCAGGCGGCAACGTACTTCCTGGGCATCTGGAATTCGTCCCCGGCCACTTGGTAGGGCGTCAGGCCAGGTCGAACCGATCCAGGTTCATGACCTTGTTCCAGACCGCGACGAAGTCGTCCACGAACTTCCGTTGCGCGTCCGCGCAGGCATAGACCTCGGCGACCGCGCGCAGCTCCGAGTTGGCGCCAAAGACCAGATCGACCCGCGTGCCGGTCCACTTCGGCAGGCCGGTCCCGCGGTCACGCCCCTCGAACAGGTCGGGGGCGTCCTCAAAGGCCTTCCACACCGTGCCCATGTCCAGCAGGTTCGCGAAGAAGTCGTTGGTCAGCGCCCCTGGACGGTCCGTGAACACGCCGTGGGGGGCATTCCCGAAGTTGGCGCCCAGCACGCGCAGGCCGCCCAGCAGCACCGTCATCTCGGGCACGCTCAGCGTCAGCAACTGCGCCTTGTCCACCAGCAGCATCTCGATCGGGACCGCCACCTTCCCCTTCACGTAGTTGCGGAAGCCGTCGGCGACGGGTTCCAGCACCGCGAAGGACGCGACGTCGGTCTGGTCCTGGCCGGCGTCCATGCGCCCCGGCACGAAGGGCACCGTGACCGGGCACCCTGCCTCCTGGGCCGCCCGCTCGACACCGACGCAGCCCGCCAGCACGATCAGGTCCGCCAGCGACACCTTCTTGCCGCCCGCCGCCGCGCCGTTGAAGCCGGCCTGGATGCCCTCCAGAACCTCCAGCACCTTCGCCAGTCGCGTCGGCTCGTTGACCGCCCAGTCCTTCTGGGGGGCCAGCCGAATTCGGGCGCCGTTCGCGCCGCCTCGCTTGTCGGACCCCCGGAACGTCGATGCCGCGGCCCAGGCCGTCGATACCAGCTCGGCGACCGACAGGCCGGACGCCAACACCCTGGCCTTCAGGGCCGCAACGTCCGCGTCGTCGATCAGCGGATGGTTCACCGCCGGGATCGGGTCCTGCCAGGTCAGTTCCTCGGCCGGCACCTCCGGGCCCAGGTAGCGCGCCCGCGGCCCCATGTCGCGGTGGGTCAGTTTGAACCACGCGCGGGCGAAGGCGTCGGCGAATTCGTCGGGGTTCTCGTAGAAGCGCCGCGAGATCTTCCCGTAGATCGGGTCGAACCGCAGCGCCAGGTCGGTCGTCAACATGGCCGGCGGATGCCGCTTGTCCGGGTCGTGGGCGTCGGGAACCGAGTCGGCCCCGGCCCCGTGCTTGGGCACCCACTGGTGCGCGCCGGCCGGGCTCTTCGTCAGTTCCCAATCGTAGCCGAACAGGTTCCAGAAGAAGTTGTTGGTCCACCGGGTGGGTGTGCTGGTCCAGGTGACCTCCAGGCCGCTGGTGATGGCATCGGCGCCCTTGCCGGTTCCAAAGGTGCTCTTCCAGCCCAGGCCCTGGTCCTCGATCGGCGCCGCCTCCGGGTCCGGCCCCACATGCGAGGCCGGGCCCGCGCCGTGGGTCTTGCCGAAGGTGTGGCCGCCGGCGATCAACGCGACCGTCTCCTCGTCGTTCATCGCCATGCGGGCGAAGGTCTCGCGGATGTCCTTCGCCGCCGCCAGGGGGTCGGGCACGCCGTTGGGACCCTCGGGATTCACGTAGATCAGACCCATCTGCACTGCGGCCAGCGGGTTCTCGAGGTCGCGCTCGCCCGAGTACCGCTGCTCGCCGGACAGCCACTCGACCTCGGCGCCCCAATACACGTCCTCGTCCGGCTCCCAGACGTCCGCGCGCCCGCCCGCGAAGCCGAAGGTCTTGAATCCCATCGATTCCAGCGCCACGTTGCCCGCCAGGATCATCAGGTCGGCCCACGAGATCTTCCGGCCGTACTTCTGCTTGACGGGCCACAGCAGGCGCCGCGCCTTGTCCAGGTTCACGTTGTCCGGCCATGCGTTCAGGGGCGCGAACCGCTGCTGGCCGCGCCCTCCCCCGCCCCGACCGTCGCCGACGCGATAGGTGCCCGCGCTGTGCCACGCCATGCGGATGAACAGCGGACCGTAGTGGCCGAAGTCCGCCGGCCACCATTCCTTGGAATCGGTCATCACCGCCCGGATGTCGGCCTTGACGGCGTCCAGGTCCAGGCTGGCGAACTCCCGAGCATAGTCAAAGCCCTTGCCCATCGGGTCGGACCTGCAGCCGTGCTGGCGCAGGATCCGCAGGTTCAGGCGGTCGGGCCACCAGTCCTTGTTGGTGGTGCCGCCACCGGTCCCGTGCATCACCGGACACTTCGTCGCATCGCTCATGATTTCACTCCTATTGCTGTGAGGAAGACCATCTTCAAACTATTCGAGGATCCCCGGACTTCCAGCACCTGTCAACCGACCGACCCACGAAACCGATGGCGGCAGCATGACCGCCAGGCAGCCCCCCGAGGCAAGGGGATTCAGGAGGCAAGCCACCTTCCGTCTTGGCGAGGACGTGCTGGCGGGGTTCCGTCCGCTGGCCAGGGAAGCGTCCCTGGATTGCCGGAGTCGCAGCCTTCTTCGCGCCTCGCCCGGTCTTCTGCTAACGTGGCCCCTCCTGGGGTGGTTTCCATTGGATGGCTCTGATCACGAAGACGGGAGAAATCGAATGGGAAGGTCGGCGGTCGGACGGTTCCTGGTTGTTCTGGCTGGCGTTGCCGTTGCGGGCTGCGGAACCGCAAGAGGCATCGACGGGGCCGACGGCCCGGGTGCGATGGTCACCGTGGAACCGCCCGGTGCCAACTGCCCCCATGGGGGCGTGAAGGTCGAGGCCGGTCAGAATGCGCCCGCCTACGTCTGCAACGGGGCGGACGGCAGCCCGGGTGCGGACGGCGAGCCCGGCAGGGATGGCGAGGGCGTGGTGATCACCGTGGAGCCCCCTTCCACGAACTGCCCTGATGGGGGCTGGAAGGTGCAGGCGGGTACGGGCGATCCCGCCTACATCTGCCATGGCGCGGACGGCGACAAGGTCGTGGTGACGGTCGAATCGCCCGGCCTGGCATGCGAGGCCGGAGGCTGGAAGATCACGGCCGGCGCACTGGAACCCGTCTTCGTATGCAACGGCACGCAAGGGAACATCGGCGAGCCGGGCGCGGACAGCCCGTGCGCGGGGAACCGGCCCCCTGTCATCACCTCGTTCACATTGCCGGCCCCACCCCTGCACGAGAATACGGACAGGACCCTCACGGTTCACGCCACCGATCCAGACGGCGACGATCTGGACTACGCGGTCGCAGGCGCGGGCGCCACCCTGTCCGGCGGCCAGGAAGGCGTCTTCCAGTTCGTCCCCAGGATGCCCGGCGGACCCTTCGTGTTTTCGGTCGTGGTGTCCGACCGGTGCAGCGTGACCGTCGGAACATTCACCATCGACACCGTGATCGAGGGCTGGCAGAAGATCGGTTCCGTAGGGGTCGAGCCCCACCTCCGGTCCCACGCGGTCGCATTGCTGGACGGTGTGCCATGGGTCACCTACGGCGAGCACACCCGGTTCTCGACCGTCAGGCGAATCGACGGAGCGGACTGGATCGAAACCGGCCTGACCCTGACGCCCGCCGAATTCCCCAGCATGGCGATTCACCGCGATACCCTGTACTGGTCAGGCAGCGGCGGAAGGGTCATGAAATACGGCGATGACGGCTGGACCGATGTCGCCGACTACGATTCCCTTGTCACATCGACCCGGCCACATCTGGCCTCCGACGGGAACGATCTGTACATCGGATACCTCTACCGGGAGGGGGACCAGAACGTCTACAACTTCCGTATCGGCGTCAAGAGGCTGGACGAGGATTCCGGGTCCTGGGAACCGGTTGGGTACTTAGGCCCCGAGGGCCTGGGGGTCTTCGCATTCGGCGGATACCTCGATTTCGAGTTCTTCCTGGATTCCGGTACGCCCCACGTCCTCTTCACGCCCGAGGTCGATGCCGACGGCAGCGACATGAAGGACCGGAACTTCGCCGTCATGCGGTACGGCGATGGCGCCTGGGAAATGGTCGGGCAGCCCGGCGTCGCCAAGACGCTCTATGGGAATTGCATGGTCGTCCACCAGGGAGTCGTGTATGTAGCCCTGCGCTACGGAAGCCTCTGGCGACATGCGGGCGAGGCATGGGAACAGGTCCCCGGGATCGCCCTTGGCGAGAATCCCCGAATGGTCGTGCAGGGAGGCAAACTGTACGTTCTGGCAAGCGGGGACGACCAGAATCTGCGGCTCCTGGAACTCCGGGGTGACGAGTGGGTGCCGGTGGACCCTGTCTCGACCACGCTCGATTCCGAGTCGGCATCCATGGCCGCCGACGACAGCGGCTTCTATGTCATCCACTCCAGCGGCGGCGTCTTCGGCAGGCTTGCTGCGATGAAGCTGCGGATGCGCTGACCGTCAAGGCGCGCGATAGAAGACCTCGCAGCGCCCATTCCGGCAGGCCGCCACGAAGTGGTCCAGGGGCGGACACGGCTCGAACTCGGCATCGCAGGGCACGGCGTCGGCCAGCGCCTCGACGGCGCGGGACCAGGCCGCCAGGGCATCCCGCCGCACCCCGACATAGCAGGTTCCCCGGCAATCGTCGGCCGGCAGGGGAAGGTGGTCCAGTCCGGCCAGTGACGGCGCCACGACGCAGTCCGCATCGACGGCGCAGGCTCGGAAGTCGGGGGACAACCCGAATCCTGCCCCGGTGAAGGCCCGCGGGGGCTCGATCGACCCGGACGAGGAGGCCTCTCCGGGCGCCGTCCCACGGCATGCGGACACAAGGGCCACGACAAGCCCCAACCAGATCACGATGCGCGGGTTCAAGACACGCCCCCCAGCGCCGCCAGCAGCGGCAGCAGCACCTGGTCCAGGAAGCCGCGTTCGGTCGAATCCACCTCGACCACCCGCTCGCCATCGGGGGTCAGGAACGTCGCCCGGATCCGTGCGCCCCCTTCCATCCGATCGTCCAGACGCGTCGTGTGCGGCGGCAGGTCCCGCAACGTGACCAGGAACGACACCACCTTGCCCACGATCTGGGGGTCCAGAAGCCGCCCGCCACCCTGGCCGGACGTTTCCTCGAACCAGTAGAGGTCCGCCGCATCCGGTCGCACCGCCTCGGGTCCGTTCTGCCAGACCCGGAACAAGCCGTCCGAGTCGATCTGCCAGGCATGGTTGGCGGCGGCGTCCTGGTCGCGATGGGCCGCGGACTCGATACGAACCAGCACGACGGACGTCCCGGACATCCCCTCCCCCCTTTCCTTAGGCGAAATCGAACGGAATCGGCGCCGTCGCGGCATTCAGCGCCTGCTTGATCGAGGTGTAGTGCGCCTGCTGCACCACCTCGCCCCCCGCCATGATGCGATCCTGGTCACCGCCGACGGTGCTGCCCTGCCGCGTCGTGCTTCCGGCGCGACGCCCACGACCCGCGTACTCGTCCTGCAGGCCGATCATGTGGCCGAACTCGTGTACCCCCGCCCGCTGGGTCGTCCCGGCCGAGGTCCCGCTCTTGCGAACGCCCGTCACGTCGTTGGAATCCAGTTCGACCAGCCCCGGGGCCGTGGGCGCGCCGGATGCATCGCGACGTGGCGCCCGAACCGAGGAGGTGCGGAACTCCTCCGGGGGAATGCGCTGGACCCGCACCGTGAAATGGGGATTCGCATCGACGGGGACGATATGAACGTCGGCGTTCGCGACCAGATCCGCCCATGCGGGGGAGTGATTCAGGGTGCTGTCCGAACGGGTACATCGCATCGGATGGCGCCCGGACCATACCTCGTGGACCTGGGCGAT
>JARKOL010000310.1 GCA_029975745.1 Myxococcota bacterium | reverse complement strand
GAATTCGATCCGGTGGCGTCCCGGAGGCACGGTCACGCCCATCAGGGGCGTCACGCCAACCGGGCGTCCGTTGATCCGGATCTCGGCCCAGGGCGTGGCGTTGAAGGTCAGCGTGGCCGGAGCCGGGGACGGGGCCAAGGCGGCGCCGGGCGCGGCCACCGACTCGGGCCGGGCGGTGCGAATCCCGGCTCGCGTCCGGGACGCTGCGCGGTCGCGGGGGGCGGACGCCGCCGTCGCGGACGAGTCGGGCTCCGGGTCTGTCGCGGTCGCGTGAGGAGCGGACTCCGGGGCTGTCGCTGTCGCGGGAGGGGTGGATTCCGGCTCGGTCGCCGTCGCGGCCAGGGCGGGCTCCGGCTCGGTCTCGGGTGCCGGCGGCGTGGCCTCCAGGTCGGGGGGTGCGGCCTCGGCGACCGCCTCCGGATTCGTCGCAATGGCCTCGGTCGAAGGGATTGTCGTCGGCTTCGGGTCCAGGACGCCCTTGCCCCAGAGTGCGCCCGCCACGGCCAGGACGGCCACCGCACCGATCAGCGCCCCCAGGCGCCACACCCTGCCCTTCGGAAGGCCGGGCGGGTGCGCCGTCGTCGTGCCCGAAGGGGTGGACGTGCCCATCGGGGGCGTGCGTGCGTTCGTCGGCCAGGAAACCGGGGTGCCGGTCGGCGTGATCAGGCCGGTCGGCTCGGCGGCCCAGGACTCGATCGGACCGGAGGCATTCGCGGCGGACGCCAGCGCCTCGGCGAATGCCCGAATCGTGGGGTAGCGGCCCTCGGGGTCGGGCGTCAGCGCCCGGTGCAGGACGTCGCGAATCGGGGCCGTCAGGCCGTCCATCCGCGCCGTGTCCCCGGACTCGATCGGGTCGGGTCGCCGGGAAACGCGGGCCAGCAACGCGGCGGGATCCCTGCCCGAAAATCCCTTCCTTCCGGTCAGCATCAGGTAGGCCACCAGGGCCAGGGCGTACTGGTCCGCCCGCGCATCGATCGAACGCGCCAGGATCATCTCGGGCGCGGCGTAGTCCGGGGTGCCGATGAAGGCGTCGCTGCGGGTCAGGTCGTCCAGGTCGTCCAGATCGGGCCGGGCCCCGGGAGCCACCCGCAGAATGCCGAAATCGATGACCTTCAGCCGCTCGGCATCCGTTCCAGGCGCCACCAGGAACAGGTTGGAAGGCTTGACGTCCCGGTGGACGATTCCGGCCTCGTGCGCGGCGCCAAGCCCCAGCGCCGCCTGCCGGATGCGCGCCACCAGGCGGTCCATCGCAGGCCGGGGGTTCTTGCGCAGCTCATCCAGCAGCGTCCAGCCCTTCAGTCGCTCCATGACCAGGATCAGGTCCCCGTCCTCGTCGATCCCGAAGTCGTGAATGGTCACCACGTTGGGATGGTTGATCGACGCGGCCAGGACCGCTTCGCGACGAAATCGCTCGCGCAGAGCGCCCGCATCCGCCAGGTCGGGGCGCACGGACTTGATGGCGACGTCCCGGTTCAGCGAGACCTGCCGCCCCGCGTGGATCCGGCCAAAGCCCCCGTGCCCCAGGGGATGGTCGATCCGGTAGCGCCCCAGGATGACCTCGCCGGACTCCCCCTTCATTCGACCACCCATTCGCAACAGGCGGAACCGGCCCCTCGGTCCCCGGGCATCCGCGCCCTATCCGTCGCCGGAGCGCAGCAGCCGCCGGAGCATGCGCCCCATGGCGCCGACACCCTGGGAAGCGGCCTCGACATTGCCCGCGGCATCCATCACGACCGCGGAGGGCAGCACCGAGACGCCGAACTGCCGCAGCACCAGCCCCGCGGACACCGCGACGGGCAGGTTCAGATTGCGGCGCTTCAGGTATCCCTGGATGACGTCCTGCGGTTCGTCGGTCACCAGCACCACACCCAGGTTCGGGTTCTCGCGGACCCACCGTTCGACGTCCGGCAGTTCGCGGCTGCACGCACCGCACCATGTCGCGAAGAACAGCAATGCGTAGGGGCGATTGGCGAAGGAGCCGGCGGACCACATGCCTCGGCCGGCGGCGTCGGAAGCGCGCCACGCGGGGGCCGGCGTCCCGGGTTTGGGCAGCGATCCCGAGCAGCCATGAAGGGCACTGCGCGCCCCCAGATAGGCCAGAAGGACCATTGCGGCAATCCACAGCACGCGTCGCATTCGGGCGACTCTCCCTCGCCGTCGGATCGTGATTGTTGCCGATGACCTGCCCGTCTGGCTAGTCCGTATTTACGTTTCGGTCGCCACCGGCCGGATCCCGGAACGCTTGCTCGCGCGCCCATGCGCCTTGCCCGCCATGCCCCGGACGTGATAAACAGGCACCGGATCGGAGTTGGAGGTTTCGATGAACAAGGGCATCCTGATTGCGGTCCTGGTCGCCGTCGCCTGCGGCGCGTTCCTGCTGGGACGCTGGACCGCTCCTGGACAGGTCGAACGGCCTGTCGCCCCCGTCGCTGCCCCGGCCCCCCGCCCTGCCCCGGCCCCTGTGGCCGCGCCCGCGGCGGCGCCCCAGGCGGCACCGGCACCCATGGCGCCCGCCCCCATCCAGAACGCCCAGGTGTTCCGGCCCTCCCAGGACTCGGTGCCCCAGGTCGCGATTCCACCCGGGACCAAGCCGGCCACGGATCCCAGTCCGGCGAAGGGGCCTGCCTCGGCCAAGGTCATCCTGCTCGAGGTGTCCGACTTCCAGTGCCCTGTCTGCAAGCGGGCCTACGAGCCGCTGCGGGACCTTCCCAACGACTTCCCGGGCCAGGTTCAGGTGGTGTTCAAGCACAACGCACTGGCCATGCACCGGAACGCCATGAACGCCGCGGCGGCCTCCATGGCGGCGGCGCGCCAGGGCAAGTTCGATGCGTATGCCGACATCCTGTTCGAGAACCAGCGCGCGCTGGGACCCGAGGATCTGATGGGCTACGCCGAACGACTGGGTCTGGACATGGCCCGCTTCCGCAAGGACTACGAGGACCCGGCCCTTCGCGCGCGCATCCAGACCGAAGGCGATGCGGCAACCGCACTGGGCGCCCAGGGAACGCCCGCGTTCTTCGTCAACGGCCGCCAGCAGGTCGGGTGGGCCTCCTACGAGGCGATCAAGCAGATGGTGTCGCAGGAGTTGGCCGCGATGGAAAGCCTGCTGGCCCAGGGCACTCCGCTGCAGGCCGCCCGGATCCAGCGTGTCCGCACCAATCAGCCCAACGCGGAACAGTTCCTGCAGTCCCCGCTGGGTTCCGAATACGTCGCGCCTTGATTTTGTCGCATTCATCCCCATGTTCAAGCGGTCGTTGCTGCTGAAAACCAAACGAGCAGGAGCCCAGATGGCCACGAAGTCCAGAACCACCAGCGAAGAATCGGTCAACATCAACGCTCTGCCCATTCTGCCGCTGCGAAATTCCGTGCTGTTCCCCGGCCTGGTGATGCCCCTGGTCATCGGCCGCGAGAAGACCCTTCGCCTGCTGGACGCCGTCGCCGGCAAGGACGAGGTCATCGGCGTTCTGACCCAGCGGGACAAGGAAACCCAGGACCCGAATCCCGGCGACATGTACACCACCGGCACGACCGCGCGAATCCTGCGCGTGGTGCGCGAGCGCGAGCAGGGGGTCGATATCGTCGTCCAGGGCGTCCAGCGATTCGAGGTGAAGCGATTCACCCAGTCGGCGCCCTATCTGGCCGCCACGGTCGAACTGATCCCCGAGATCGATCGGGACGACGTCGAGATCGAGGCGCTGATGCGCAACCTGAAGCAGTTGACCACCGAGGTGCTGCAACTGATTCCCGAGTTGCCGCCGTCCGCTGCCGAGATGGTCGAACAGGTCCAGTCCGCGAACCGGCTGGTGTACCTGATCGCGTCGAACCTGCCGATCACGACCGAAGAGAAGATGCAGATCCTCGGCATGACCGACGTGGCCGACGCGCTGCGGATGACGCTGAAGATTCTGCACCACCACCTGGAGGTGCTGCGCGTCACCCAGAAGATCAACACCGAGGTCAAGGGCGAACTGAACAAGAGCCAGCGCGAGTACGTGCTGCGCCAGCAGATCAAGGCGATCCAGAAGGAACTGGGCGAACTCGAGGACGACGGCGACGTCCTGGACGAGATCCAGGAGAAGATCAACAAGGCCAACCTTCCCGAGGAAGTGCGCAAGGTCGCCGACAAGGAATTGCGCCGCCTGCGTGCGATCCAGCCCTCGTCGCCCGAGTACACGGTCGCGCGGACCTACCTGGAGTGGATCTGCGACCTGCCCTGGTCCGTGACGACGACCGACAACCTGGACGTCACCCACGCCCGCAGCGTACTGGACGAGGACCACTACGACCTGGACAAGATCAAGAAGCGCATCCTCGAGTACCTGGCGGTCAGCAAGCTGCGCAACAACCTGAAGGGCCCGATCCTGTGCCTGGTGGGGCCGCCCGGTGTCGGCAAGACGTCCCTGGGGCAGTCGGTCGCCCGCGCGCTGGGGCGCAAGTTCGCCCACGTGTCGCTGGGCGGCGTCCGGGACGAGGCCGAGATCCGCGGCCACCGGCGCACCTACATCGGAGCGCTGCCCGGCAAGATCATCCAGAGCCTGAAGCGGGCCGGTTCGTCCAACCCGGTGTTCATGATGGACGAGATCGACAAGCTGGGCCGCGACTGGCGGGGCGACCCGACCAGCGCGCTGCTGGAGGTTCTGGACCCCGAGCAGAACCACAGCTTCATGGACCACTACCTGGACGTGCCGTTCGACCTCAGCAAGATCCTGTTCATCACCACGGCGAACGTGACCGACACGATTCCGGCGCCGCTGCTGGACCGGATGGAACTGCTGGAGCTGCCCGGCTACACCCCCGAGGAGAAGATCGCGATCACCCGGCGCCACCTGCTGCCCAAGCAGATCAAGGAGCACGGGCTGACCGAGGACCAGGTCGATCTGTCCGACGCGATGATCCTTTTCGGCATCGACCACTACACGCGCGAGGCCGGCGTCCGCAACCTGGATCGCGTGATCGCGTCGATCTGCCGCGGCGTCGCGGTGCGCGTCGTCGAGAACCGCTGGGAGAACCAGCCCCTGAACGAGGCGCTGCTGAACGAGTTGCTGGGGCCCGAGCAGTTCCAGCCCGAGTCGGTCGAGCGGACGGACACCGCGGGCGTCGCGACCGGTCTGGCGTGGACGGCGACCGGCGGCGAGATCCTGTACATCGAGGCGACGCGAATGACCGGCAAGGGCCGGCTGAAGCTGACCGGGCAGTTGGGCGACGTCATGAAGGAGTCGGCCCAGATCGCCATGTCGTACCTGGAGTCGAACGCTCGCGAGTTCGGGATCGACGACAAGACCTTCGAGTCGTCTGACGTGCATATCCACGTCCCGGCCGGCGCGATCCCGAAGGACGGGCCGTCCGCGGGCGTGACGATGTTCTCGTCGCTGTACAGCCTGTTCCGGGGCATCAAGGTGCGCGCGGATACGGCGATGACCGGGGAAATCACGCTGCGCGGGCTGGTGCTGCCCGTCGGCGGGATCAAGAACAAGGTGCTGGCGGCCCAGCGGGGCGGCATCAAGCGCATCGTCCTGCCGGATCGAAACCGCAAGGATCTGACCGAGATCCCCGAACAGATCCGGCGCGAAATGGAATTCGTGTTCGTTCGCAAGATGGACGAACTGCTGCGCGAGGTCATGGATCCGTCCGAGGGGCAGGATCTGTTCACCGCGCCGCCCGCCCCTGCCCAACGGATCGAGACGCCGGTCATCATGGCGGACGACGACGAACCCGAGGTCGTCCGCAAGCCCGAGCCGATCTAGGCCCTGCCGCCGCGCCCGGTCGCCTGATCCGAACACGCGCGGTCCCAAATCCGGATGGATGCGCCCCGGCGCGCCAGGGGGTCCGACTCGACAGCCGGGGCGCCTTGACGCATCATGGAGGTCGAACCCCGCATGGAGGCTGCCATGGACGATGTCAGGACGCGCAATGCCCGCGCGGCGCTGGAACAGTTGTTGGCGCTGCGTGCCGGCGAGAACTTCCTGGTCGTGACCGACGAGGCGACGAAATCGGTGGCGCAGGCTTTCGAGGAGGCGGGCCGCCAGATCGGCGCCCAGGTGTTCCCGTTCTGTCTGGACGAGGCGTCCCGGCCACTGACCGAGGTTCCGGAGGCCCTGATGGCCCTGATCCCGGACACCGACGTGGCCGTGACCTGCTTCTCGTCGCTGCTGGCCGAGACTCCCTTCCGGGTCGAATTGATCGGCACGCTGACTCGCGTCGCTCGCCGCCTGGGCCATGCGCCCGGAATCACGGCCGCGATGCTGACCGAGGGGCCCATGGCCGTCGATTACGAGGCGATGGCGCTGGAGGCACACTCCCTGATCCGCCGTCTGGATGGTGCGCAACGCGTCCGCGTGACCGCGCCGGGCGGGACGCGAATCGACATGACGATCGCGGGGCGTCCCTTCGCGACCGACACGGTGGTGCCCGACGGCTGCTGGGGCAATCTTCCCGCGGGCGAGATCTGGTGCGCCCCGGTCGAGGACTCGGCGCAGGGAGTCGTGGTCTGCGACGGCAGCATCGGGGACCTGGGCCAGGTTCCGGCCCCCGTGCGCCTGACGGTCACGAACGGGCGGGTGACCGACGTGTCCTGCGCGGACGCGGGCTTTGCCAGGCTGGTGTCCGAGGCCCTTCAGGTCGATGAAGGGGCGGGAACCATCGGTGAACTGGGACTGGGCCTGAATCCGGGGGCGCGGCTTTCGGGGAATCTGCTCGAGGACGAAAAGGCGCGCGGAACCGCGCACATCGCCTTCGGCAACAACCTGGCCATGGGGGGCGGACGCAACGCCTCGAAGACCCACCGGGACTTCCTGTTCCTGGAACCGACCTTCGACGTCGCGTACGCGGACGGGCGCGCCACGCGACCGATCGTGGCCGGCCGGATCGCCTCCGAATCGGCTCCGGGGCTGGTGGTGCCGGGCCACACCTATCGGCACGTTCTGGCGGCGATCGACTTCTCGGAGGTCGCGGAGTCGGTCCTGCAGACGGCCCACGGCATCGCCCAGCGAAACGGCGCCAGGCTTTCCGTGTGCCATGTCGTCGCGCGGACTCCGGCGGTCAGCCCCCTGTTCCCCCAGGACGTGGCGATGCCCGATACGACGCGACACCTGGAAGAGGTGGCGTTCGAGCAGATCGACGAGCGGGTTCGCGAAGTGACGGGGCGAGGTTCCGCCGACTACGGGGCCCTGGTCGCGACCGGCGATCCGGTCGCCGAGATCCTGGCCTTGGCCGGTCGAAACGAGGTGGACCTGATCGTCACCGCGAACCGATCCACGGGAGTGATCGCGGGGATGGTGCTTGGAACCGTCGCCCAGGGGGTCGCCCGCGAGGCCGACTGCCATGTCCTGCTGGTACGCCCGACACGGGCTGTCGAGAGCGAGTCATGATGACGAAACGAACCCGCTTCCGCGTTCCTGTATTGGGTCTTCTGGCGCTGGCCCTCGCGTCCTGGATCGTCTCCGGCGCGGGCGCCCGCGAGGCCGTCGGTGCGACCGTTCATCGGGCCGTGCTGGACGGCGCGATCGATCCGTTGCATGCCGAATACGTCGTGCGCGCCATCGACCAGGCCGAGGCGGAACACAGCGATCTGGTGCTGGTGGTGCTGAATACGCCCGGCGGCCTGGTGGATTCGATGGAGGTCATCGTTCGCCGAATGCTGGCCTCGGCGGTGCCCGTGGCGGTCTGGGTCGGCCCCTCGGGCGGCCGCGCGGCCTCCGCCGGCTTCTTCCTGCTGGTGTCGGCCGACGTCGCGGCGATGGCCCCGGGCACGCGCACCGGGGCCGCTCATCCCATCCTGTCCATCGGGGGCATTCTGCCCATCGATCCGGGGCAGTTGCCCGGGACCGAGCCCCAGAAGACGCCCGCCCCCGGGAAGACTCGGCAGACCGAAGAGACGGGGGACGAACCCGCGCCCCAGACGGCCGCGCCACCCGCGCCGCAGCGGACACCCCCGGCCTCGCAGGCGCAGATCCTGATGGAGAAGATCAGCAGCGACATCCAGGCGTATCTTCGCGCCATCACGGCGGTTCGCGGGCGCAACGCCGAGGCGGCGGCCCTGGCCGTATCGGAGAGCCGTGCCTACACCGAGCAGGAGGCCCTGGACCTGCACCTGATCGACCTGGTGGCCGCGACCGAGGCCGATCTGTTGCGCCAGTTGGACGGTCGCGAGGTGCGTCGCGTCGATGGTACGACGACGACCCTGGCGCTGGCCGGCGCCGTGGTCGTGGATGTTCCGATGACGTTCCGCGAGCGTGTCCTTTCCTTCCTGGTCAATCCGAACGTGGCGTTCCTGCTGTTCCTGATCGGGTTGCTGCTGGTGTACGTCGAGGTGACGCACACCGGCCTGGTGCTTCCGGGCGTGATCGGCGGCCTGGCCCTGCTGCTGGCGGTGACGGGCTTCTCGTTCCTGCCGTTGAATGCGGCGGGCGTGCTGTTGATCCTCGCCGCAATCGGCCTGTTCGTGGCCGAGGTGTTCGTCCAGAGTTTCGGTGTTCTGGCGTTGGCCGGCGCCGTGGCGTTGGCGATCGGTGCCATCATCCTGGTGGACCTGCCTGACGGAGGAATGCGCGTGGACCCCAAGCTTGCCATCATGACCGCCGTGGCATTTGGCGGGATCGTCATGTTCCTGACGTTGCTGGCGGTGCGCTCGTTGCGCCGAACGATCACGACGGGTTCCGAGGGGTTGATGGGCGAGGTCGGGACCGCCCTTGCGGCCTTTGGCCCCGGTCCCGGCCGGGTGATGATTCACGGCGAGTACTGGAGCGCGCGCGCCGACGTCGAGATCCCCGAGGGCGCCCGGGTGCGCGTCCTCGCGATGGAAGGACTGACTCTTGTCGTGGAACCCGACGAGGCGTGATACCCTCGCGGTCTGTCGATTCGGATTCACAAGGGAGGGACGCATGGAATCGTTGGTGGGACTGTTGTCGAACGGATACATGATGGCCGTCGTGATCGTGCTGGTCTACCTGTTCAGCATGGTTCACGTGATTCGCGAATACGAACGCGCGGTCGTCTTCCGCCTGGGACGCCTGTTGCCCGCCCCCAAGGGCCCCGGGTTGATCTTCATCTTCTGGCCGTTGGACCGGATGATCCGGGTGGACCTGCGGACCATCACCATGGACGTGCCGCCCCAGGACATCATCACCAAGGACAACGTGACCTGTCGCGTGAACGCCGTCGCGTACTTCCGCGTCGTCAACGCGTCCAAGGCGATCACGGACGTCGAAAACTTCATGTACGCGACCAGCCAGCTTGCCCAGACGACCCTGCGTTCCATCCTGGGCGAGGTCGAACTGGACGAACTGCTGTCCCAGCGCGAAAAGCTGAACATCCGCCTGCAGGAGATCCTGGATCGTCACACCGACGCCTGGGGGATCAAGGTCTCGCTGGTCGAGATGAAGCAGGTCGATCTGCCCGAGGAGATGCGCCGCGCCATCGCGCGCCAGGCCGAGGCCGAGCGCGAGAAGCGGGCCAAGATCATCCACTCGGAAGGTGAGCTGATGGCCAGCCAGAAGCTGCAAGAGGCGGCCACCATCCTGGCTGCCGAGCCTGTTTCCGTGCAGTTGCGCTACATGCAGACGCTGACCGAGATTGGCGCCGACAAGAACACCACGGTCGTGTTCCCGCTGCCGATGGACCTGCTGGACTTCTTCACGAATCGGCGCGACGCGACCAAGCCCAAGGTCTGATCCCCTCGCCCTGCCCCTTCCGGGTCATCTTCCGGTGATTGCGTCGAAATGGATGCGGCTACAGTGCGGTCGCGCGTTCCACGACATCGCGCAACTGGCTGATGTGGAACGGCTTCGCGATGCATTCCCGGCCGGAACCCGCCAGGAAGGCCAGATCGTCCTCGGTCACGGCACCGCCGGTCACGAACACCACGCGTTCCGCCACCTCGGGCTGCTGGACCAGGAGGGTCTCGTACAGCGAACGACCGCCGACGGGACCGCCCAGATCCAGGTCCAGGAGCACCAGATCGAAGTCCTCGGTCAGCAGCGAACGGATTGCGGTATCCGCGTCCGGAACGCCATGCACCTGGTACTCGGGGGACAGGATCTCGGCCGCCAGCTTGCGAATGACGGGCTCGTCATCGACCATCAGGACGCGACGCTTCACCGGGCCCGAGACCGAACCCGCATTCCGGGTCTCGCTGGCCATCTGGCGCGAGCGGTCGATGATGCGAACGCACTCGCTGGCCTCTTCCAGGATGCGTCCGACCTGCATGCGGACGTCCTCGGGCAGGTCCTTGCGGGACGCAAGCAGTTCGGCGTAGCCCATGACCACGGTGAGGGGGTTCATCAGCGAGTGCCGAAGCTGCGCGATGTCCTCGTCGATGCGCATGTTCGGGTGCCCGGTTCGATCGTCCGCCAAGGGGGCCTCCTGTCCGTGGGAGGCATGTTAGCGGCTTCGCAGGCTGGGGTCAAACGCAATCGGCCGGAGGGGGCGCTTGCCGAAACGCCCTCAGGCCCGGGGGTGGGCCTTCCGATAGACCTTGCGCAGGTGGGCCCGACTGACATGGGTATAGATCTCGGTGGTGGCGATGCTGGCGTGACCCAGCATCTCCTGGACCGCCCGCAGGTCGGCGCCGCCCTCGACCAGGTGCGTCGCGAACGAATGGCGCAACTTGTGTGGCGACAGGCGCTTGATGACGCCGGCCTGGATGCCGTACTTCTGGAGGTTCTTGAAGAAGCCCTGGCGAGTGAGCACGGTGCCCCGGGCGGTCACGAACAGGGGGTCCCGGCGCGAGCGTCCGCCGGTCGAAGGCCGTCGCTTGGCAACCAGCAGGGGGCGGCCGTCCCGCAAGTACCGCTGGACCGCCTCGCGACAGGGGGGCGAAATCGGGACGACGCGCTCCTTGCGTCCCTTGCCCCGGGCGATGACGAACCCCTGGACCAGGTTGACATCGACGATGTCCAGACCCAGCGCCTCCGAGATGCGCAGGCCGGAACCGTACAGCAGTTCCAGGATGGCGCGGTCCCGCAGGCCCACGGGCGAGGCCTCCCCGGGGGCGTCCAGCACGTGCTCCACGTCCGCTTCGGACAATACGACCGGCAGGCGCGCCGTGAACTTCGGGATCTCGACGTCCTCCATCGGGTTGGTCGCGATCAGGCCGTCCTCGAGTGCCCAGCGAAAGAACTGGCGAAACGCG
>JARKOL010000308.1 GCA_029975745.1 Myxococcota bacterium | reverse complement strand
GGCTACGCGTGCGGTCTGGACGGGGCCTGCTACGCCGTCGCGTCGGCGCCGGAATGCTACTACGACGCGGACTGTGGCGTGGGGGCGCGCTGCGGGTTCACCGGGTACTGCTATCTGGATGCCTCGGTCCAGTGCCACCGGGACGCCGATTGCGGCCTTGGCGCGCTGTGCGGTTCCGACCAGCGCTGCTACAGCGCCGGCTGTCGGTATGACTCGGACTGTCCGGTGGGGACCTACTGCGGCGTGGATGGCGGTTGCTGGGTTCCCCAGGAGTGCTTCGGTTGGCACGACTGCGCGTCCGGGTTCCAGTGCGCCAGCGACGGGCGCTGCGACGTCGCGGGCGGCTGCTGGAAGACCGCGGATTGTCCCCCGGGGTTCTTCTGCCAGGGAGGCGGTTGCCAGGCCTACTACTTCTGCCTGAGCGACTATGACTGCGGCGCGGACAAGTACTGCGGCGCGGATGGGGCCTGCTACTCGACCCGGCGCTGCGTGTTCGATACCGACTGCTTCGTGAACGAGTACTGCGCCGGGGCCGGACAGTGCCGCGAAGGATGCGTCAACGATTCCCACTGCGGCTGGGGCTCCTACTGCGCCGGCGACGGGATGTGCCGCTAGATCGCCTTCCCTGCGGATCCCGACCGGATCCGCTTCCTCCCGGACATTCGTTCGTTGCCTCGCCTGACCCTCGTGTCGCCTGGCTTGCAGCGTAGATGGCGAAGGGTCCTGGTGTTTCGATCGTCGTTGACATCGGGACATCAAGGCATTACGGTCGGGGGACGGTCATAGAACGTGGGTTGGAATGAGTCTTCTCGCATTCCTTTCATTGGTGACGGCGGCCTTCTGTGGCGTCGTTGCCGCTACGGTGGCGTCGCACGGCCTTGAGAAGCGACTGAATCGCGACTTCTTCGTGCCGCTGGTGCTGCTGATGGGGTTCAGCCTGGCCCAGGCGGCGTTCTTCGATGCGGGAGGCCCCGAGCATGCGCGGCTGTGGCATTCGGTCGGCGCGGCCTGCTGGGCCCTGGTGGTGCCACTGCAACTCTGGGTGGTGTTGGGACTGACCCGGTCCCGGCCGCTCTCGATGCTCTGGTTGGTGCCGTTGATGCTTCCCGCGATCGTGATATCGACACCCCTGGTGGTGTTTCCGGAGCAAGTCGGCGTGAACGTCGTGCGCACGTCGCTGGGGTGGTCCCGGGACTTCAGCGGTGCGGGGGCATGGGCTTGGGCGGTGCAGGTGGGGGTGGTGGGCTACGTCCTTGCCAGCCTGGGGCTGCTGGTCCGCTGGTTTCGGGTCGTATCCAGTCGACGCGAGCGCCGGCAGGCGCAGTGGATCCTGGGATCCGGGATTCTGGCGCTCGGGGGCGCGGCCCTGTTCGTGACCGGCTTTCCCTTGGTCACGGCACCCGTGGCTCCCCAGGCGCCCAACCTGTTCGCAACCATCTGGGTTGCCGGCTATGCCGTTGCGATCCGGCGGCATCGGTTGATCGCGGTGACCTCGTCGCAGGCGGTGGGGGCCATCCTCGCCGGCATCCAGGACCTGGTTCTGCTGCTGGACGAGCAGGGTCGAATCCTGGAGGCGAATCCTCGCTCGATGGGGCTGCTTGGCTTCGAGGCGGGGGCGCTGGTCAACCTGTCGATCGAGTCCCTGGCCAAGGAGCCCGAGGTCGTTCAGGAATCGGTTGCCGCATTCCTGGAGCGCACCGAGCCTGGAAGTGGGGTCGAGACCGTGCTGGTGGCCCGCGAAGGGGGAGAGGTGCCCGTGCTGATCAACGGCGCGGCGGTGCTGGATCGCGAGGGCGACCGGGTCGGCATCGTGGTCGTCGTCCAGGACCTTCGCCCGATGCGCGAGTCCCTGAAGGCCGAGCGGATCGAGTCGATCGGCACGCTGGCCGGCGGCATCGCCCACGACTTCAACAATCTGCTGACGGCAATCTCGGGATTCATCAGTCTGGCGGCCCTGGATGCGGGCGACCGGGAGCGGGTGGCGCAGCGATTGGTGGAGGCCTCCAGGGCGTGCGGGCGGGCGCAGGGGCTGACCCGCCAGTTGTTGACCTTCTCGCGGGGCGGTGCGCCGATTCGGCGCGCGACATCCCTGGCCGAGGTGATCCGCGAGTCGGCGTCGTTCGTCGGCTCGGGCTCGAACGTGCGCATCCAGGTCGAGACGCCCCGGGATCTTTGGCTCGCGGATGCGGACGCGGGCCAGATGGGCCAGGTGGTCCACAACCTGGTTCTGAACGCGGTTCAGGCGATGACCGGCGGGGGCGTGGTCCGGCTGACGGCGAGCAATGTGCGCAAGGGCGAACCTGGGCTGGACGGTCGGCCCGTGGCCGGGGACAAGGTTCGGCTGGCCGTGGCCGACGACGGTGTCGGGATTCCGTCCGACTGCCTGCCGCGCGTGTTCGATCCGTTCTTCACGACCAAGCGCAACGGGACCGGGCTCGGGCTGGCGACCGTCTACTCGATCGTGCGGCGGCACGGCGGGGAGATCACGATCGAGTCCCAGGTCGGCCAGGGGACCGTCGTCCGGATGGATCTGCCGCGGTCGAAGCGCCGGACCGGAGAGTTGCCTTGTCAGGAACGGCCTCTTCCGGCGACCTCGGGGCGCATCCTGGTGATGGACGACCAGGAGGGGGTTCGGCACGTGGCCGAGGAGATGCTGGACCGGCTGGGGTACGAGGTCGTGTCGTGTCCGGACGGCGAGACCGCGCTGGACATCCACTGCGAGGCGCTGGCGGAAGGGCGCCCGTTCGATCTGGCGATCCTGGACCTGACCGTGCCGGGGGGCATGGGCGGTGCCGAGGTGCTGGGGCGACTGCGGGACCGCCAGTCGGACCTGCGCGCGGTCGTTTCCAGTGGGTACGCGCCGGACACGGTGATGGCCGACTATCGGAAATGCGGTTTCGACGGCGTTCTGCCCAAACCCTACAGCATGGAGCGGTTGCAGGGGGTCGTGGAACGGGTGATCCGGGCGCCGCGTGGCGCGGCCGTCACAACGGGCGAATATCCAGTTCGCATCCCCGAAGCGCCTTGAGGCCCTCCAGGGCGGCCAGCGCCCCCTCGAGCGTCGTCAGGCAGGGCACGCCGGACTGCTGGGCGGCCATTCGGATGGCGCCGGCGTCGGTACGGCCCTTGACGCCCCGCGGGGTATTGATGACCAGGCCGACCTGGTGGTGGCGCAGCAGGGCGATGGCGTTCTTGCCGCCTTCGCCGATCTTGTCCAGCCGCTTCGCCTCGATGTTGTGATCGGCCAGGAACGCGGCCGTACCGGCGGTGGCATAGGCCGGAAGCGCCAGATCCCTCAGGTGCGCGACCAGCTCCTGGGCGCCGGGACGGCTCTTGTCCCGGTCGTTGATACTGAGGAACACGGCCCCGTGCTCGTCCAGGTTGACGCCCGCTGCGCGCAGCGCCTTGACCAGGGCCAGGCCGGTGGATGGGCCGGACCCCAGCACCTCGCCCGTCGAGCGCATCTCGGGCCCCAGCACCGGGTCGATGCCCAGCCGGGCGAACGGGAACACCGGGACCTTGACCCAGACGCGGTCGCGGGCGTCGGCGACCGGGGGCTTCAGGTCGGCCAGCTTCCGTCCGGCCATCACGCGGGCCGCCAGCCGGGCCCAGGGCGCGCCGGACGCCTTGTGCAGGAACGGGACGGTGCGGCTGGCGCGGGGGTTGACCTCCAGCAGGTACAGGCGGCCGTCGGCACGGGCGAACTGGAGGTTCATCAGGCCCACGGCGCCGAGCTCGCGCGCCATCTGGCGGGCGATCTCGATCATCCGGGCCTCTTCCTCGGCCGTCACGTGCTGGGCCGGGTACACCTGCATCGAGTCGCCGGAATGCACGCCGGCGGGCTCGATGTGTTCCAGGATCCCGCACGGATGGACGTCGGTGCCGTCGGCCAGCACGTCCAGGTCCAGTTCCAGCGCGTCCTCCAGGAAGCGGTCCAGCAGCAGCGGCGAGTCCTCGGTGACGCGCATCGCGGTCGTGATGCGGGTCATCAGCTCGGCTTCGTTCCACACGATGGCCATGCCCTCGCCGCCCAGGACGAACGACGGGCGCAGCATCAGCGGGTAGCCGATGTCGCGCGCGGCGGCCACGGCCTCGTCGGCGGACGTCGCGGTGCGGCTGGGCGGCACGTCGATGCCCAGGCGGGCGCACAGGTCCGCGAACTGCCGCCGGTCCTCGGCCAGCCCGATGCCGGCGGGCTGGGTGCCCAGGATCGGGACGCCGGCGCGGTGCAGGCGGTCGGCGACCTTCAGCGGCGTCTGGCCGCCCAGGCCGACGATGACGCCGTGGGGATGCTCGCGGCGGCACACCGCCTGGACGTCCTCGCTGGTCACGGGCTCGAAGTACAGCCGGTCCGCGGTGTCGAAGTCGGTGGACACCGTCTCGGGGTTGCAGTTGTAGAGGATCGCCTTGAAGCCCTCGTCGCGCAGGCCCTCGACGGCGGACACGCAGCAGGTGTCGAACTCCAGCCCCTGGCCGATGCGGTTCGGGCCGCTGCCCAGGATGATGACGGCGCGGTCGCCCAGGCCCTCGCCCTCGGTCGCGACGCCGTGGGCCGAGTAGAAGTAGGGCGTCGACGCCTCGAACTCGCCGGCGCACGTGTCGACGCCGCGGTAGCCCGGGTCGGGGTGCATCGTCGCCAGCGTGTCCTCGTCGATGCCGGCGGCGCGCGCCAGTTCGGGGTCCGACAGGCCCAGCGACTTGGCCTCGCGCAGCAGCGTCGGCGACAGCGGGCCGCCGCGGCACGACGCGACGCCGGTGACGCCGTCGACCATCAGCGCGATCTGGTCCAGGAACCACGGGTCCCAGGCCGTCGCCCGCTGGATCGCGGACCGCGGCCAGCCGCGGCGCAGCGCCTCGAAGATGTGGAACAGCCGGTCGGGCGTGGCCTCGCGCATCTGGCGGGCCAGCTCGTCGTCCGACAGGTGGACCGACGGGCCCAGCAGGTGGGGCTGGCGCGTCTCGGTGCTGCGCAGCGCCTTGCCCAGGGCCTCGGCGAACGTGCGGCCCAGCGACATCGCCTCGCCGATGGACTGCATGCGGGTCGTCAGCTTCGGGGCCAGGCCGGGGAACTTCTCGAACGCCCAGCGCGGCACCTTGACGCACACGTAGTCCAGGCTGGGCTCGAACGCGGCGACGGTCGTGCGCGTGATGCGGTTCGGCAGCTCGTCCAGCGTGTAGCCGATGGCCAGCAGCGTCGCGACGCGGGCGATCGGGTAGCCGGTAGCCTTCGACGCCAGCGCGGACGAGCGGCTGACGCGGGGGTTCATCTCGACGACGATCAGGCGGCCCGTTTCGGGGTGCAGCGCGAACTGCACGTTCGACCCGCCGCAGGACACGCCGATGCGCCGCAGGATGCGCAGCGACCAGTCGCGCAGGGTCTGGAGCTCCTTGTCGGTCAGCGTCTGGGCCGGGGCGACGGTGATGCTGTCGCCGGTGTGCACGCCCATCGGGTCGACGTTCTCGATGCTGCACACCATGATGCCGTTGTCGGCGTTGTCGCGGATGACCTCGAGCTCGAACTCCTTCCAGCCGACCAGCGACTCCTCGACCTGGATCGAGCCCACGGGGCTGAGCCGGATGCCGTGCTCCAGGATCGCGCGGGCCTCGTCTTCGTTGTTCGCGATGCCGCCGCCCTCGCCGCCCAGCGTGAAGGACGGGCGCAGGATGACGGGGTAGCCCAGCTCGGCGACGTGGCGCATGCCCTCGTCGACCGTATGCACCATCATGCCGCGGCTGCAGGGCAGGCCGATCGACTCCATCGCCCGCCGGAACTGCTCGCGGTCCTCGGCCATCCGGATCGATTCGACGTCGGCGCCCAGCAGGCGCACGCCGAACTCCTGCCAGATGCCGCGCTCGTGGCATTCCACCGCCAGGTTCAGCGCGGTCTGGCCGCCCAGCGTCGTCAGCACGCCATCGACCTGCTCGCGTTCCAGGATGCGGCGGACGACCCAGGGACGCAGCGGCTCCAGGTACGTCGCGTCGCACAGGCCCGGTTCCGTCATCACGGTCGCGGGATTCGGGTTCAGCAGGACGACCCGCAGGCCCTCCTCCTTCAGCGCGCGCACGGCCTGCACGCCGGAGTAGTCGAACTCGCAGGCCTGGCCGATGACGATCGGGCCGGACCCGATCACCAGGATGGACTTCAGGGACGGGTCGCGCGGCATCGCCTACCTCGGGTCGCGGGCTTCCATGGCCTCGACGAAGCGATCGAACAGCACCAGCGCATCCCGCGGGCCGGGGCTGGCTTCCGGGTGGAACTGGACCGAGAACACCGGACGGTCGCGGAACCGCATGCCCTCCACGGTCCGGTCGTGCAGCGAGACGTGGGTGATCTCGATGCCCGCGGGCAGCGACGCCGGATCGACCGAGTAGCCGTGGTTCTGGCTGGTGATCCACACGCGGCCGGTGGCCAGGTCCTGGACCGGGTGGTTCGTGCCGCGGTGGCCGAAGGGCAGCTTGACCGTGCGCGCGCCGGCGGCCAGGGCCAGGATCTGGTGGCCCAGGCAGATGCCGAAGATCGGCAGGTCGCGCACCTGAAGCAGCCGGCGCACCGTGGCGATGCCGGCCTCGACCATCGCCGGGTTGCCCGGGCCGTTGGACAGGAACACGCCGTCGGGCGCGAAGTCCAGCAGGTCGCGGGCGTCGGTGCCCGACGGGAACGCGGTCACGCGCAACCCGCGCCAGGCCAGGTTGCGGACGATGTTGCGCTTCATGCCGAAGTCGATCGCGGCGACGCGGAACGGGCGCGCGGCGCGGCGGACCGGGATCGGGGACTGCTCGTCGGGGCCCGGCACGAACGGCTCGGGCATCGGCACGGTCACGCGGCGCGACAGGTCCTCGCCGTCGATGCCGGCCCAGTCCGCCAGCGTCCGCGCCAGCGCCTCGATCGGCGTGCCGTCGGTGGACAGGATCGCCCGCATCGTGCCGTTCGTGCGCAGGTGGCGCACCAGGGCGCGGGTGTCGACGCCCTCCAGCGCCGGCACGTTGTGGCTGCGGAGCAGGTCCTCCAGCGTGCCGCGGGCGCGCCAGTTGCTGTGCAGCCGGGCGCGGTGCGTGATCACGAACCCCGCCAGGGGCAGCGCGCGGCTCTCGACGTCCTCGGGATTGACGCCGTAGTTGCCGACGTGCGGCACCGTCAGGGTCAGGATCTGGCCGCAGTAGGACGGGTCGGACAGTGCTTCCTGGTAGCCGGCCATGCCGGTCGAGAAGACCGCCTCGCCGGTGCGGACGCCGCGCCATCCGAACGGCAGGCCGGTGAAGACCGTGCCATCCTCCAGAAGCAATACGCCATCCCTGGACCATGGATTCGGGGCAGGCTGGGGGCCGGATTCGAACACGCCGACAGTCACGGAGCGGGCTGGGCCCGGGTTGGGCGAAAGTTAGTCGGAAGCGGGACGGTTGTCAATCGGTGGGGGCGCGTGGCGTTGGCCTACTGGGGGAACTCGACGCCGAGCTCGGCGGCCAGGCTCTTCGCCTCCTTCATCCAGTAGGGCGCGGTCTGCGAGAACCGCTCGGACTGGAGCAGCCGGAAAGCGACCTTGAGTTCGGCGGCGGCGGCTTCGCGATCCTCCTCGACATCCCACAGGGCCAGCGCCAGGAACATCCGGTTCAGCGGGTGGTCCGGGTGCCGCTCGGCGGCCTCGGCGATCAGTTCCATGCCGCGATCGACGTCCCCGACCCCCTGGGGCCAGGCCGGCGCCTTGACGTACAGCATGCCCAGTACGCGCAGCGGGCCGCCGTCGTCCTGGTCGGGGTCGGCGTCCATCGCCTCGGACAACGTGCGTTCCAGGGAGGAAAGGTTCTTCATGGCCTTCAGCGGGCTGTGCCGGACGGCGTTGCCCAGGCAGACGCCCTCCCAGTATCGGGCCAGGCCCTTGCCTTCGGCGTGTGCCGCGGCCGCACGGGCCCAACGGACGCACTCGTGCGCGAAACGCTCCATCCGGTCCGCATTCGTGGATCGGGTCGAAAGTTCGGCGCAGATCCGGGCGCCCTGGAGCGCCTGGAGCCGATCCGGATGGTCGGTGTCACGAAGTGCCGACAGGGCGCACGCGAGTTCGGCCGACGGGGTTCGATGCACATCGACCGGGGTGCCGTCGATGCCAGCGGCCCCCGCGGGGTCGCAGGCATCCAGTTCGCCCAGGCCGGCCAGACCGACCGTGCCGCAGCCTGTCGCCAGTGCGGCCAGGAGGGCGAACGTTCGGACGGCCAAGGAAAGTCGGTGCGTGGTCACGGGCGCCTCCTCTGGTGTCGCGCACGCTGGCGGTGCGGACGGCTCGGGGAGTCCTCCTACTTCCACAGCGCCTTGGCGCCATCATAGGTCGATGCATTCGCCGGGACGAACGCGTCGATGCCGAACAGCTCGCAGAACTGCTTGCCTTCCTTGTGGCCGCAGAAGCTCGTCAGCGCCTTCTGGAAGCGTCGCCGTTCGTCGGGAGTGGTCGTCTTCTCGTTGGCGACGACGCCCATCAGCGGGATCGGCGCCGAGACGAACACCGGTTCCAGCAGATTCGCGAAGGGCAGCGCGCCCATCGACTGGAACTGCTGGGCGGTGACCACGACGGCATCCACCTCGCGATCATTCAGGCTGCGGAGGGCTCGCAGCGCCTGAGAAGAGGGCTCCAGTTTGAAGTCGGACGCCTTGAAGCGCCCGCCGAAGACGACCTTCATCAGGAAGTCCGACTCGACCAGGGGGGTTCCGGTCAGCGTCTTGCCTCGCAAGTCGTCCAGCGACTTGAAGGTGCCCTTGCGGACGATGACCCGGTAGATCTCGTCGGTGGCGCCCTTGATCTTCGGCTGGACCAGCGGGGTCAGCGTGTCCCCCTGGTGGGCCAGCCACCAGCCCAGCGACACGATGGCGAACGGCGGTTTCTCGGCCATCCAGGAGTCGCATTCGGTGACCTTGGATGTGAAGCGGCTGGAGAACGAACCGGCGGACCAGCCCCCAAGCTTCTCGACCAGTTCCACCATCGCCTTGGCCGAGGGTTCGGCGTCGCGTGTCTTGACGTTGCCCCCGGGGTAGCACAGGACCAGGTAGCGGGGGGAGTCCGCGCGTGCCTGGGAAGCCAGCATGGGCAGCGCGAGCGCCACGATCGCCACCGGAACGGACCACGCAATGCGGTGCTGCGTCATTTTCGCCTCCAGTCCAGCAGTTGGGCCACGGCGGGCGAGATGAACATCGCGCACGCCAGGCAGCAGATCAGTCCGATGGTCACCGCCAGGCCCAGGCTGGAAATGGCCCGGTAGCTGGCGAACGTGATGGCACCCAGGCCGGCCAGGGTCGTCAGGGCTGCCAGCAGGATCGGGACGCCGGCCACGCGAATCACCTGCCAGGGCCCCAGATCCGTCAGTTCGCTGCGGCGGTGCGCGAACCAGACGCCGTAGTCCAGTGCCAGCGCCATCAGCAGGGGAAGCGCAATCATGTTCCCGTAGTTGAACGGAATCTGGGCCGCGGCGAGGACGCCCAGCATCCATCCCTCGCCGACCAGCAGCGGCAGCGCGGCGATCACGAAGCCCCCCAGGCTGCGCAGCACCAGCGCCAGGAATAGCAGCGCGACGCCGATGGCCAGCAGGCTGCCGTTCTTGAAACTGGTGAACGCCTCGCGCGACATGACCTGGTGCGTCGTGGGGAAGCCGGTGGCAGTCGGGTCGATCTCGTAGACCTGCGCAAGCATTCGATCCAGGAATTCCACGTCGTAGACCGACTTCCGGGGGAACAGGTACACGGCGATCTTGCCGTCCTTGCCCAGGAAGCGGTTCTTCAACGACGGTGGCAGGTCGTTCGGGGTCAGCGGGCGGGCATCCTTCCAGGACACCATGATTCGTGCCAGGGTCTGGGCGTCGGAAAGCAGTTCGTCCAGGAACCGCTGGTTGGCCGCGCCGGCGCCTTCCGGGTCGGCCCGGAGGGTCCGGGCGATCGTCTTGGCGGACAGCCGGACCTTTTCAAGCGACTCGACCAGTTGCGTGTGGCCCGCCGAGAAGGCGGCTTCCTGGAAGTCGTCCAGCATGTCCAGTGCCTTGTCC
>JARKOL010000297.1 GCA_029975745.1 Myxococcota bacterium | reverse complement strand
CGACGCCCAGTTGGAAATCGTCGCCCTGTCCGACGAGGAGGACCAGTCCGCCGCCGGGATCGCCTTCTACATCGACTTCCTGAAGAACCTCAAGGGCTGGTACAACGTCAACATGATGCACTTCAACGCCATCGTCGGCGTTCGCGGCGTGCCCCAGCTCAACGGCTCCACGGGTTGCAAGGCGGCGGACGGCGGCGTGGCCGACGACGGCAAGCGGTACATCGAGGTGGCGAACCAGACCGGCGGTCTGGTCGGCTCGATCTGCGAATCCTCGTTCGCTCCGATCATGAACGAGATCGGCAAGATCACCTTCGTGCCCAAGGTCCAGTTCTTCCTGTCCCGGCTGGCCGACCCCGCCTCGATCGAGCTGAAGGTCAACGGCGTCAAGTGTACCTCCGGGTGGCGCTACGACGCCCCGTCCAACTCGATCATCTTCGACATCGGCGGCGCCTGCATGCCCGAGGCCGACGACATGATCTGGGTCAAGTACCAGACCCTCTGCCTGAAGTGCTGACCGCCCCCTCCGATTCTCCGAAGACTCCCTGATCAACCCCGTCCCGCGGGTCGAATCCCCCCTCTTGCGAATTCGCGAATCGCGGTAGAGTTCGCGCTTCAATGGAGGTTCCCATGCGACACTCCCGCTCGTGGACGTTGGCGATGCTGGTCGCGCTGGCCCTGTCGGGCCTGTCCTGCTCGGCCTCGCGATTCATCGGCTACTCGATCAAGCCCGACGCGCCCCTGCCCCAGGGCCGAGCCACGCTGGACGGCCTGCGGGAGCCGGTCCGGGTCACCTACGACCGCCACGAGGTGCCGCACATCGTCGCCCAGAGCGAGCACGACCTGTGGTTCGCGATCGGCTGGGTCCAGGCACGGGACCGCCTGTTCCAGATGGACATGCTGCGTCGGATGGCGTCCGGCAGGGTCAGCGAGCTGTTCGGGGCCCAGGCCGCACCGGACGGCATGCCGTTCTCGGACACGCTGGGCATGGATCGCTTCTTTCGCGTGATGGGACTGGCGCAACAGGCCGCAAGGAGCGTGGCGGGCCTGAACGAGACCAGCCTGGATCTGGGCAGGGCCTACATCGCCGGCGTCAACGCCTGGATCGCCGGCGCCGAGCGGCTGCCCATCGAGTACCGACTGCTGGACGAAACCCCCGCCCCCTGGACGCTGGAGGACGTCATGACCGTGGCGCGGCTGACCGACTTCCAGTTGTCGGTCAACATGGCGCACGAGCTGCTGCGATACCTGTTGCTGGCGGAACTGGGCCCCGAGGCCCAGCAGGAGATCTTCCCGTCCACGCCTCCGGCCGGCCCCTATATCATCGAACGGTCGGACCGCGACTTCAGGGACATGCCGCGAGTCGAGGGTGCGCAGGCCTCGTCCACGCTGACCGACATCCTGGCGCGGGACGCCGTCGATCCCGCCGCCTGGGCCCCGGCCGCCACCGCATTCCTGGACCTGCTGGGACGCGTCCAGGAACAGACCCGCCCCTTCGTCAATCCCGCCGCCTCGAATTCCTGGGTCGTCTCGGGCAGCCGGACGGCCAACGGCAAGCCCATCCTGGCCAACGACCCGCACCTGCTGCACAACGCGCCGGCCGTCTTCTATCTGATGCACATCCAGGCCCCCGGCATCGACGCCATCGGCGCCGCGCTGCCCGGCACCCCGATCCTGTCGCTGGGGCGCAACCGCAACATGGGCTGGGCCCCGACCAACACGTTCGCCGACGTCCAGGACATCTATCTCGAGCGCCTGGACCCGGCCGACCCGACCCGCTACCTGACCCCGGACGGCTCGCGCCCCTTCGCGATCGAGCCCCACGTGATTCGCGAGAAGACCGGAAAGGGACGCTACGTCGAGCACCGCTTCGACCTGCGCTACACCCGCAACGGACCTGTGTTGAACGACGCGATGATCGACGGCATGCCGGCCGACGCGCCGCCCCTGGCCCTGAAGACCAACGCCGTGTGGCCGTCCGACGAGGTGGCCGCCATGGTCAAGGCCGCCAAGGCCGGCAGCGTCCAGGGCTTCTTCGATGCGCTTTCGACCTGGGGCTCGCCGATCCAGAACTGGATCGCGGCCGACGACGCCGGCCACATCGGCTACTTCCCCATGGGCCACGTGCCGCTGCGCGTCGGGTTCGACGGGACCCTGCCCGTCCCCGGCTGGACCGGCGAGTTCGAGTGGCGGGGGCACATCCCCTTCGATCAACTGCCGCGCATGATCGATCCCCCGTCCGGCATGATCGTGACCGCGAACAACCAGGTCGTGCCGCCCGAGGACTACCCCTACCCCTACAGCATCGACACCATGCAGGGGTACCGTGCGGACCGGATCCGCGATGTGCTGCAGTCCCAGACAAAGTGGACCGCGGACGGGATCCGGGAACTGCAGACCGACGCCTACGCGAAGCAGGCGGATCGGTTGCTCCCGGCCCTGCTGGCCGCACTGGATGGCGCGGCACTGACGCCGCGGGAACGGGAGGCACTGGCCGCCCTCCGCGCCTGGGATCGCGTCGCGGGCATCGATTCCGTCGGGGCTTCCGTGTACTTCGCGACGTACCGCGAGGCGTGGAAACTGACGCTGGACGACGACCTGCCGCCGCTGTTCCACAGGCTGGTGGCGGTGTTCTCGTACACCTACGGATTCTTCGACCGGCTGTGGGCCGAGGCGCCCCAGGCCCGCGTGTTCGACATGAAGGACACGCCCCAGGTCGAGGACCGGGACACCATCCTGCGCATGGCCTTCTCCGCCGCGGTCCGCAACCTGTCCAAGGCCCTGGGCGGCACGGTCGCGAAGTGGACGTGGGGACGCCTGCACACGATCACGTTCCATCACCCGTTCGGCACCTCGGTCGGCGGCGCCTTCGACGAGGGGCCGCACCCCATCCCCGGGGCCTGGGACACCGTCTGGGCGGCCGGATTCGCCCTGTGGGCGCCCGAGTACGCGTTCCCGACCATCGAGGGGCCGGCACTTCGACACGTTCTGGACTTCAGCGCCCCCGAGGACAGTCGGTTCGTGCTGGACCTGGGCCAGTCCGGCTGGCCGAAGACGCCCGGCTACACCAACGCGGTCCAGGACTGGCTGCACGGCAGGCTGTGGTCGCTGTCGATGGACCCGGCGGTGTACGGGGAGGGCGCCCGGGGCACCCTGGAACTGGCGCCGGCACCGTAGGCCGACCGACGCGCGACGCCGACCCGCCAGGGACGCTCCGGCCACTTCGGTTCAACTGCAGCCGCCCCTCGCCGCCGCACGCTGCTTCAGCTTGACCTTCCGCTCGAACGGCACCGGCGGGGCATCCGGTGCGCGCGCTCCGGCCCCGGAATGCGCCGCGGACCCCGGGTGGGCGCTCAGATAGCAGTCCGACGGCAGCTCCTTGTGCCGGATCTCGGGGTAGGCCGAGTTGCAGCAGTCGCCCACCGCACGATGGAACACGAAGGCGGGTTCCTCGACGCTGCGGGCCCCGGCGCGCGGGGTCGCCAGACAAGGCGGCGGCGGGAACAAGGTCAGCCAGCGGTTGATGCCGCCCTCGACGACGTAGGCGTTGTCGATGCCCTGGGCCGCCAGAAGCCGCCAGCCTTCCGCCGCCAGATCGTCGTCGTTGGACACCGTGAACAGCACGGTGTTGGGCGGCAACCCCTTCAGCGACTTGATGTACTCGGGGTCACGCAGGCGCTGGGGCGTCACGCGGGTCGCGTTGCGCAGGTGGAACAAATTGAACTGCCGCTCGGGTCGCAGGTCCAGAACCCGCACGTACAGTGAGGTGTCCTGCGTCAATTCCGCAACCTCCATCGGGTGGACAAGGACGGCACGATCCGCCAGCCTGGGCATCAGCGTCCCCGCCTTCAGGTCCCAGCGACGCTCGGCGTCCGGCTGGCCAATCAAGGCGGCGGCACCCGCGATCAGGAACAGCGTCCCGCCGAACACCCAGGCCATGGGCCGTCGAGGCAGGAAGCGCAACTGTCGGGCCGGAACTCCTCGGCCGAAGTGCGCCTCGAGCATCTCGCCGCCACGGAACATGAACAGCGCCATCGCAACCACGCCCATCAGCACGATTCCCGCGTCCATCCCGAACAGTTCGGGCAGCGTGAACCGGCCCATCGCCGTGGCGTGGAAGAAGCCATCGAACGAGGCCACCGTTTCGCCGAAGAAGAAGATCCCCGTGGCGACCCCCAGGACGAACAGGATGCCGTCGATCTTCAGCGTCGAGGCCGCGACCAGCGAGGTCCCGGGGCAGAATCCCCCGATGATGAAGCCCACGCCCATGATCAGGCCGCCGACGATGCCGGGGGCCAGGTAGGTCGGGTTGACGAAGATCTGATCGAAGTCCAGCAGACCGACCGCCGAGGACAGGCCGATCAGCGTGCCGGCAACCACGATGCCGGTGAACATCACCTTCAGGACCGTGACGTCCTTGAAGTAGAACTGGGCTGCCAGCTTGCGGGAGTCGCCGAATCCCGACATCTCGAGGGCGGCCCCGAACCCCATGCCGATCGCCAGCGGAACCAGGTAGGACACCCAGGATCCCCAGTCCGCCGTCAGGTGGAACGGTCCCATGTCGCCCTCCTAGTTCCACAGCCGACGCACCGAGTGCGCCAGCAGGTAGCCGCCCGCGAAGACGGCCAGCATGAACGCCCAGGACCCGACGGACAGCACGGCCCCGCCGCTGAGCGCCTGGCCCGAGGTGCATCCCCGGGCCAGACGGGCCCCGTAGCCCATGATCGCCCCCCCGACGAACGCGGCCACCAGCCGGGTCGCGTTCGAGACGTTGGGCCCCCGCCGGATCTCGGGACGAACGCGCCCGAACGCCAGCCCGGAGATCAGGCCCCCCAGCAGCGTGCCCGCCAGCATCCAGATCGACGGATCGTCCAGTGCGTTCCGGTCACCGCCCGCCAGATCCGCGAAGTAGGGCACGCGATCGACATGCGCCGGGGCGATCCCGTCCAGCACGGCTACCTGGACACGGTTGACCGCGCCCGAAGCCCCCAGCCCCCCCCCGGTCAACAGGAAGGCCAGGAACAGAACGACGCCCAGGAACGTGCCGCCCAGGTACGGATTGATGTACGGCTTCGCAGTCATGCCTCGACCTCCCCTTCGACCGCCTCCCAGCCCCCGACCATCGCCCGCAGGTGCGCGGTCGGCGTGTGGCCCGTGGTCGTCAGATAGACGTGCGCCACCAGGAACGCCAGGAACAACCAGGAGCCCAGGTTGTGTACGGGCGCGACGACCGACAGGCCGCCGATGGGCGCCAGCGCCGCGGGCGCAACCCCTCCGACCCACAGCAGAAGGCCCGTCAGGATCTGCATGGGGAACAGCACGTTCAGCAGGCCGGCATACGTGACCTGCTGCAGCGGGTTCAGTTTTCGTTCGCGACTCTTGGCCGCGGGGTGCGCGGCGCCCGTGAAGATGCCGCGGGTGTAGTACAGGGCCTGGGCGACGACGCGCCGCACGAAGCCCTCGGGGTGCGGCAGGAACTGGCGAATCTCTCCGGTGGTCACGTGGTAGAACAGCGACAGCGCGGCGTTCAGGATCAGGATTGCCGCGGCCACGTTGTGGAGCGACACCGCGGTCTGGAACGACGGCCCCATCCAGACGCCGGGAAAGTGGATCCGCAGGCCCGTGACCAGCAGCACCACCACGGCACCCGCCATCGTCCAGTGCCAGATCCGCTCGTAGATGCCGTACATGTAGATTCGGCGTCCCGGCAGCGCGTGGCGAGCCACTCCCCGACGCCGCGCATGGAGGACCCGCATGCCCCCGTGGACTCCCACGCCCAGAACCGTCGCCAGGAACAGGCCAAACCCCAGTCGATCGATCCAGGCGTGCCGGTGGTGCCCCAGCACGTAGGCCCCCGAGGCATCCACGGTTCCCGCCAGGGCCAGCCCCTCGTCGGTCACCTGGAGGTGCCGGCCCGACAGCGCCACAAGGGACGACTCGGCGGGCACCGGCAGCACCCCACCGGGAAGCGGCCCCGACGCCAGGGGCACCGGCTCGTTGAACCGGGAGGCCGGTGCATGACACGATGCGCAGGCCGAGGCCGTCCGGTCCCCGCGCACCACCCCATGGCGCACGGGATGGGCCCGGATTTCGCCCCGAATCCTGGGCTCCGAAACGCCCAGGGCCGCCAGGCGATCCCGGATCAGCCCCTGCGCCGCACCCGCCAGCACCAGTTCCCCGTCGCTCAACCGACCATCCCTGTCGGCATCCAGGGCCGCCAGAATCTCGGGACGGTAGTCGCCCGGTTCCTCGACGAAGACCCGCCGCACCAGTTCAGAATCCACCGGTGTGCCCTGGGGCCCGCCGACCCACTCCCACACCGTCACCAGATTGAACGGCGCGAAACGCGCTCCGTCCGCGTCCGCCTCCCGTCCCAGGAACGGCCGATATCCATCGACGTACCAGGTGTTGGGGGCCCGGAAGTCGGCGGATTCGACCCCCCGAAACGCCATCCGCGGCCCGCCGTCGGGGGTGACAACGGTGCGATCGATCGACATCAGCGCCGGCGCGTGCAACGCGGGCGAATGGCATGCCTGGCACGCCAGCGCCTGGACATGCCGCTCGGTGTACGGCAGGGTCCGGTGGACCTGCAACGGGTCGTGGCAATCGGTGCAGGCGGCCGCCCGGAAACGGTGGTCCGGGCGCTTCAGATAGGCCGCCAGCGACAGGGCACGGGGATCCTCCCTCAGGTGGGCGGGCCGCCGCTTCGCCCACTTCGACTTCTGGGGATGGTTGGCCGCGAAGTGGCAGTCCGCGCAGTGCAGACCGCGCGCCGCGTGGACGTCCCAGGGCCGATTCTGCATCCCCTTGTCCGCCAGGTTCAGAAACGATGCCGACATCAGGTGCGGAGAATAGACCTCGCCGGTCCGCAGCGTCTGGGCCAGCGGGCCGGGGTCGGCCCCAAGCAGCAGGGCTTCGGGAATCTCGAGCGCCTGGGGTCCCTCGTGTACCAGGCCGTGACACTGACCGCAGCGGGCGCTGGTGGGGGGCGCCATCGGCATCCGGACCTGGCCAACCGGGTCGAACGGCAGACCGGCCACGGCCTCGCGACCGCCGGCCAGGTGACAGGTCAGGCAGTCCACCGCGACGTGCCGGCGATGGTGCGCGCTGTTCGCCCGGATGTACGCCGTGTCGTGGCAATCGCCGCAGGTCCGGTCCAGGTCGAACCCGTCGGTGCGTCCCTCCACCGGCGTTCCCTGGGCGTCCCGCAGAAAGAACGCCGGGTGCATCTCGTTGATCGGCAGCAGCGTCGGCAACCCGGTTTCGGCCGCCGCCGGCGCGGCGCCCACCCACGCCACCAGGCCTACCGCCATCATCGTCCAGCAGGTCTTCATTCGACCCTCCCCCCGGCGGCCATCGGGTCCGCGTCGTAGCCCAGGCGCACCCAGTCCATGCGTCCCCCTGGACCGTGGCAGTCCGCGCATTGAAGCGCCCGATCCTTCGGCGCCACCATGTGCGACAACGGCCAGTGCATCCGCGTCCGCGTGAAGCCCACCTCGCCGCCGAATTCCATGCCGACGATCCGGGCCCCCAGCGACATCGCCTTGTGCCAGTCGAACTCGTGCCAGTAGCCGCCCTCGCCCGACGTGACCACGGGCAGGATCCGACCCGACGCCTTGTCGTAGGGCTGGGATGCCAGGTGGATCTTGAACGGCCAGATCTTCGCGCCCGGCGTGCCGCGCCCTCCCCGGGGCCGGTTCAGGTCGGTGATGCCCCCCTCGATGACCCTGTCGCCCAGCAGATACCGCTCGACCGTCATGTCGAACCAGTGGTACTCGGGGCGCACGCCCGATTCATAGACGAACTCGCCCTTGATCTTCAGATAGTTGTGGGCGTCGTCCGGCCGTGAATCATCCCCCGCCTTCGACCAGTCCCAGACCATCTTGGTCGGAACGCGATTCGCGAAGGCCGGGATGTGGCAGGTCTGGCAGGCGACCCGTGCCGTGTGATCGTCGATGCGGGCGTTGCGGTGGGGCCTGGCGTCGTGGCAATCCGTGCAGCCGACCCCGTTGTTCGCGTTGACGCTGACCGAGTACGCCTCGCCCCGGATGTTGTGCCCCGAACCGCCGTGACAGTCGATGCACAGCATGTCGTGACGCCCCATGTGGACATCGTCGGATTCTCCGGGATGGTCCAGTGTGGCATCCAGGTCCCCGTGCTTCACGCCCAGGCCTCCGCCGCCGTAATGGTGGCATCCGCCGCAGTTGTCGCGCCGAGGGAACCCGACGCTGCGGGCCACGGCCTGCAGATCCACGCCGTCCGCCGGCAGGCCCCCCTCCCCCTTCCGGTAGGTCCCGGACCGATCGTGACAGACCAGACAGTCCACGTTCTCGGGGTTGGCGAAGTCGAACGACTCGTCCTTCCAGCCATAGCCGGCATGACAGCGGGTGCATGACGCCCAGTTGCCCTGGATCCCGATGCAGAAGTTGTTGATCAGGTTCTTCTTCCCGATGCGAATGTCGGCGCCGGTGCGCGGGTCCTTCGCGACATCCCCCACCCATTGGTAGTGCGCGGTTTCCATCACCTGGCGGGCCGACTCCGGATGGCACGCCAGGCACGCCCGGGTGACCTCCTGGCCGGTCGCCAGCGGCCGCGGGAAGAACGCCGAGTGGTCCAGGTGCGGCCGATGCGCCGGGATCCGGTCGCGCGGATGCGTGGGCCCATCCCGTCCGGCCAGCCGCCAGGCCGCCACGCCGCCCCCCGCCGCCAGGATCAAGACACCGGCGATGACCTTGACACCGATTCGTCGCATGAGCCCCCCTTTCCCGCAGCCAAGACACCGCGCGCCCGTCAAGGCGTGCAGTGGGTCTCGAAGCAATGCACCAGGTTGCGCAGCATGGGTTCATTCAACGAGTACGTCGCGTTGCCGCCGCTGCGATCGACCGCGACCAGCCCCAGCATCCGCAGGGGTGCCAGGTGCTGGGACACGGCGGGCTGTCGTTCGCCCAGGGCCGCGGCCATCTCGTTGACGTTGTGGGCACGGTCGCACAGCAGGACGATGATTCGGAACCGCAGAGGATGCGCGACCCCTTTCATCACCGCCATGATGCGCTCCAAGCGCTCGGGTGGGATCTGGTCAATCTTCGATATTGCCATATCGCAATCTCCAAAGACGCGCATATCTACCGCCGGCCCTCGATCTTGTCAACGAATTCTTGACCGTCCGGGAATCGCCGCCCCGGATCTGAAACACCCCGCCGGTCGCAACGATAGGAAGGCACCCTGCGCGAGGTAACGCCATGGCCGTCCCGACGACACGCCCCGGACCTGGGATTGGGGGCGACGCCCGCCTGCTGGCGGTGCTGACCCTGCTGTTGATCGCGCTGCGGTTCGCGCCTCTGCTGGCGATGCTGGTCCAGTCGGGATGTGCCGCCGAGTCGATCGGGCTTACGGAGGCCTCCGAGTCGATCGGCCCCACGGTGGCCGCCGACACGCCCCCGACGGGAGGCGATCCGGCCGTCCCCCCTGCGGACGTTCCCATTCTGGAACCACCCACCCCCACCGATCTGCCGTCCGTGCCTTTGACCGATCCCGTTCGGGATGCACGTCCCGATCCGGCTCCCGTTTCGGACGCCGCGACCGACCTCGCCCCGGATCCCCTCCCGGGCCCCGCCTGCCCCGAACCGGGGGGTCTGGTCATTGCCGAGATCCTGATCGACCCGATCCAGGTTGCCGACACCCTGGGCGAGTATGTCGAGGTCTACAATCCGACCGAGGTCGCCATCGACCTTCGGGGATGGGAGATCCGCAGCCAGGCAAAGCGCCACCAGATCCCGGCCGACGTCCCCCTGATCGTGGAGCCCGGCGGTCGCATCGTCCTGGGCGCCAGTGCGGACCCGCAGGTCAACGGCGGATTCCACGCGAACCATGCATGGCAGGGCCTGCGGCTGGGCAACCAGGCGGGCGACGTCTCGCTGTGGTGCGGCAACGCGTCGATCGACCACGTGGCATGGTCGGCCGAGGCCTGGCCGCTGCGTCCGGGACGCGCCATCGTGCTGGACCCGGACTGGCTGGATGCCGCCGCGAATGACGACCCCGCATTCTGGTGCGGCGCCGAGGCCCCCTTCGGCCAGGGGGACCTGGGCAGCCCCGGCCAGGCCGACCGTCGCTGTCTGTCGCGATCCTGCGGGGACGGCACGCACCAGGTCTGGGAGGACTGCGAGGATGGCAACACCCTTTCGGGGGATGGCTGCTCGCGCACCTGCCGCCTGGAGACCTTCGCCCCGGGCATGATCGTGATCACCGAATTCCACCATACCCCGGACGCCGCCGGCAGCGCGGGCGAGTTCATCGAGTTGCACAACCCGACCGCCGCCACCGTGGATGTCGCCGGCTGGGTGCTGTCGGACGACCGCACCGATCGCGTCCGGATCCAGCCCGAATCCGGCAGCCTGCCCATCGCGCCGGGCGGCTACGCGGTCCTGGCCCGGTCGGGCGACCCGGCGAGGAACGGGGGGTTCCTGGCGGACTGGGTGTACGCGGACCGCTTCGTCATGACCTCGCCCGAGGACCGCATCGTGCTGACATGGAACGGGGGAGTCATCGACCAGGTCCACTACCACATCGGCACGGACGACTGGCCCCAGGGCAAAGGCCGCTCGCTGAACCTGGACGCGACGTGCATCGATGACGAACTGAACGACTGCGGCGCATTCTGGTGTCCGACCCGCCCGGAGCACCGGCTGCCCGGCGGGGACGCAGCCACCCCCGGTCTGCCGAACCACCCCTGTCCCTAGGCGACGGGCCTGGGTCCATTCGCCGGGGAAACCACCCCTCGAAGGCGTTCGATCAGCCGCGAGTTCCTGGGCTCGACCCGCGCGTTGTCCAGGGCAATCCGCAGCGCCCGCCGATTGCCGCACACCACGACCAGCCGCCGCGCGCGCGTCACCCCGGTGTAGAGCAGGTTCCGGCGCAGCATCGGGAAATGCTGGGTGTGCAGGCAGAGCACCACGGCCGGAAACTCGCTGCCCTGGGACTTGTGGACCGTCACCGCGTATGCCGGTGCCAGGTCGTCCGTGTCGGCGGCGTCAAACGCCACCTCCCGGTCATCGAACCGGATCGTCACGCCGCCGGCGGGGCGGGCACCCGTGACCATGCCGATGTCGCCGTTGAAGACCTCGCGGTCATAGTTGTTCCGGATCTGGATGACCCGATCCCCGGGTGCCGGCACCGGGCGGTCTTCGGCGCCGGGGTTCAGTCGTCGGCGCAGCAGGGCGTTCAAGGCGTCCGTCCCGCACTCGCCCCGGCGCATGGGCGCCAGCACCTGGATGTCCGTGCGAGGGTCCAGGCCGAACCGCGCGGGGATGCGCTCGACGACCAGGTGTTCGACCACCTTGGCCAGATCCGCGGGATCCTCCCGAAGCACCAGATAGAAATCCCCCAACGCATCCGGGTCGCGAGTGCCCTCCCGGGGGGCCAGCCCGGCCAGGATCCGGTGGGCCGCCTCGACGATCTGGCTGCCCTCGTCCTGGCGAAACACCTGGGTCAGGCGCGCGACCGGCACCGTCCCCGAGGCGATCAGGGCACAGAACGGGTCCCCCGGTCCGACCGGAGGCAACTGGTCCGCGTCCCCGACCAGGGTCAGGCGCGTTCCGGGGGACAGGGCCCGCAGCAGCCGGTCCGCCATGCCGATGTCCAGCATCGACGATTCGTCCACCACGACCCAGTCCGCATCCAGGGGCCTCATCTCGTCCCTCTGGAACCGGCCGTCCCGAGGATTGAACTCCAGCAGACGGTGCAGGGTCCGGGCGTCCCGACCCGTGGCCTCCTTCATGCGCATCGCGGCCCGACCCGTGGGGGCCGCCAGCAGAATCCGCAGCCCGGCCCGATCCGCCACGTCCAGCAGCGCCCCGATGATCGTCGTCTTGCCCGTGCCGGGGCCGCCGGTCAGCACAGCCACCGCCGCCGAGGCCACCCGCTGCAGGGCCGCGCGCTGCGTCGGCGCCAGTCGCTCCACGGACGTTCCGGTCACCGTCAGCGCGGGAACGCCCACCTGGGCCAGCAGATCGATGCGCGCCGCCACCTGGCGCTCGGCCTGGTGCAGCCGCGCATCGAACACGACGGGCCCCTCGGGCGCCGTCTCGACCACCACCCGGCCGTCCACCGCCAGCGCGGACAGGGCCGCCGCCACCGCCCCCTCCCCCTGGCCCGTCACCTCGCCAACCTGGGTGGCCAGCGTCTGGCGGGGCAGGTAAAGATGTCCCGCATCGGCACCCGCCCGAAGCACGTGACGCACCGCGGCCTGCATCCGAACCGGCGAGTCCGGCGCGATCCCCAGACGGGTTGCGATGACATCCGCCGTGCGAAAGCCGAAGCCGCTGACATGCTCGGCCAGGCCGTAGGGATCCGCCGTCACGCGCGCGGGCGCCTCGTGGCCGTACGCACGGACCGCCCGTGCGGCCTGCGCCGCCGTCAGCCCCAGATCCAGCAGCAGGACCACCGTGCGACGCTCCTCGACCTGACGTCGCCAGGCATCGGCAATCCGGGAGGCCCGCTCCGGACCAATCCCCGGCACCTCGGTCAGTCGCTCGGGTGCCTCGTCCAGGATCGTCCCGATCTCGTTTTCGAAGTGGGCAACGATTCGCGCGGCCAGCTTGCCGCCGACACCGGTCACCTGGCCGGATGCCAGGTACGCGGCGATTCCCGAAGCGCTCCGCGGCGGCAGCACCATCACGGTGGTGCCTCGAAACCGCCTGCCGAACCGTGGATGATCCTGCCAGTCTCCGGTGACCCGAACCTCCAGCCCTTCGCCCAGCGAAGCCACGGGACCGGTGGCCGTCACCCGTCCCCCGCCGGGCAGTTCCAGATCGAAGACGGCGAACGGCGCCGAGGCGTCCAGGTACCGGACACGCACGACCACGCCGGCCAGGGGCGCATCGCCCAAGGTCTGCCTCCCGAAGTCCGGCCCGCCGCGCCCCTCCGGACATCGAAGAGGGCGAGCCCCGACCTGTACCCGACGGCGCGGCATCGGAACGCGCCGCATCCCCGCGGAAAGTATAGCAGCGTCCCGGGACGCGAACGGGGCACCAAATTCTTGTGACCTGGGATAGAATCCGCCCCCGGCACCCGGACCTTGGAGCAGGAGAACATCCATGAATCCATGCAGAACGGCCTTCCTTGGAGCGGCACTGATCGGCCTGACCCTCTCGGCGACCCTTGCGGCGCCGAACGCCTGGGCCACGGATGCGTCCTTGCCGATGCTGTACGTCGCGACGCCGGTGACCCGGGCGGGCGAGGCGACCTGGGTCCTGGTGCCGCGAGCCATGGAACGGTTCGACCCCAGCCGGCCCGGTGACTCGGCCTTGCGAGCATTCGATCAACTGAAGGCGCTGCATCCTGCCGAGTACGGCAAGGCCACACTGGCCCTGGACGCCGAGCCCTCGCGCGTCCGACGCGCCACCTTGAATCTGGACCCGGAACGCAGGGACACCTTTGATCGGGTCGCGTCCGAGGTGTTTCATACCCTGTCGTCGCTGGGCGTCCCGGAGGTTCGAGCCCCTCTGCTGCGCGACACCCCGCTGGACGCGGGCTTCCTGCGCACGCCGGCGTTCGTGCTGACCGTGCCGTTCGACGATGCCCTGCCTCCCCGTGAAACGTCCGGCTGCCTGGTGATCCTGTCGGCGTCCGAATTCGTCCCCTGCGCCGCGTTCGCGGCCCGGTTGCGTCAGGGGGACGCGACACTTCTGGATCGCGTGCTGGCCGGTTTGACAAGCCCCAACGAGGCCGCTCGTCTATCCGTGATGGCCGCCGTGGGAACCCTGCCCGTACCGAACCGTGCCGCGCGCATCCTGCCCTTGCTGACCGACGCCTCGGCCCGCGTGCGCCTGGCCGCCCTGAAGTTGCTGGAGGGCGAAAAGGCCCCCGACATCAACGATCGCATCGCGGCCGTGGTCGAGCGCGACCAGGATCCGGCGGTGAAGCTGGCGGCCGTCCGGGTCCTGTCCGCCCGCGGCGTCAAGAAGTATGACGTTTTCCTGCAGATGGAACGGCTGTCGGATCCGTCCGAGACCGTCGTTCTGGATGCGGTCGGCCAACTGGTCGCATCCAGGAATCCCGTCGTTGGCCCTTCACTGGCGCAGGCCCTCAAGCACCCCGCCGCACGGGTTCGAACGGCGGCAAGGGATGGCCTGGTGGCCATCGGCGCTCGCGACCTCACGGCACAGGCCCTGGCCGACGAGGCAATCGACCTGCCTTCCCGCGAGGTGTTCGCCCAGGATCTGGCCAAGAACGGCTCGCCGGAACAGCGCGTCACCGGACTGTCCTGGCTGCTGGCACGCGGCTCCGAGACCGCGGCCGTCGAGGCCAGTCGCCAGTTGGCCCAGTCCCGGCCGGCCGGCGGCCTGCCCGCCCTGGTCGCCACGCTGTCCCGGTCCGAGCCGGCGGTGCGCGCGGCGGCGGCGGAAGCCATCACGGCGTGGCGGGATCCCCAGACGGTTGCCCCGCTGCTGGCGGCCGCGAAGGATCCGAAGGATCGCCCCGTATTCGAGGGGGCCGCCATCCGGATCATCGCCGGCCAGTCCCTGGATACCATCCTGGCGCTGATGGAGGATCGCGACGTGACGATCCGGCGTCTGGCAATGAAGGCCCTGGGCGACTCGCTCCAGGGGTCGGCGCCGCCCCCGAAGGCCGTCACGGTGCTCCAGTCCCGGCTGTCCGATCCCGATCTGGGCGTGCGGCGTGCCGCCGTGTACGCGCTGGCCCGGATTCCGGATGCGTCCGTGGCCGCGTCGATCATGGCGCGGATCAGCGACGCGGACCCGGAGATCCGCGAGGCGGCCGTCGTCGCGGCGGCCGGAACGCCCGGCCCCAAGGCGGACGCCATTCTGATCGAGGCGTTGAAGGACGAGTCGGACGGCGTCAAGAAGGTGGCCCTGGAGGCCATCGAGAAGCGCCGGATCGCCGCGGCGCGCGAGCCGCTGCGCATCCTGGGCCAGTACCGGGACACCGAGGTCCGACGTCGTGTCGTGTCCGCGTTCCTGGCCTTGCTGGGGCCGGGGGAGGCTCCCTCCGAGTTCGACTTCCTGCTGACCCTGCTGTACGACAAGGACCCCGAGATCAAGCAGCGGGTGATCCCCGTCTTCGCCACCATCCGCGAGCGGCGCGCCATGAGCATGCTGTCCGGACTGGTGATCGACCCCTCGGCCGAGGTGAAGTTGGCCGTGATCGACGCCCTGGCCGCCACGGGCGAACGTGACGCGATGGAAGGCATCCAGAAGGCCATCTTCGACGAGGATCGCCTGATCCGCCTGGCCGCCCTTCAGGGGCTGGAACGGCTGGGCCGCAAGGAGGCCGTCCCCTTCCTGGACGAACTGCTGAACCTGGAGCAGGACGAGGAGGTCCGCTCCCGCGCGGCCGCCACGCGCGACGCCCTGAAGAACCGCTGACCCGATCCGCCGCCTCGCCCGATCCCCGGGCCCGCCCCGCTAGGAGTCCGCCGCGATGGCGCGAGCCTCGGAGGCGCGCAGTGTCAGCCCCATGCGCTCGAACATGACGACCGCATTCATCTGGTGGCGATGCATTGAATCGAGGTCGCCCGACCCTCGCCGGATCCGTGCCAACGCGATGTGGGCCTCGGCCAGCACCACGCTGATGTCCTGATTGGCCCGGGCCGTCAGCAGGCAGGCATGCAGATGGCGTGCCGCCGCGTCCGACGAACCCACCGCCATCTCCACCTGGCCCAGAAGCAGGTGCGCCTGCCGGAGGGAACGCACGTCCCCGGCATCCTCCAGCAGGCGCAGTCCCTTGAGGATCACCTGACGCGCCGTGGCGGGATCCTTGCGAATGAACGCCAGTTCCCCCCGTACCACCAGGGCCCGACCGACTCCCGCCGGAACCCCCAGTCGCTCGCGAAGTTGCATGGCCCGCAACACCGCGGCCTGCCCCTCCTCGCCGCGCCCCGCCCTGGCCAGTGCGCGCCCCAGTCCGGCCAGCAGCGTGGCCTCGCCATCGACGAAGTCCCCCATCCGACACAGTGCCGCCCCGGTACGAAACCCCTCGATGGCGGCATCGTCCTCGCCGATGTCCAGGTGCAACATGCCCCGCTCGTGCAGGGCAACGGCACGGTCGGGCAGATCCACCGGCGCGGTCAGGAATCCCAGTGCGCGCGCAAACAACTCGAAGGCCTCGGCCAGTGATCCGTGCGAGGCGGCAAGACGCCCGCGGACCAGCAATATCAGGCCCTGCAGCCGCTCGGGGCAAACTCCGGAAACCGCCTGCTCGACCTCCAGCATCCGACCGCGCGCCAGGTCCGGACGACCCTCGTCCAGATCCATCGCTGCCAGACTGATCCGGGCCTCGAGCCCGTGTTCGGGTGTCGCGGCCGCGGCGGCCAGCAGGGACCAGGTATCGCGGGCATCTCGAAGTCGCCCCCGCAGCATCGCCAGTCGCGCCGACAGCGCCAGGCGCCGGTCCGGATTCTCGCGCCCGTGGACACGCGCCAGCCGCCTCTCTGCCTCGATATCACGCCCGGCGAGGATCAGCAGTTCACACAACCCGGCGGACACGTCGTCCCATCGGGGATCGTCGGGGTCCCCCAGGCGCTTCAGAAGGGACTCGGCCCGCAAGAAGCGATCCCCGGCCTCGGCATTCCGCCCGTCCTGGACGGCGCGCGCCGCCGCCAGCAGGTGGGCGTCCAGCGCATGGTCCGGATATCCGGCCCGCTCGTAGTGTTCGGACAAGTCGGCCGCGGCCCGAGCCGGGCTGTCGTCGTGGACCGAACGCAGCACATGGGCGACGGCCAGTTCCAGCCGCACCGACACGTGCGGGTCGATCACCAGCACCTCGCGCAGACAGGGCCTCGAAAGCAGAAGCAATTCCCGCTGCCGAACCGTCACTCGCCGCAGGATGCCTTCGCGGACCAGCAGTTCCAGGCACTCGTCCAGCGCCGCCACCTGGTCGCCAAGCCCCTCCAGGGTCAGGACTGCGCGCAGCACGTCCCGATCGGCCCAGGGTCCCAGCAGGGCCACCCGTACCAGGACATCCACGGCCGCCGGACCGGTCGGCAACCCCCGCAGTGCCTCAATCCGCTGTGCCAGTCGTTCGGCTAGGTCGGCTGGGAGCCCCGGTTCGACCCCGCGAACCAACGCAAGGGTGCCCTCGCGATCGATCAGGCAGCCTGTTTCCTGGAGGTGCCGCATGTACCGGACCGCGAACATCGGACTGCCGTCCGCGACGCCTCGAACACGCGCCCGCAGTTCCGCGTCGCAAGGCAATGGGCACATGCTCTCGACCAGGATGTCGATGTCCCGATCGTGCAACCGTGAAAGGACATGGAATCCGCCCATGCCCCGCACGGTGCCCAGCGCCCTCAAGAGGGCCATCCGCTCGCCGGACGGGGATGGGGGAAGCGGCCTCGAGACGACCAGCAGCGCAAGGCGACCCCCTGCGTCCTCCAGTCGCCGACAGACCGCGTCCAGAACGTCGGCGGACTCGGCGTCCGCGCGCTCGAAGTCGTCCAGGAAGACGGCCAGTCCGCCCGCCGCCGTGGCTGCCAGCAGACCATCGACCCACGGTCCGATGGCGGGCGACGCCACCTCCTGCCCCAGTTGCGACAACAGCCGAGCCCAGGGTCCAGGCTCGGACGCCGACACCGACGCGGTCGTCAGCCCCCGGGACCCGGCGGCCGCCAGGAACAGGTTGCCCAGGGTCGTGGAGCCCCCGCCGGCCTCGCATTGCAGCCAGGCCACCGATCCCCGTCCTTCCCTAAGGTCCCTCAACATCCGTTCCAGCAGTGGCATCTCGGCCCATCGGGTCAGGCGAACCGGTTCGCGAAGAAACCCGATCGGCTCGCCCGGCATCGACCAGGGCCCCGAGTGGACCGGCGAAAAGCGGCCTGAATCCGGCACGCGAGCCGCCGCGCCGGAGCGCCCCCCGACGCGTCGCAGACGCGCCGCGATGCCCGCGGCCGACGGCAGCCGACCACTCGCCAGAGGCAGCACCAGGCGCGACACCAGATCGTCGAACGCCGGGGGCAGCGCAAGGTCGGGGCACTGAAGCCGCAGGGGCAGGGGCAGGTGCCGGCGCGCGGGAATGTCCGTGCGTCGCGCATGCCATGGAACGACTCCGGCCATCGCCTCGTACACCAGGTTGCCCAGCGCGTGCAGATCCGTTTCGGGCCCGACCGGAAGGCCCGGAAACGTTCCCCCGTCGTCCGCGCGGCTGCGCTTGGGCGATGCTGGCCGGAAGTCCAGAAGGCGTGCCGAAAGCCTGCCGGTCAGCCGCGCCGGAGGCTCCAGAAATACGCAATCCACCGAAAGTCCGCCGTGAATGACGCCGGCCTCGTGCAGCGCGCCCAGACCCTCGGCCAGGTCGGCGGCCAGTTCCCGTGCCTGGCTCGGGCTCAGGTGCTCGCGCTTCAGGTGCTCGCGCAAGGACTCGCCCGCAAGCCGAATCATGATCAAGTACGGCAGTCCATCCACGCATCGCCCCGCCCCTACGGCCTCGACCACGCTGCGATGATGCACCCGCAGGACGGGGAACAGCACATCGGGCGATGCATCGCCGAACCTGTTGCGCAGCACCTTCAGGACCAGTTCCCGCGAGGTTTGGGGAGATTCCGCCCGGTAGACGATGGCACGCGAGGACAGGGACACGAGCCCAATCACGCGCAGTCGCGCGCCCAGCGTGGCCCCGGGGGACAGCACGGCCGCGCCGCCGCACACCGGGCAGTTCGCCTCGACCGGCGCGCACGGACGCACGCAGAGTGCGCAACGCTTCTCCATCGGCGACCTTCCTGTGCCCCCAATCCTAGAGGCCAGTGGCCAGCCACGTCAACCGTCCGCGGGGAACCAGAATCCCCCCTGGACACTCCGGGATTGGGCAGTCCGCAACGAAAGTCGGGTATACTGCGCGCGTTGACAAGGGAGGCCCATGCGAAAAACAAATTACATATCAATTACTTGCGCAGTGATCGCCCTGCTGCCGCTTCCCGGCGTCGCGGCGGCTCAGTCCGCAGCGGGGCCGGCTTCGGCCGTTGATGTGCTCCTGGTCGGATCCTCCTCCATCGGGGGCCCCCTGGGAATGCGCATCCAGCAATCCCTGAAGCGCGAAGGCATCACTTCCGCGAAATTCCTGAAGAGCTCCTCTGGAATCTGCCGCCCCGACTTCTTCGACTGGCGCAAGGAGGCGGCGACAAGAGTGTCCCAGAAGCCGCGACCCAAGGTCGTCGCCTTGTATCTGGGCGGCAACGACTCGCAGGATCTGAAACTGCTTCCTGCCGAACAGAAGAAGCTGGAACGCAAGCGCGCGTGGGTCCGGTTCAGGGACCAGCGCGACGAGTGGTCGCGCCACTACGAGAACCGGATGGTGGACGTGATCAACAACCTTTGCGACCTGGGTGTGCGCAAGGTCATCGTCCTGTCCACCGTCGCGATATCGGCGAGCAAGCACGTCGCCCAGCAAGAGGTCATCCGCAGCCTGCAACAGAAGGCGGCCGATCGGTCCAGGTGCGGCACGTTCCTGTCCACGATCCCGCCGGACGACCGGATCCCGCCGGCACGACTCGCCAGGTATCGGGCGGCCGACGGGTTCCACGTGACCTCCGAGGGCGCGGCCCGGGTCTGGAACTGGCTGGAGGAACCCTTTCTGAAGGCCGTCAAGACTGCCATCCAGTAGCCACCGCCCGAGCCACCGCCCACGCACCCCAGGCGATCGCGATGCCCGCGGCGCCCCAGCGCAGGCCCCGGTGCATCCGCCACAGCCGGTTCAGCCACGCGTCCAAGCGCTCACCCCTCGGCTTCAGGACCAGGGCGACGCCCATCGCGACCAGAAGGAAGGGACCGAACGGATGATGCGCGAACGCGGCGACCGGGTCCATGTGCGCCAAGGCCGAAAAGGACCGGGTCAATCCGCAGCCGGGACACGGCAGCCCACTCGCCAGGCGAAACGGACACCCTACGGGAAGATGCTCCCAAAGCTGGACGGGGGCCACGAACGCGCCCGCCACGACGAGCCACGCGGCCAGGTGGAGAGGGTCGCCTACGAGGCTGCGGCCCAGGCCAAACCAGCGACGCCGGACGTCGCGTCCCACGGTCCTCCCCGGCGCCGGCGAGTCGCTGGACCCGCCCCGGCGCCCGTCGTCAGGAGCGCTTCAGCGGCAGGTTGGCGGCATCCACCAGCTTGCCGGTCGCGATAAGGATCAGGTCGATCAGCGACCAGACGCCGCACCCGCCCAGCGTCAGCAACTTCAGAACGCCCAGGCCGGTGTGGCCCAGATAGAAGCGATCCACTCCCAGGCTGCCCAGGAAGAGCGACAGCAGCAGGGCGGTCAGCCATTCCTTCTCTGAAAACAACCCGGGCACCTCGGAGGCCGGGAACCAGTGGCCGCCGGACTGCTTGCGAAGCATGGTCGGGCACTTGACGGTCCCGCTCCGCACCATCATCTGGAGGTCCATGAAGGTGTACGGGCCGTCCTCGCCCCCCATCCGCTGGATCAGGAACGTGTCGGAAGCATGCATGTTCAAACTCTTGCATGAGACGTGAATCGAATTAGCAGCGCCCGGGCCGGATGTCAAACGGGGATGCAGGGAACGGGATCGCGGGCCCCTGGAAACCGGACGCCACCGGGGCTGGACGCCCTGTTTCCTGCCGGGAACGGGTTGACCTGCCGAAAGGGGCCAAGTAACAATCAGCCGTCGATCGATCTGGAGGAGCGGCATGGAGGGCGCGATCATCCACGGCGGTGAGGGACTGCCGGACATCGTGGTCCGGCCGGAGCGCGGCATCCTGGTGCGCCCCGAACGGATCGAGGACGTGGAGTTCGGCACGCTGTTCACCCCGAACATGTTCCGAATGCGTTGGACGGACGGTCATTGGCACGATGCCCGCATCGAGCCGGTCCAGGAACTGCGGTTGCACCCGGGCGCGACCGTGCTCCATTACGCCCAGTCGGTCTTCGAGGGCATGAAGGCCTATCGCCAGAAGGGCGGCGACATCGTGCTGTTCCGTCCCGAGATGAACATCGTGCGCATGGGCGTGTCCGCGCGACGACTCCAGATGCCCCAGGTTCCAGAGGATTTCTTCATGAAGGCCCTTAGGGCCCTGGTCCAGGCCGAGGTGGACCAGATCCCCGAGTTGCCGGGAACCCTCTACATCCGGCCGACGCTGCTCGGCACCGCACCGCAGGTCAAGGTCGCCGCCTCGCGCGAGTACCTGTTCTACATCCTGACCCTGGTCTCTGGGCCCTACTTCCGAGGCACGTCGGGCCGGGATCCGGGCGCGGTGTGCGTGTTCGTCGCCGAGGACCGCAGCCGCGCGGGTTGGGGCGGTACCGGCGGCGTCAAGGCGGGCGCCAACTACGCGGGAACGCTGGAGATCACCGCGAAGGCTCGCGACCTGAAGTGCGGCCAGGTGCTGTTCCTCGAAGCCCGCGGGGCTCCGTTGCGCGAACGCCGCGTCGAGGAGATGGGCGGCATGAACGTGTTCTTCGTTCGCGACGGGGCGTTGTACACCCCGGCGATGCACGGCACGATCCTGCCCGGCGTCACGCGGGACTCGCTGCTGACCATCGCCCGTGCCGAGGGCATTCCAGTCCACGAGATGGACATCCCGTTCGGATGGGTCGAGGACGGCCTGAAGGACGGGTCGATCACCGAAACCTTCGCGTGCGGCACCGCCGCCGTCGTGACCGGGATCGGCTCCTTCCACTTCGAGAACGGTAGCGAGCTCAGGCCGTCCGCGGCCACGCCTGGCCCGCTGACTCAGCGCCTGTTTCACCGGATCTGCGGCATCCAATTCGGCGATCTTCCCGATGAATTCGGGTGGTTGCGCAAGGTCTGCTGACCCCTTCCGGACATCCTTCGTCCCCGTTCTGCTCCGATGGGACTATAATCCCGTCCACGCCCAGGGCATGGCGCCCAGGGCCGACAGGAGACCGCGTGAACACGATCAACTTCAAGAAGGACTTTCGACGACTCCGGCTGCCGGAGGCCGTGATGGACGTGCTGACCGGCGCCGCCGACCTGTGCGTGCCCGAATCGCGCGAACACCTGCTGGACTGGGCCCTGGGGCGAAAGGCCGGCACCACCGACTGGTCGCCCGGCAACCGCGAGGACAAGGGCCAGTTCTTCGTCGCCTACGATGTCCCCGGACGCGGCCCGGTCGTCGAGGCGTCGGTCGTCAAGGCGCGCAACGGCCTCAGCGTCAACTACCCGGATCCCGCGATGCGTCGGCGCGATCCCGACGCGATGGTGATTGGCGACAGCCGCCCGACTGACAAGCCGACCTACGTGCAGCGATTCGGCGAGCCGTTCGACGCCGTCCGCCGGCAGACGCTGGACTGGATGAAGACCCAGCAACTGATCGCCCTGCCGTTCTTCGCCGGACCGGATCGGCTGGGGTACGGCAGCCTTCTGATCTGCCCCCTGAATGCCGGGTTCTTCGCAGCGGCGATGGCCGACCTGCAGGGAATGGTGCCGAACTCGAAGGTTCCCGAGGGATTCGAACTGCACGGTGGCGTCATCTTCATCGCCCCGCCGTTTCGACACTCGCACTTCGACGGGCGCCAGGTGGTCGTCCACAACCGGCGCGAAGACCACCAGGAGGTGTTCGCCTACAACCTGTATCCGGGGCCCAGCGCGAAGAAGGGCGTGTACAGCATCCTGCTGGACATCGGCGAGCGCGAGGGATGGGTCACGAACCACTGCTCGGTCGTCGAGGTTCTGACCCCCTACGACAATCAGTTCGTGCTGATGCACGAGGGCGCCTCGGGGGGCGGCAAGTCCGAGATGGTCGAGCCGATCGAGCGCCAGGAGGACGGCCGGCTGCTGCTGGGCGTCAACACCATCACCGGCGAGCGGCGCAGCATCCGTCTGCCCGAGGCCTGCCAGATCTTCCCGATGTGCGACGACATGGGCGTGGCGCACCCGTCCGACAACGAGGGCAGGTCCCGGATTCAACTGGACGATGCCGAGGCGGGATGGTTCATCCGCGTGAACCACATCGACAAGTACGGCACGAATCCCCAGCTGGAGAAGCTGTCGATCCAGCCGCCGGTGCCGCTGGTCTTCCTGAACCATCACGTGGTCCCGGGCGGCCAGGCGCTGATCTGGGAACACATCGAGGATGCCCCGGGCGTGCCGAACTCGAATCCGCGGCTGGTGCTGCCGCGTCACCTGGTCCGCAACGTCAAGTCCGGCCCCGCCAGCGTCGCGGTGCGGTCGTTCGGAGTGCGATGCCCTCCGACCCACAAGGCGTCGCCCCAGTACGGCATCCTGGGCATCCTGCACGTGCTGCCGCCGGCCCTGGCGTGGCTGTGGCGTCTGGTCGCTCCGCGCGGTTTCGGCAATCCGTCGATCCAGGACAGCGTCGGAATGCAGAGCGAGGGCGTCGGTTCCTACTGGGCCTTCTGCACCGGCCGACGTATCGACCAGGCGAACCTGCTGCTTCGCCAGATCCTGCAGACGCCCGAGACGCGGCACGTCCTGATCGCGAACCAGCACGTCGGCGCCTGGCACGTGGGGTTCATGGGCGAATGGCTGGCGCGGGAGTACCTGGCGCGACGCGGTGGGGCGCGATTCCGTCCGGACCAACTGGTGCCGACCCGCTGCAAGTTGCTGGGTTGGGTTCCCTACCAGATGCAGGTCGAGGGCACCCAGATCCCGCGATGGTTCCTGGACGTCACGACCCAGCCCGAGGTGGACGAATCGACCTACGAGCACGGCGCCCGGATGCTGCATGACTTCTTCGCGCGGGAACTGGCGCCGTTCGACCATCCGGAACTGGACCCGCTCGGCCGGACGATCCTGAACACATTCATGGATGGTGCGGGTCAGGACGACTACCTGGCCCTGATCCCGCATCGGATTCACGCGGACTGATCGGGCTCAGTCGGGTCCCACCTCTCGGTAGCCGCACGCCTTCCCGGTCCAGCAGTAGGTACACAGGCGATCGGCGGGCAGTCCGATGGCGGCGATCATGTCGTCCAGCCGCTGGTACCGCAAGGTCGTGACCTTCAGCATGGTCCGGATCCACTCGACCATGCGGGCGTGCTCGGGGCTGTCCTCGTCCAGGTATCGTTCCAGGTTGCCCGACATGTCGCCTTCCAGCGACCGGATGGCCCGACGCGCAACCAGCTCCTCGAGGGCTCGCGTCGAGAAGCCGTAGCGACAAGGGAACATCAGCGGCGGACACGCGGCGCGCATGTGGATCTCGCGGGCACCGGCGCTCCACAACTTCTGGATGGTGTGATTCGCCAACTGGGTGCCGCGGACAATCGAATCCTCGCACAGCACCATCGAGGCGCCTCGGACGACCTCGGGAACGGCGATCAACTTCATTCGGGCCACGTGATCCCGTGCCGACTGGCTGCTGGGAATGTAGGACCGCCCGTACCCCGGCGTGTACTTGACCAGTGCGCGCCGGAACGGAATGCCCGCGGCCGACGCATAGCCGATGCCGTGGCCGGTTCCCGAGTCGGGCACGCCCGCTGCCAGGTCCGCCTGGACCGGATCGCGCCGAACCAGGGCCGCCCCGCAACGCTCGCGAACGCCCTCGACGCCGATGCCCTCGTACGAGGCCGCCGGATACCCGGTGTAGATCCACAGGAACGCGCAGATGCGCATCGCCTGGGCCGGCGCGCGCACCACCCTGTAGCCGTCGTGGGAGATGCGGACGATCTCGCCGGGGCCCAGTTCCTTGACCGGCGTGAAACCCAGGCTGATCAGGGCGATCGACTCGGACGCGACCATCAGGTCGTCGCCCCGCTCCCCGATGATCAGCGGCGAACGCCCCAGGCGATCCCGCGCCGCCAGGATGCCGTCGTTGTCCAGCAGCAGCATCGAGGCGGCCCCTTCGATCGCGTCGTACACGGAGGCCAGTCCCTCGGCCAGGTCGCCGCCACGATCAATCAGCCGGGCCAGCAACTCGATGCCGTTGATGCCGCCCTCGCTGGATTCGGTAAAGACCGTCCCGCGGTCCAGCAGTTCCCTGGCCAGGGCGTCCTTGTTCCCGATCAGCCCGGTCATCGCCAGGGCGTACAGGCCGAACCGCGACCGGATCAGCAGCGGCTGGGCGTCGGAATCCGACACGACGCCGATGCCCATCGTGCCGACCATCTCCTGGACATCCTTGCTGAAGCGAAACTTGAACGACCCCTGGGTGATGTCGTGGATCTTCTTCTCGAACCGCTCCCCCAGCACGGCCATGCCACCCAACTGGCTGCCCAGGTGCGAGTGATAGTCCGTTCCGAACATCAGGATTTCCGGGCAATGCTCCCGGGAAACCACGCCGCAGAGTCCGCTCATGTGTGGCCTTCCTGTCGTTATGGGGGGCGTCCGACGCGCGGAAGTTTCATAGCACGGGAGGCGGGCCACGGCAACCGACGAGGGCACCGCCCCGGACCCGGCCCCGGAAGGACGCATCGCGGGCATCGCGGGCTTCCGCTCGGCGCCCGGCGAGGGTATGCTGGGCCCCTTGCCGGTCCCGCTGAAGGAGGTTTTCTCGTGCGGACAAACGCGTCCCTGACCCTGTCCCTGATGCTGCCTCTGTTGCTGGTCTTCGCCACGGCCTGCGGCGACACCGCCACGTCCCCGCTGGACGCGGTGGCGGACCCGGGAATCCTGGACACCGGGAACGACCCGGGCCTGCTTCCGGACGTCCCCGAAGACGCGGGAGCCGACGCGGCGCCCTGGCAGGATGTGCCCCAGGACATGGCCGAGGATGCCGCCACCGAGCCGGATGCGCGGGATGTGCCCGCGGACGAAGACGTACCGGACGCCGTCGAAGACACGGTGCGGATCGAGGATCTTCCGGCCCCCCCCGAGCACCTGCCCTTCGCGTTCACGCGCCCTGCCGACGGCACGCCGTTGAGCGACCCGGAGATCGCGGCGTTCACCAAGAAGATCACGGGATTCTTCAAGGACGTGGATCTGCTGGGCTGGATCGTGCGCCACAGTCACGGAATGGACGCCTCGAATCCCGACGGGTTGTTCGACTACGCCCTGTGGTGGCAGGACACCCGAGGCATCAAGGAGAACGGCGACACGGTCGTCTATCAGCACTACGGCGGTGCCGACAACATCCTGCTGCGCGCGGCCAAGATCCTGGTCAACTCCGGGGCGTTGTACCTGGCCTCCCAGGACCCGTCGGCCCGATGGATCGTCCGGCAGTACGCCCGAGGCATCGTCGCGCTGGCGATGGGCATGGAATACGGGGACGACGATCCGGCCCCCTACCTGCAGGCCCGCGCCGTCTTCGGCGTGGACCACAGCTATCTGACGCCCGACGGCCGCAAGGTGCGCGTCGATTATGGCCCGGTCAAGGTCCAGAAATTCGACTGGAACGCCGCCACGATCCCGAACCCGGACAATCCGCACTGGGGGTCCATCTGGGTGCGCAACCAGCGGTCCAAGGACGACGTGCCGCACCTGTACCGGACGATCCCGATGCTGCACCGCCTGGCGACCGAGGCGCCGGACCAGGATGTGCGCGATGCGGCGGCACTGGGGCTGGAGTATGTCCGGGGCTTCGCGGACGACATCCTGGAGAGCGGGTTCCTGATCCGGACCAAGTTCGCCGACGGGGTCGCCGTCGTCCCGACCAACGACAACGGTTCGATCAAGGACCTGGCCAGTTTCGTCGAATTCGAGGGGCTGGATCCGACCGCCGAGTGCATCGCCAAGCTGGGCACGGTGCTGATCGCCCGGGGCGAAACCGGCGATCTGGACTGCGGCACGGGCGAGGGCACGCCCTACGAGGAACTGGCGACGATCGGGCACTACTTCAACTACGCCATCTATCGAACCTTCCACGTGGCCGCGGTCGCGAACGCGCTGTTCAGCGGCCACTACGCCCTGGCGCACACGCTGCTGGGCGGCCTGGCGGACCGGGTGGATCGCATCCTGAACGATCCGGCCATGCCGAACCGCGCGGCAACCGAGTGGACGGCGGATGCCGCGGGCATGATCCTGGCGGCGGCGACCGTCGGCCTTCCGCTGACCGACGCCGAGGCCCGCCTGATCGCCCAGCAGTACGGCGACTCGGCCGATCACTACCGGACCTACGCCTTCTGGAACCCGTGGGACGCCGCCATTCCGGACGGCGAATTCCGGATGATCCCGTCGCGCAATCCGGACGTGTGCGACGCGCCCCCCTGCCCCCCGGCCATCCGCGAGGACGAACTGCTGTTCCTGTTCGAGTACTGCCTGTCGCGCTGGCGCAACCCGGCCGGTGCGCGCCTGGTCGATTGCGAGGTCGTCCTGGACCCCAGCCGCTGGGGCGAGTAGCCGCCGGGCCCCCCTGCCCCATCGTCGCCGAAGTGCCGACGTCGCGGATTTCCTGCTAGGATCGGTGCCGGCAATCGCATTCGCCTGTCGTTCCGGTGTCCGACGGAGGCAAAGTGACCCAGGGAACTCGCGACACGCCCCGCGATCCCCGCCCCTTGGAGCAGGAACTGGTGGCCCGAGGCGCGTGGCTGATCCGGTTGCGGTGGCTGACGGCAGCCGCCGTTCTGCTGGGCACGACCGCGGTGTGGCTGGTTGTCGGCCCGACGGCCCCCATCGTTCCCATGTTCGCGGTCGGCGTTTCGATCCTGGTCTACAACGCCTTCTTCTGGTGGCTGGATCGATACCTGCGGCCGGCGCACGTCCGGGGCGAAATCCGTCATGCACGATTCGCCTCGGCCCAGTTTCTGACCGACTGGGCCGCCCTGACCATCCTGGTCCACCTGACAGGGGGCATCACCAGCCCGCTGCTGCTCTTCTATGTGTTCCACGCCATCATCGCCAGCATCCTGCTGTCGCCGCGAGTCGCCGCACTGCACGCCGCGATCGGCGTGGCCCTGGTCGGCACCGTCACGCTGTGGCAGGTGACCGGCGTCCTGCCGTCCCTGCCGATTCCAGGATTCGAGCACCTGCCGGCCCCCAGCGCCCCCGTGGCCGGCCAGCGCTATTTCTTCTTCGCGGTGACCATCCTGGTCGTCTACCACCTGTCCGCCTCGATGGCTCGGCGCCTGTGGGAGCGCACGCGCGACCTGCTGCGCCTGAAGGAGCGCGCCGAGGACGCCTATGCCCGAACCCGCACGATGTACGACATCGCCCGGGCCGCCACATCAACCCTGGATCTGCCGTCCGTGCTCCAGGCCATCGCCGAATCCGCCACCGCCGCGATGGGCGCCAAGGCCTGCTCGATCCGGCTTCTGGACGACACGCGAACGCGCCTGCGGATCAGCGCGGTGACCGGACTTTCCGAAGCCTACCTGGCCAAGGGCGCCGTCGAGGTCGCGCGAAGCCCGGTGGACCGCACCGCGTTGCAGGGATGGCCCGTCCGCGTGCCCGACGTCGCGACATCGACCTCGCTGCAGTATCCCGAGGAGATGGCCCGCGAGGGCATCCGTTCGGTCCTGGTCGTCCCCCTGAACCTGCGGGGCACGGCCATCGGCGTCCTGCGCCTGTACTCCGCCGAACCTCGCGACTTCGGCGACGAAGACGTCGGCTTCCTGATGGCGATCGCGAGCCAGGGCGCCACGGCGATCGAGAACGCCCGTTCCTTCAGCAATCTTCAGGCCCTCGAGGAGGCCAAGTCGCGTTTCGTCTACGTGGTGGCGCACGAACTGAAGGCCCCCGTCGCGGCGGTCCGCTCGGCCCTGACCCTGCTGGCCGAGGGCTACGGCGGCGAACTGACCGAGGGACAGCGTCCGCTGGTCGATCGCGCCACCCGACGGGTCTCGGGGCTTTCGGCGCTGCTGCAGGACCTGCTGGCCCTGGGCGCCATGAAGGGACGTCTGGCCCAGGGACCTGCCGAACCCCTCGCGTTGGCCACCATCCTGGAGAAGGTCCGCGATCGCGTGCAGCCCGAAGTCGAGGCCAAGGGACTGGCCCTGCGACTGGATCTGTCCCCCGAACCGCTGTCGGTCCTGGCGAACCCCGATGACGCCGAGCGCCTGGTCGGCAACCTGCTGGAGAATGCCGTCAAGTACACTCCGGCAGGCGGCTCGGTGACGGTGACCCTGGCCCGCGAGGACCGGAGCGCCCGGATGGACTTCGCCGACACGGGCATCGGCATCGCGCCCGACGCGCTGCCCCACGTGTTCGACGAGTTCTACCGGGCCGGAAATGCCAAGCAGCAGTCCGAGGGAACGGGCCTGGGATTGACGCTGGTCCGACGCATCGTCGAGGCCCTGGGCGGCACCATCGCCGTCGAAAGCACGCTGGGAACCGGCACGACGTTCACGCTGCGACTGCCTTTGGCCAGTGGCAACCCGGACGGCCCGACTCCCTGAAACTTGCCAAGCGGCCGTCCGTGCCTATCTTTCCCTGCGGCGCCCCCCTGGAGGCATGCAATGCCGACCCTGTTCGTCCCCAAGGAATCGACCCCCGGCGAGACGCGCGTCGCCGCCGTGCCCGACACCGTGCGGCGACTGGTCAAGCTGGGCCTGGCAGTCCAGATCCAGTCCGGCGCCGGCGATGCCGCGGGGTTTCTGGATGCCCGCTTCGCCGAGGCCGGAGCGACCCTGGTGCCCGACGCCGGGGCAGCCGCCCAGGCGGACGTGGTCGCCCGCCTCAACCCGCCGACCGTGGCGGAGGCGGACGCGATGAAGCCCGGCGCCGTCCTCGTGTCCTTTCTGTGGCCGGTGGCCCGCCCCGACGTCGTGGCCGCCCTGGCCCGGCGAGGGGTGACCGCGTTCGCCATGGACCGCATCCCCCGGATCAGTCGTGCCCAGTCGATGGACGCCCTGTCGTCCCAGGCGAACATCGCAGGATACAAGGCGGCGCTGCTGGCCGCGGATGCCCTTCCCCGCCTGATGCCGCTGCTGATGACGGCGGCGGGCACGATCACCCCGGCGCGCTTCGTCATCATGGGGGCCGGGGTCGCGGGCCTGCAGGCGATCGCCACCGCCCGTCGCCTGGGAGCCGTCGTCGAGGTTTCGGACGTGCGCCGCGTCGTCAAGGAGCAGGTCGAGAGCCTGGGCGCCCGCTTCATCGAGGTCGAGGGCGCCGAGGATCTGGAGGGCGCCGGCGGCTACGCGAAGGAGGCGTCCCCCGAGTTCCTGGAACGCCAGCGCGCCGAGGTCGCCCGCAGGATTGCGGCAGCCGACGCGGTCATCACGACGGCCCTGATCCCGGGACGCCCCGCTCCCAGGCTGGTGTCCGAGGACATGGTCCGTTCGATGCGACCGGGATCGGTCCTGGTCGATCTGGCGGCGGAACAGGGCGGCAACTGCGAACTGACCGTGCCCGGCCAGGTGGTCCAGCGCCACGGGGTGCGGATCCTCGGTCACATGAACCTGCCGGGGATGGTGCCCTTCCATGCCAGCGACATGTACGCCCGAAACATCCTGAATGTCCTGCTTCACCTGTTCCCGAAGGGCGCTGCCACGCTGGACTTCGACGACGAAATCACCGCCGGCTCCGTGGTCGTTCACGGAGGCCTGGTGCGCTCGCCCGACGTGGCGGCCGCCGGCGGGGGAGGTGCCGCATGACCGGATTCGAACTGGACCCGACCGTCGCGTTGCTGGTCGGCCTGACGGTGTTCACGCTGGCCGTGTTCCTGGGCCTGGAGGTCATCGCCAAGGTGCCGCCCACCCTGCACACTCCCCTGATGTCCGGGTCGAACGCCATCTCGGGG
>JARKOL010000274.1 GCA_029975745.1 Myxococcota bacterium | reverse complement strand
CCCTGACCAGGGTCTTCACCTTCACGGCGGTGGTGTCGCTGGTCAGCTGCCACTTCCAGACCTGGACGTCGGACGCCTTGCCGGTGCTCTTCGCCACCGACATGCAGGTGTAGAAGTAGCCGTTGGCGGCCGCGTCCGGATCCGCGACCAGGCCGAGCAGTCCGCCCTCGGAGTGGACGAACAGGGGCGGCAGCGGCAACTCGACCGCCTGCGGCGCGGCGTCCCCGCGTTTCGACCACAGGCGTCCGGCCCGCTCGTCGAAGAGCATCAGGTCCCCGACCCAGGTCAGATCCCACGGGATCGCGAGCCCGGTGACCACGGGCGTCACGGCGTAGGTCGGCTCGTCCGCGACGGCGACGGGTACGGGCGCCGCCGCGGGGACGCTCAGCGCGAGGAGCAGGATGGGCAGGGCGAGGCGGAATGACAGCGGCGTGGCCATCGGGGACCTCCAGGGGCGAGGGGCGGCCTCAGGCTAGCCCCGCAGGATGACCGCGACCATACGCAGGTCTGTCCCCCGGCCCGGCTTGCTGGCCCGACCGGCCGGCGTCGGTTCAGGCCTTCAGCGTGAAGATGTGCACCTTCGTGCCGATCGGGGTGTGCTTGAAGATCCAGATCGCGTCGGTGAGGCTGCCCACGTTCACGCAGCCGTGGCTGGAACCCGCATAGCCCACCGCGTGGAAGCCGGGCGAGTAGTGCACGTACATGTCGGGGTAGAACATCGTGCTGTACGGCATCGCGCCCGAGCCGTAGTTCTCGGATGCAGGGTCGACCTGCTTGTCGAAGACCTTCCAGGTGCCGTTGGCGGTCGGGTAGACCCGCCACTCGCCCTTCTTCTGGTCCTTCTTCTTAAGGTAGTTGTAGCCGCCCAGCCGCACCTTCACGGTCTTGACGACCTCACCGTTCTTCAGCCAGAACAGCTTGCGGTGGGACTGGTCGACGCAGATGACAATGCCCTTGGCCCGGCACGTCTTCGGCAGGGTGACGGGCAGTGCGGGCGCCTTGGACGCGAGGGCCAGCCAGGTCTTCTTCTTCACGAATCCGGTCGGGGTCAGCCCGCGCGAGCGCTGGTAGTTCAGGATCGCGTTCGCGCCACTGGTGGAGTTGATCCGGCTCGTCGTGGCCCAGGGATAGAACTTGGCGGCCTTCAGCTTCTTGATCACCAGCAGCGCGCAACTGCCGGACGACCCCGGACCGACGGTCTTGTCGATGCAGCCCTTGAACTCCTTCTTCGTCTTCTTGCTCAGTGCGTCCCAGGGGTCCGTGGGCGTGGGCTTCGGAGTCGGGGGGATCGTGGACGGCGGCGTGGGTGCGATCGGGGGCGAGGACGGGATCACGCTGGGCGTGGGCGAGGCCTCCTCAGCACTTCCGAACGCGCCCTGGGTCGGACCGACCGGGGTGCGGGCGCAGCCAGCGACGAGGAACGCCGAGGCAACCGCAAGGACGGCAAGCGTGCGCCGGAGGCGGCGCCTCTCGGGCCTGGTTGTCGGGCTCATGGGGTCCTTCCGGGCAGGCTCGGCCGGTGGCCGGGAAGCGGGTCGTTCCTGCGTCGTTCGGGGAACTCGTACCTGCCGCACGTGAACGGCAGGTTGCAGCCCCCCGGCGGCGGGCGGGCCACGTTGCGTACCCGGACCG
>JARKOL010000262.1 GCA_029975745.1 Myxococcota bacterium | reverse complement strand
TTTCGGACGGGGGCGTTCCAGGCATCGTCCACGAAACGATCCAAGCCTTTTTGGCGGGCCATACCCATTTGTTCAAACGGGTGAAGTTCGAGGTGCTGATCACTGGATTACTTCCTATTCCCAGTGCTACAACGACGAGGGACTTGCTCAGAGCAAGCTGTGGCCGAAAGGAACCGTTTGCATCACCATTGCGGCCAACATCGCCGAAACTGGAATCCTGGCCTTCGACGCGTGTTTTCCCGATAGCGTGATTGGCCTTGTCCCGGACGAACGATTGGCAAACGCTGAATTCCTGGAGTACCTGCTCCAAGACAGCAGGCTGGCCTTGCAAAGACAGGGCAAGGGGAGCGCCCAGGACAACATCAACCTGGGCACCTTCGAAACACAGACCTTTCCAATCCCCACCATCCAGGAACAGGAATCTGTTGTTTTGACCCTGAACGAACTGCGGGAAGCAACTCGTCATCTCGAATCGATATACCACCGCAAGCTCGCGGCCCTGGACGCGTTGAAGCAGTCGCTGCTGCACCAGGCCTTCCACGGGGACCTGTAGGAGACACGATGGACGACGCGCCGCGGACCGAGATCGTCCTGTACCGCACGGAAGACGGCCGCAGCCGCATCCAGTGCCGATTCCAGGACGGATCGATCTGGCTGACCCAGGCCCTGATGGCCGAACTGTTCGACAAGGACGTCCGCACGATCAACGAGCACCTGCGGAACATCTTCGACGAAGGCGAACTGGCCCGCGAGGCAACTATCCGGAATTTCCGGATAGTTCGAACCGAAGGAAATCGTGAGGTTTCCAGGGAGGTCGAGCACTACAGCCTCCCCGTCATCCTGGCGGTCGGCTACCGCGTCCGCAGTCCCCGGGGCACCCAGTTCCGCCAGTGGGCGACCGCGTGCCTGACCGAGTTCCTGGTCAAGGGCTTCGTCATGGACGACGAACGCCTGAAGAACCCGCCAGCCCCGGACGTGCCGGACTACTTCGACGAACTGCTGGAACGGATCCGCGACATCCGCGCCAGCGAACGCCGGATGTACCTGCGGGTGCGCGACATCCTGGCCCTGGCCGCCGACTACCGGCAGGACGACGCTGCGACCCAGGCCGTGTTCGCCGTGATCCAGAACAAGCTGCACTTCGCCGCGACCCAAATGACGGCGCCGGAACTGATCGCGCGGCGTGCGGATGCGGCGTTGCCGAACATGGGGCTGACCTCGTGGCGTGGCGACCGGGTCCGACGGGCCGACGTGACGGTCGCCAAGAACTACCTGACCGCGACCGAGATCGACGAACTGAACCGGATCGTCGTGATGTTCCTGGACTACGCCGAGGACCAGGCGCGTCGGCGCAAGCAGGTGTTCCTGTCCGACTGGCAGGCGCGGCTGGACGACTTCCTGCGCTTCAACCAGCGGGACGTGCTGCCCGGTGCCGGGACCGTCAGCCGCGAGGATGCGGACCGCCAGGCGCAGCAGGCGTACGAGCAGTTCGAACAACGGCGACGGGCACTGGCCGAGGCCGACGGACAGGACGCGGCGCTGCGGCAACTGGAAGCCGCCGCCGCGAAACGGGTGGGCGCGAAGACCGGGAAACGCAAGCGCGGGGACGCAACGCCATGAACGAAGCCGAGACCCGGGCCGAGCACATCGATCCCGCGCTGGCGGCGGCGGGCTGGGGCAAGGTCGCGGGCAGCCGCATCCGGCGGGAATTCGGCATCACGCCCGGTCCCATCGAGGGCCGGGGCCGGCGCGGCAAGCCGCTGACCGCCGACTACGTGCTGGTGTACCGCAACACGCCGCTGGCGGTCGTCGAGGCCAAGGCGTGGCACGAGGCGGTCACCGAGGGCGTGGGCCAGGCCAAGGACTACGCGGGCCGGATGGCGCTGCGCTTCGCCTACGCGACCAACGGCCAGGGCATCTGGGCCATCGACATGCACGACGGGACGGAAGGCCCGGTGCCCGCGTTCCCGACGCCCGACGCATTGTGGGACGCGACGTTCACGGCGCCCGACCCGTGGCGCGACCGGTTCGCGGCGATCCCCTACGAGGACAAGGGCGG
>JARKOL010000249.1 GCA_029975745.1 Myxococcota bacterium | reverse complement strand
GGATGACCGGTATCGCCGTGGCGTTCCACCCCACCAGTGCGCCCTCACTCACCTCGTGCCCGAGCACACCGGCGGCCAGCAGGGAGGACTTGCCGCTGCCCGAGGGCCCGACCAGGGCCAGCATGCCGTGCCCGTCCCGCTCGGCCAGTTCGACCGCGGCGGACGCGATCAGTGCGCTGAGCGCCTCGCGTCCGAAGAACAGGGCCTGGTCGGCGATGCGGAACGGACGCAGGCCGAGGTACGGCGAACGGCCGCTCTTCAGAGCCGGTTCGAGCCCGCCCCAGGTGAGATCCCACAGGTCGCGCGGGACGGCGTTGGCGAGATCGAGGTGGTCGAGCAGCTTGAGGTAGTTGCCGCGCAGGGCGGGCGTCGGGAAGTGCTTGCCGTTCAGCCAGCCCTGCGCTGTCGTGGGAGGCACTTCGGCGATCCTGGCGACCGCGCGGATCGACAGGTGCTGACGGCGCCTGGCGTCGTTCACCAGTGCCGCGAACTCCTGGCGACTGGCGGGGGCGGGCATGCCTGGATTGTCTCAGCGCCCGCCGGAAGACTGCGGTCTATTCGGAAATCCGTCGGTCGGGGAGATCGTCCAGCCACAGTGCGGGATGCAGCTGGTCGGACAAGTCGAGGGCTTCAACGAGCAGCAGGAACTTGGGTCGCAGGGCTGGTGTCGGAAAGTGCCTCCCCGCGAGCCATCCCTGGGCGGTCGCTGCAGGGACGCCCGCGATCCGCGCGGCCGACCGGATGGAAATGTGCCGGTCCAGCCTGGCCTGGTTGATCATTCGGGCTAGTTCGGATCGGGTGGGCCGGTATTGCACAAGGCTCCTGTCGGGGGTGGGCCGGTGTGTGCGCACACCGACGCGGACAGACGAATGCACAGGCAGGCACCAGGGAAATGAGCGTTTCACCACACCAACGTCTGACCGCGATCACCGCCATGACCGCATGTCCCCTCTGAAGCTGACCGGGTGAAACCAGCGCCCCCCAGCCCTGGTGTCCGTGCCTGCGCTACCTAGTGAACCGCTCCGACATGGGCAAAACGGGCTCAGTCCACCGAGTTCGTACAGACTCATACACCTTCGGCGCGTCTGGGATCCCCCCGCCCGGGCTAAATGCGTGCCCAGGTGCGATATCCGCCATCCAGATTGCGCACGTGGCGGCCATGCTGGGCCAGAGTTCGTGCAGCCAGATAGCCGCGCAGCCCCACCTGGCAGTGCACGATCACGTCGTCAGCCACCTCGTCCAGTCGGGCCCGCAGGTCATCCACCGGGATGTTCACCGCGCCGTCGACCGTGCCGCGCGCATACTCCGAGGGAGTGCGGACGTCGATCAGCTGGACGCCCTTGGCCACCTCGTCGGCCACCTCG
>JARKOL010000216.1 GCA_029975745.1 Myxococcota bacterium | reverse complement strand
CTCCGGCTCGCCGGTGCCCGCCACCGCGCTGCACACCAGGCCGTCCCCGGCGCCGTTGCAGACCAGGACGCCCTCGGCCCGGCATGCTCCCAGCCCCTCGTAACACACCGTGCCCTTCGCCGGGTACGGCTCGTCCACCTGGCCGTTGCAGTTGTCATCGATGTCGTTGCAGACCTCCGGCGCGGGAACGGCCGCATTGCATCCGACCCAGCCGGCCGCCGGGTCGCAGGTCTCGGTGCCCTGGCACCGCCCGAAGCCGTTCTCGATGATGCACAGCCGCGGCCGGCCGGCGTCCGCCGCCAGGCAGTCGCAGGTCCCGGACATGGGCACGCAGTGGGACCCCGTCCCGCCGAAAGGCTCCTGGTCGCGGCACTCGTATCCCTCGGGGCAGATCGCGCCCCCCAGGTCCGGATGCAGGGAATCGGCCGAGCAGTCCCACAGACAGTAGGTCCGTCCCAGGGAGTCCGCCGGCTCGCAGTGGTCCCCCGGCACCTGGCAGGCGCGGTCCGAACTGCACTGCTGGCACAACGTCTCGGGGAATTCCAGGCACGACAGGCTGGACGCGCGCCAGTACCCCGGCGCGCACGTCACGACCTCGCATGCCGGCTTCGTCAGGTCAAGGTTGCAGCGCATCTCGTCGGCATGCTCCACCAGCCCGACGCAGGACACGCCGCAGGCGCCGCAGTGCTCCAGCGTCCCGTACTTGCCATCGACCTTGAAGTCCTCGTCCACCAGGCCGTCGCAGTTGTCGTCCAGTCCGTTGCAGGTCTCGGCTTCGGGCGTCGCCGCGTCGCAGATCCAGTCCCGGGTGCCTCCCGCCACCGGCCCGCAGCGCCAGGGCGCCAGGCACGTGTACTCGACCGAGGTCCGCGGGTCGGTCCAGGTCCGGGCGCAGGGCTCGTCCGGCACCCGGGGGTTGTCGTCGATCAGCCCGTTGCAGTCGTTGTCGATGCCGTCACACGCCTCGGCCTCGGGCGTCACGGCCGTGCAGGCCTCCCAGCCCACCAGGCCGTTGCAGGTCTGGGTGCCGATGCAGGCGCCGAATTCGTTGGCGTTCTCGCAGGGTCGCTTCATCCCGTTGTTTGCCAGCGTACACTGGCAGGTACCGGACTGCGGCATGCACTGGAAGTCGCCCGCGCCGACCTGGGTGCAGGTGAATCCCCCGGGACACTCGGTCCCCTGGGGCGCTCCCGCCGCGCAGTCCCGCCCGCAGTAGCCGGCGCCGTCCATCGGCAGGCACCGGTCGTTGCCGTACCCGCAGTCCGCGTCGCTGTCGCAAGGCAGGCACAGATTCGACAGGGGCGGCACGCAGGCGTTGTTGAACAGCACCCAGCCCTCCTGGCACGCCGTCACCCGGCAGTAGGGGGCCTCGACGGTCGCCTGGGGCACCTCGCAAATCACCGCCTGGGCAAAGGGAATACGCCCCTCGCAGCCGTTGTTGCACTGGCCGCAGTGCGCCAGGGTCGCGTACCGGCCCGATGCGTCCCGGAAATCCTCGTCCGTGCCCCCGTCGCAGTCGTCGTCACGGTAGTTGCACTCCTCGACAGCGGGCGCCGGCCCGATGCACAACCAGCCCGCCTCGCCGCCGCAGGACCACTGTCCCGGACACTGCCCCTCGATACCGACGGCCTCGTTGTAGCACGTGCCCTGAGGCATCACCGGACTGTCGTCCGCCACGCCGTTGCAGTCGTTGTCGATGCCGTCGCAGATCTCCACCGAAGGCTCCCGCGCCGTGCAGCCAACCCAGCCCGTCGCCGGCTCGCAGTGCTCGAAGCCCTGGCAGGTCCCAAGGGCGCTTTCCCGGACGCACGCCCGCTCGACACCGGCATTCGCGGGGCCGCAGGAACACGTGCCGTTGACCGGCACGCACTGCTTCGTCATCTGCCCGCCGTGGGTGATCTCCTGGCATTCGTATCCGGCCGAGCAGTCGATCGCGTCGCAATCCCGCGTGCAGAACTGCCCCTCGGCCAGCTCGTGGCAGATGCCGCCGCCGCACTGCGTGTCCACCCGGCACGGCTTGCACAGATTCGCGCCCTCGGGCACGCAGACCGATACCACGTCGGCGCCCACGCTCATCG
>JARKOL010000215.1 GCA_029975745.1 Myxococcota bacterium | reverse complement strand
AGCGTGCCCAGGAACAGGGCCGGGGCGAACGGGATCGTGCGGCAGATCCACAGGCGCCCCCCCTTGCCCCGGTCGATCCACCAGCGTCGCAACGTTTCGACCTGTTCCGGCGCCAGGCCGTCGGGCCCGACCGGACCCATCTTGCGATCGACCAGATCCTGGTCCTCCTTCAGGATCTCCAGCGTCTTGCGCGCCAGCAGCATCCGGGGGCGCAGTTCCCACACCTTGACCGGGCGGTAGTCAAAGACGTTCAGGTACAGTTCATAGACGATCAGGAACACGACCAGGCCCAGCATCAGCGCGCCGACGTGGAGCACCGTCCCCAGGTTGTAGTCGGGCGTCGGGAACAGCGCGACGTAGGCGATGAATCCGACGGTCGCGACCGCGATCGGCCAGCCGACCCAGGGGCGCCGCATCGCCCGGGACAGCGGGTGGAAGACCAGGAACAGCAGCATGTAGATCAGTGGCGACCCGGTGATGTGGGTGTACGACGTCAGCAGGTCCCGGGTCAGCATCCGCATCGTCCGGATCACCAGGAACAGAAAGACCACGCCGACGAAACCGATGGCCAGGTTCTTGACGTTGCCCCGAATCCAGGTCCAGGCCGCCTTCCAGGCCTCGGCCTCCTCGGGCGTGGGGCGGACGGCCTGGCGGGCGAAGCGGACGACCAGTTCGGCGACCAGAAGCGCCATCAGGGCCACGAACGTGTTGAACAGCAGGACGTAGGACGGGAAGAACGGCCAGAAGGCGTTGGCGTAGGCCCCCAGGGGCACCATCGCGGCCAGCACCGCGAACAGTTTGGCGTCCCCGGCCGCCCACATCCCGAACCACCACAGTCCGAAGCCCACGGCGAAGGCCAGCCCGAAGTTCGCCGCCACCCGGACCAGGTAGGCCTGGAACTTCGGTTCCGGCGGCGGCCCCTCGGCGGTCGCGGGCCGTTCGTCGGGCCAGGGCTCACCCGGTCCGGGCATGACCGACTTGCCCGAATCCGCCGCGGAACGCAGTCCCAGCAGGACCTCGGGATCGACGGGCGGGGGGGCCGGCATCTGCTGGCCGAACCACAGGCCCAGTTCCGGGAAGTCGTCCATGGCGGTTCGTCCACCCAGCGCGTGCCAGGCGCCGTAGCCCGCCAGCCACAGGACGACGAAGGCCATGCCCCAGGTGATCGCCTTGTTGTAGACCTTGCCCCACAGGAAGTCGGTCAGCGCGCACGCGCCGGCCATCACGACCGCGGCGGCCGAGGCGACGGTCTCGATCGTCATGGCTCCGCCATCACGCGCTTGCGCACGGGCTCGGGGTCCAGGAACAGCGGGTACAGCTCGGACGAACTGTAGTGGACGTCCATGTCGTACATGCCGGCGCAGATCGGGTCGAATCGGCACACGCGGCACGCCGCCGCCTTGCCGTGGCGGAACAGCGTCTCGCGGACCATGCCCTTTTCGTCCAGGAACCGCACGATGCGTTCCTCGCCCTTGATGATCTTGCGGGTCTCGGTCGATGCCCAGGCGAATTCGGCCATGTAGCACAGGGGGATCTTCTCGGCGCGGGAGGACCGGCCGGTCCCCTCCAGGAAGCGCATGGCGCGCAGCAGCGACAGTTCGCACTCCCACAGCTTGTGGACGACGTCGGGGTTCTGGGTCGCCCGGTTCATGCTGGGGTCCAGGTTGTTCCAGACGAAGTGGTGCAGGAACGGATACCGTTCGACCAGGAAGCGGACCAGGGTGTCCAGTTGTCCGGCGTTGTAGTGGTTGATCGTCGTGTTGATGTCGGCGTTGATCCGGGCGCGTCCCAGGTGGTCCAGGGTCGCCAGCACGTTGGCCAGCGAGTCCTCGTTGCCGGTCAGGAACGCCTGGAGCGCGGGATCGAACGACTGGATCGACACATGCACGTGGTCCATGCCGGCGGCGGCCAGTTCCTGGAAGTACGCCGGATCGGCCAGGCGCTGGCCGTTCGAGATCAGGCGAGCGTGAATGCCGCGACCGTGCGCGTACGCGATGATCTCGCCCAGTTGCGGATGCATCGTCGGCTCGCCGCCGGTCAGGATCACGCCGTCGTAGCCGCGGGCGACGAAGTCGTCCACCAGGGCCTTGGCCTCGTCCAGGGTCAGCGTCGCCTCGCGCTCGGGATTCGAGCAGAAGCGGCACTTCTGGTTGCACAGGCGCGTGACCTGGATGTAGCCCAGATTCGCCACGAGGACTCCTTTCGATGCGTCGGCCCCGAGGGGCTCGATCCTACTTCGCCAGCGGGGTCAGCGCCGCAAGTCCCCAGTGGCGTGCCAGGTTCACGTGCAGGCCGGGACACGTCGCGTTCGCCGCGCAGTCCCGGCAGCGCAGGCTCTTGACCCGGTACAGTTCCCGGATGAAGAACCCGACGAACGGCTCCAGCCGGATCCGGCCCGCCGCGTCCCGCGCGTCGTCGGCCAGGGCCGGCGCGGGCTCGGCCACCCTGGGACCGCCCAGGCAGGGCGGCAGGCCGCGGATGGGGGCCGGCAGCCGCGGCGCCAGTGCCCGCAGGTCCGCCAGGTCCGGGGCGACGGCGATCGCCTCGCGGAAGTCCTCGCGCGTCGCGATGCGGACTCCGGGGGCCACGCGGGCCGCCAGGGTTGCGTCGTCCAGGGCCCCCAGGAAACGGGCGGTCGGCCCGTCCAGTTCGATCTCGTTGTCCGGCCGGGCCTCGACCTCCCCGGTGTCGCCCGCATAGGCGCGAGCCGTTTCGCAGAACGGCAGCAGGAAGCAGTGCGGGCAACGGTCGCCCAGGCACTCGGGGGGCTCGCCGGTCGCGAACAGGCGGCGGAAGGCCTCGCGTTCGCCCAGCACCTCGTCGTACAGCTTGTGCGGGTCCTGGAACAGATCCTCGTGGCCCTCCAGGTACCGGATCGGCAGCCGGTTCGTCCACAGGAACAGTCCGGGGGTGTCGGCCAGTTCCAGGGCGCGCGCCAGGCCGTCGCGGATCGTGTCGTCGTCGGCGTACAGCAGGTCGCGGTTGTCCTCGAAACCCCGTCCGAACGGCACCAGGTGCAGCAGGTCGAATTCGTACACGCCCAGGTTCATGTAGAACTGAAGGATTTCCCGTAGCACCGGCAGGTTCAATCGCGTCAGCACGATATCCACCGACACGATCGCGCCGCCGCGAACCAGGTTGACCAGCCCCCGCAGCGCCTGGGGAAAGGCCTGCACGCCCGTCAGTTGCGCGTACAGTTCGGGCGTGTGGGCGTGCATCGACAGGGTCGCCTCGCGCAGTCCCGCGTCCAGCGCCTGCCGGGTGAAGCGTTCGTAGCTGAACATCCGGCCGTTGGTCACCGTCTGGACCCAGGTGTAGCCCAGTTCGCGCCCCATCGCGACGAAGTCCAGGAACCGCGGATGAATCGTGGGTTCGCCGCCGGACAGGATCAGGCGGGTCGCGCCCCGCTGCCGGCCCTCCAGCAGCTTCGCCCGGACGACGTCCTCGGGCAGTGCGATGCCGTCGTGGCTGCCCGAGTCCAGGCAGAACGCGCATCGGTTGTTGCAGGCGCGGGTCAGGCGCACCCAGTGGCGCTTTTCCGCGACGGCGTCCTGCTTGATGTCCAGCGCGTCGGGCATGTCAACGGATCCCTTCCAGCGTGCGCGGATGGGCGCGGCTGAAGTCCGGTCGCGGCACGAACTCGTCCCAGCCGTACTGGTCGGGATACTCGTGCCACGGTCCCTCGCACATCGCGTTGAAGGCGCACTCGCCGCATCGCGGGCCCTTGGCCTTGCCCTCGGTCAGGCGGTGCTCGGTGTAGTCGGCGATCGTCAGGTGGCCTTCCATGATCTTGGTGCGCGGGATCACCCGCTCGGCCACGTACGGTTCGTAGCCCTCCATGAAGCAGTAGGGAATGGCCTCGGTCATCACCCGCCGGCCCGCGCGCAGCCCCACGTCCAGGCCCCGCTTCACGAAGGGCTCGATTTCGGACATGCGCGGCACGATGGCGGTGAAGTTCTCGGCGGCCGTTCCCAGTGGGTGGACGAACGCGAACTGGAACTGGTCCGCGCCCAGGTTCACCAGCAGCGCCGCCAGTTCGGGCAGGTGCCGGTAGTTCGACCGCGTGATGACCGAATTCGTGATCACCAACTGGCCCAACTCCTTCAGGTTGCGAATCGCCCGGACGGTCTGGGCGAACGAGCCTTCGCCGCAGGTCAGGTAGTCGTGCAACTCGGCGGTGTGGCCGTGCAGGGCGGGGCTGAACTCGTTGGCGCCCGCGGCGACCAGGTCTTCGCACAACTTGCGATAGGCCAGCATCCGGCCGTTGGTCTGGATCTGGATCGACCGGAAGCCCAGCTCCCGGGCGTACCGAACCAGCTCCACCAGGTCCCGACGGATCGTCACCTCGCCGCCGGTGAACACGATGCTGTCGCTGTCGCGAACGGCCTCCTCCAGCAGCTTGCGGACCTCGTCGGTCGGCTTGTTGCCATAGACGTCGCGCTTGTTGCCCTGCACGCAGAACAGGCAACGGTTGTTGCAGTTCCAGCCCGTCTTGATATCGACGCGCTCGGTCGCCGCGGGGGGGGACGCATCCTTCATGACGATTCTCCCGTGGGTCGGACAGGCAGGAATTCATCCCATCCGAACCGTTCGACATAACTGCGGAAAACGCCGCGGCACTGCCGCTCGAAGCCGCACTGCGCGCACAGGGGGCGCTTGGTGCGAACGCGATCGTCCCGGGCCGTCTTGGCGACCTTGGCATAGGCCCGCGTCTCGCCGGCCAGGGCGTCCGTCTGGACCAGAACCTCGTCGCCGGCCGCGGGGGTCGGGTCGGCGTCGCCGCCCTCCGGGTCCAGGTGGACGGTTCCGTCGGGCTCGAAGTGGAAGTAGCGCTCGACGTAGCCCCGAACGCCGTCGGGCAGCCCCGTCGTCGTGCAGTAGGGGATGTCCAGCAGGAAGACCCGTGCGCGCTCGTCGGCGGTCAGGCCATCGACGAACGCCCGGAAGGACGCGGCCACGTCGCCATAGCGCGGCATCAACTGATCGAAGAACGTGCCGCCGCGCCCGTCGGGCATCATCACGTTGAACACGTGCTGATCGACCCGGAACGGGCGCATGACCTGGAAGAACGCCGCGACCTTGTCGTAGTTGCGGGCGTTGACCACGTACGAGGTATGGACCTTCAGCGCCGGGAACTCGCGCTTCAGCACCGCCAGGTTCGCAAGTCCGGCCAGCGCCTGGACGAACGCGCCCCGGGTCCGGGTCAGGGCGTCGTGCGTCGCCGCGTCCGGGCCATGGATCGACACCAGGACGTGGTTCAGGCCGGCCTCGAGCAGCGAGCGCGCGTACGGTCGATAGGACAGTCGCCGGCCGTTGGTGATCAGGCCGACGATCTGGAAGCCCGCCTGGGCCGCCCAGCGGATGTACTCGGGCAGGCGCGGGTGCAGCGTCGGCTCGCCCGACGTGAACATCACCTCGCGGACCGAGGGATCGACGGACGTCAGCATGCGCCGGACGTCATCGTCGGTCTGGCCGGCCATCCGGTCGTGCCGGGACTGCCGGTCCTCCTCCATGCAGAAGATGCAGTTGTTGTTGCAGTCGTCGCCGACGCAGACGTGCAGGCGGTTGCCGACCAGCGAGTCCCCGGGCGTCGGCATGCGGTCTTCTGTCGTGCGCGTTTCCACGCCGGTATTGTAGGGGCTTTTGGTGCGCGCGCAACCGGCCGGCGCCCGGCTCGTTGGCCCATCGCGTCGGGGCGGGTGCTACTCGGCGGCCTGGGTCATGAACACGATGCCGTCCGCCGTCGCGTCGGCCACGATCGTGGCGCAGTCGGGGAACCGGCCTCGAAGCATCTCGGCCGCCAGCGGATTCAGCAGGTGCCGCTCGATGGCGCGCTTCAGGGGGCGGGCGCCATAGACCGGGTCCCAGCCGGCGTCGGCCAGGAACGTCCGTGCGGCATCCGTCAGCCTCAGGCCCAGGTTCCGTTCGGCCAGGCGTCGGACCACCCGTGCCATCTGGATCTGGACGATGTGCTCCAGGTCCGCCCGCACCAGGCTGTTGAACAGCACCACCTCGTCCAGCCGGTTCAGGAACTCGGGACGGAAGTGCGCCCGGACCGATTCCATCACCGCGTCGCGCACCGCCGGGTCCTGGGCGGCCCGACCCGCCCCCGCCGCCTCGGACAGGATCGGGCTGCCGATGTTGCTGGTCAGGATCAACAGCGTGTTCTTGAAATCGACGGTGCGCCCCATGCCATCGGTCAGCCGACCGTCGTCCATGACCTGCAGCAGCGCGTTGAACACGTCTGGGTGCGCCTTCTCGACCTCGTCCAGCAGCACGACGCTGTAAGGACGTCGCCGCACCGCCTCGGTCAACTGCCCGCCCTCCTCGTGCCCCACATAGCCGGGCGGGGCACCGATCAGGCGGGAGACCGAGTGCTTTTCCATGTACTCGGACATGTCCAGGCGGACCATCGCCTGCTCGTCGTCGAACAGGAACTCGGCCAGGGCGCGCACCAGCTCGGTCTTGCCGACGCCCGTGGGGCCCAGGAACAGGAACGCTCCCATCGGTCGGGCGGCGTCGGACAGGCCGGATCGTGCCCGGCGGACCGCGTCGGCGACCACCTGGATCGCCTGCTCCTGATGAACGACCCGCTGCGCCAGGCGATCTTCCATCGCCAGCAGCTTGCGCTGCTCGCCCTCCAGCATCCGCGACACGGGAATCCCGGTCCACGCGGACACCACCTCGGCGATGTCCTCGTCATCCACCTCTTCCTTCAGCATGCGGCGATCCGACTGGACCTGCGCCAGGTCCGCCGCCAGCCGCTCGATCTCCCGTTCCGCCTCGGGTCGCCGGCCGTACTTGATCTTCGCCGCCGCCTCCCAGTCGCCGCGCCGCTCGGCCATCTCCTCGTCGTGGCGCAGGGTCTCCAACTCGGCCTTCAGCGCGCGGATCGCCCCCAGCACCTCCTTCTCGCGCTGCCAGTGGGCCCGCAGCGCCGTCGCCTCCTCGTTCAGGTTCGCGATCTCGGCCTCGACCTTCACCCGCCGCTCGCGCGCCGCCGCCTCGTCCTCGCGCCCCAGGCCCTGGCGCTCGATCTCCAGCTGCGCGATGCGCCGCTGGACCTGATCGACCTCGGTGGGCACCGAGTCGATCTCCATCCGCAGCCGGCTGGCCGCCTCGTCCACCAGGTCGATGGCCTTGTCCGGCAACTGGCGGTCGGTGATGTAGCGCTTGGACAGCGTCGCGGCCGCCACCAGCGCCGCGTCCCGGATCCGCACGCCGTGGTGGATTTCGTACCGTTCGCGCAGGCCCCGCAGGATGCTGATCGTGTCGGCCACGCTGGGTTCGCCCACCCAGACCGGCTGGAAGCGCCGTTCCAGGGCCGCGTCCTTCTCGATGTGCTTGCGGTACTCCTTCAGGGTCGTCGCGCCCACGCAGTGCAGCGTGCCCCGCGCCAGGGCCGGCTTCAGCAGGTTCGAGGCGTCCATGGCGCCCTCGGCCGCCCCCGCGCCCACCAGCGTGTGCATCTCGTCGATGAACAGAACGACCTGGCCCTCGGCCTGCTCGACCTCCTTCAGGATCGCCTTCAGTCGGTCCTCGAACTCGCCGCGGTACTTGGTGCCCGCGACCAGGGAGCCCATGTCCAGCGCCAGCAACCGCTTGTCCTTCAGCGGCTCGGGAACGTCGCCCTTGGCGATCCGCTGGGCCAGGCCCTCGACCACGGCGGTCTTGCCCACGCCCGCCTCGCCGACCAGAACGGGGTTGTTCTTCTGGCGCCGCGACAGCACCTGGATCACGCGCCGGATCTCCTCGTCGCGGCCGATCACCGGGTCCAACTTGCCCTGGCGCGCCCGCGCCGTCAGGTCCACCGCGTACTTCTCCAGCGAGCGATAGCGCGATTCGGCGTCGGGATCCGACACGCGCACGCCGCCCCGAACGTCCTTCAGGGCCACCAGGAACCGGTCTCGGGTCGCGCCGGCGTCGCGCAATGCCTGGGGACCGTCCCCGTCCCGGGACGCCATGGCCGCCAGGAACAGGTGCTCGGTGCTGACGTAGTCGTCCTTGAACGACCGGGCCTCCTTTTCCGCGGCGGGAAGCAGCGCCTGAAGCCGCCGCCCCATCCCGACCTGGGTGCCCTGCGCGGCCGGCAACCGATCCAGCAGGCCGGCCAGAGTGCGACCCAGCGCCTCGGGCGCGACCTCGATCCGCCGCAGCACGTTCGGGACCACGCCGTCCGCGTCCGACAGGATGGCCCACAGCAGGTGCTCGACCTCGACCTCGGGGTTGGCGCGGCGGGTCGCCTCCTGAACCGCCGCCTCGACGGCCTCGCGGGCCTTCGTCGTGAAGTTGTCGAATCGCATGTCTTTTCCTCCGAACCCGTACCGGAAGGAACAATGGGGCCGGGGATGGGCGGGGGCAAGGGCGGCGTGTCGTTCCCGCGGGACGTTGTCGCGCGAACACGCTATGATCCGTTCCGATCATGGCAGCAGGCCCAATGGGGGGTGCGGACGGTCCGCTGTGCGGGCGCTTCAACAAGGGGGAGGCATGGGAACGACGCAGGTTCGGCACGTGGTGGTCGTGGGCGCCGGGGCGGCCGGGTTGTCCGCCGCCTGGTACCTGGAGCAGAAGGGGCATCGGGTCACGGTACTGGAGCGCGCCGACAAGGTGGGGGGACTGTGCAACGCGATCCAGATCGCGGGGCGGCCCTACGATCTGGGGGCGGTGCTGTTGAGCTGGGAGTACAAGCACATGTTCCGGTTCGTCCGGCGCTACGGCCTGGAAACCGAGCCCATCGCGCCGTTCCGGCTGATCGATTCGGCGGACGGCAAGGTGCTGCCGCTGGAATGGTTGACCAAGCATCGGGCGGACACGACCGAGCGGCTGAGCCTGGATGTCCTGCGCTACTTCCTGATGCTGCGCACCCATCATCGCAACACCGGGGGGCCGGGGTTCCGGAACCTCCAGGCCACGGACTTGCACCTGCCGTTCGACCAGTGGCTGGAGAAGCACGGCATGGCCGAGCTGGGTGAACTGTTCACGATTCCCGTGACGTGCTACGGGTACGGGTCCATGAGCGAAATCCCCGCGGCCTACGTCCTGAAGTACATGAATTTCGGGAACTTCACGACCAACCTGTACATCAGCGGCATGGAGGCCCTGGGGGGCGAACTGGCATGGCCCCGCAAGCTGAAGGTCGGCATGTACGGCCTGATGACCCGAATCGCCGGGGACCTGCGCGAGGTGATGGTCGGCTGCACGATCCACTCGATCGAGCGGGGCGTGGACGGGCCGCGGCCCATCCGGGTGGCGTGGACCGATGACGACGACCACTACGAGGTGCGCGAGTTCGACGACCTGATCATCGCCTGCAAGCAGGACCCCGAGACGCTGGCGGACGTGTCCATGACGTTGACCAGCCAGGAGGCGACGCTGTTCCAGCCGGTGCGGACGAACACGTTCCTGACCATGGTCTTCGACGTGGGCAATCCCGAAAAGCTGCCCTACGGGATCTACAGCGCGGTGATCTCGGGCGGCAAGTTCGGGATTCCCGAGCCCGGCGACCCCATCTTCATGGGACACCTGTACCCCGACTGCCAGGTTCTGAATGCCTATGCGTACGGCAACGACGAGATGACGGACGAGGCGGTCGTCCTTCGGGTGCGCGAGGCCATGGGCCGGATGGGCATCGAGGTCGGCACCCTGCACACCGTTCGCCGCTGGCGCTACTTCCCGCACGCGCCGTCGTCCGCCATCCGCGACGGGTTCTACGAGCACTACGAGGCGCTGCAAGGCAAGAACGCCACCTGGTGGATCGGTTCGACGTCCAGTTTCGAATGCGTCGAGGATGCGATGGACTACGCGGAGGATCTGGTCGATCGTCGATTCTAGGCGTAGGGTCCCACCGACCGCAGGTAGAACCACAGCACGTTCTTCAGCGTCGTGAACATCTCGCGGGGGCGCGTGCCCTCGAAATGGCGGTCCATGTTGGCCTC
>JARKOL010000213.1 GCA_029975745.1 Myxococcota bacterium | reverse complement strand
GTCTGCGTCGGCTGCTCATCGCAGATCCATCACCGGAACACCGTCCGCGGGCCGGTCGCTCAGGCCGTTGGGCGCCGCGTCGGCGGGAGCGGGTTCGGGCTGGGGCTCGGGCTCGGGCGCCGTCGGGGATGCAGCGTCGGCGGACGCGGGTTCGGGCTGGGGCTCGGGCTCGGGCGCCGCCGGGGCCGGCGAGGGGCGCGGCGCCAGTGGCGCGGCCTGGACGCGGTCGGTCCGCGAGGCCTGCGGGCGCAACACGACGGCGGCGGGGCGCCCCAGCGGGTCGAACAGCGGGGTTCCCGGGGGCAGGCGGCCCGGCACCAGGATCAGCGCCTCCATTGGCGGGGCTTCCGGTCCCGCGACCATGGTGTGGCCCAGGACCAGCCCGCCCGGTCCGGCCGGTACGACGAATGTCAGCGGACGTCCGTCGGCGCAGGCATCCTCGGGGGCCGGGTCGGGCGCCCCTCGTTCCAGGGGCGGGCAGGGACCTTCGCAAGCCAGCAGGGCCAGGCCGTCGGATTCTCGCGTGCGGACCGTGCGCGCCGGGTGCGTCCGCTCGTCCGCGGGCAGGGACAGCAGGATGCGGGTCGCGTCCTGGACCAGGTCGCCCGAGGTCCAGATCTCGACCTGGCCGTCCAGGTTCACGATCGCGGCCATCCCGATCCGGGAGGGCACCAGGGAGGCATCCTCCAGCGGGCCCGGCGCCGGCCATGCCTGAACCAGGAGCATCTGGGACGCGAGGCGCGTTCGCAATGCGGCCTCGCCCTCGAGGGTCAGCATGGGGGACAGGTCTGCGGGGGAGGCGGTCTGGGCCCGCGGCGCCGTCAGGGGCCAGGGCGCGACCAGGACGCCCAGCAGGCCCAGGAGCGCGATCCGACGTGCGAGGCAGAGCGTCATGGTCATCAGTGTACCGGTCTAGGCGTTTTCCCAGAAGAATTCTTCGTACGGGTCGGCCAGGACCTCCTCGACGTGGTCGTAGGAACCGCTCAGCCGGATGGCGGCGGCCTCGTCCACTATCACGAATGCGTGCGGATGCATCTGCAGGATGCTGGCGGGGACCTGCGCGGTGATCGGCCCCTCGACCAGCGCCTCGATCGCCCGAGCCTTCGCGTGGCCCGACGCAAGCAGCAGGACGAAGCGGGCTTCCATCACGGTCCCCACGCCCGCGGTGATCACGTATCGCGGGACGTTCGCCGTTCCTTCGAAGTCGTCGGCGTTGGCCAGGATGGTTTCGGGGGACAGCCGCTTGATCCGGGTGCGCGAGGCCAGACTGGACCCCGGTTCGTTGAACGCGATGTGTCCGTTGCGCCCCACGCCCAGAACCTGAAGGTCGATGCCGCCGGCGGCACGGATGCCTTCCTCGTGCGCCTGGGCCGAATCCAGCAGGCGATCGCCGTTCCCGTTCGGGATGTGGACCCGGTCCGGGCGGATATCGACGTGTTCGACGAAATGCCACCGCATGAACGAATGGAACGACGCCGGGTGGCTTTCCGGCAGGTTGACGTACTCGTCCAGGTTGAACGACGTCACCTGCGCGAACGAGCAGTCGCCGCGACGGTAGCGGCCGACCAGATCCTGGTAGAAGCCGACCATGGTCCGTCCCGTGGCCAGGCCCAGCACCATGTCGGGACGGGCCCGGATCTGGCGGGCGACGAAATGGCCCGCGAACGAACACATCTGGCTGTAGTCCTTGGCGATGATGACCTTCATTCTGCCTCCCGAGCCGAAATGCCTTCCTCGACCATTCGCATGTCCCGAATCTTCATGCGCGCCGCGCCGGTGCGTTCGTCCCGCGCCATCGAGAACGCGACATCGACCGTGCTTCCGATGGTCGGCATGGCCGCGGCCCCGCCGAACCAGATGCCCTCGAATCGCAGGGAACCGTCGTGGACCTCGACCTGGACGTGGGTGCGGTCCTTGCCGACGATGCGCGCGTTGGACAGCTTGACGTTGCGGGTGGCCAGAATCGGTTCCGGGTTGCCCATGCCGAAGGGCTGCATTCGGGTGGTGGCGTCGGCCAACTCCGGGGTCAATTCGTCCAGCCGGACCCAGGCGTCCACCCGGACCGTCGGGGTCAGCATCTCGTCCGTGACGGTCGCGTCCGCCAGGGTTTCCAGATGCGAGACCAGCGCGGGGACGTGCTCGGCCCGAACCGTCAGGCCCGCGGCCATCGGATGTCCTCCGAAGCGCTCCAGGAACGGGGCGGCGGACTCGAGGGCCCGGCCGATGTCGAAGCCCCGGACGCTGCGGCACGACCCCTTTCCGACGCCGTTCTCGATGCCAATCACGACGGCGGGGCGCCCGAAGGCATCCAGAAGCCGGGCCGCGGCGATTCCGACCACCCCGGGGTGCCAGCCCTCCCCGGCCGCGATCACAATCCGGTGGGTCGGTTCCCCCCGGGCCGTCACCTGGGCCATGGCCTCGTCGATCACCCGCTGGGCGACGACACGGCGTTCGTCGTTGTCGCGCTGCAGGATCTCGGCATGACGCCGGGCGTCCAGGTCGTCCACGGCGCGCAGCAACGCCAGCGCGGCTCGCGGGTCGCCCAGCCGGCCCGTGGCGTTCAGCCGGGGCGCCAGGGCGAAGGCGACGGTGCCGGCGGTGGCGGGCTTGCCGTCCAGGCCCGAGACCGCCTTCAACGCAGCCAGGCCCGGCCGGGGCGATTCGTTCAGGCGCTTCAGACCGGCCGCCACCAGAATCCGGTTGTCCGCCAGCAGGGGGACCATGTCTGCCACGGTTCCGACGGCGACCAGGTCCAGAAGACCTCGCAGGTCCAGGCTGCCCTCGGCCAGGAAGCCCCGGTCGATCAACGCGCGTCGCAGGGCGCCGGCCGTGTAGAACGCCAACCCCGCCGCGCACAGGTCCGGGAAGGGAAATGCGCAATCGGGCCGGTGGGGATCGACGACGGCCACGGCCGCGGGCATCGTGGGGTCCGGGGCATGGTGGTCAATGACGACGACATCCACCCCCAGTTCCGAGGCCAGGCGGACGGACTCATGGGCGCGGACGCCGCAGTCCACCGTGACGATCAGCCGAACGCCCTGGGCCGCCAGCTCGCGGACTCGGGTCGGGTGCAGACCGTAGCCGTCGGTCATCCGGTCGGGGACAAACGTCGTCACCTCGGCGCCCGCGACCTGCAGGAAGTCCGCCAGCACCGCGGTGGCCGTCAGTCCGTCCGCATCGTAGTCGCCGTAGACGCAGACGGGCTCTCGTGCCTCCACCGCGTCCGCCAGGCGCGCCACGGCCAGATCCATGTCGCGGAGCGCACCCGGATCGTTCAGGTCGGCAAGCCGGGGGGTCAGGAATCGTTCGGCCTGCTGGGGGCTGGTGATGCCGCGAGCGACCAGGGTGCGAACCACGGCCTGGGGCAGGTCCGATGTTCGAAGCAGCTCCGCGACCGCATCCTCGGCGACGGCGGCGACGACCCAACGTGTGGTTCGCGTTTCCATCGACGGGGACTCCAGCCCGTCCGGTCGGGACGCGGGCGCTTGGGGATCAGGCGCGGGCGAGGCGGGCGCGGCGACGCGTCCACTTCTCCAGGTACAACGTCAGGGGGGCGGCGATGAAGATGGACGAGTAGCTGCCCAGGAAGATGCCGACGAAGAACAGGAACGCGAAGTCGGAGATCGTCCCGCCGCCGAACCACCAGATCGACACGACGGTCAGTGCGGTGAACACCGACGTCATGATGGTCCGGGACAGCGTCTCGTTGATCGACAGGTTGATGATCTTGGACAGATCCCCGCCGCGGCCCTTCTGGATGTTCTCGCGGATCCGGTCGTAGATGACGATCGTGTCGTTGATGTCATAGCCGATGACGGTCAGGATGGCCGCGACGATCGGCAGGGTGAACTTGACGTCGAACACCACCATCAGTCCGAAGATGATGATCACGTCGTGGACCAGGCACAGGATCGCGCCCGGGGCGAACTTCAGGTCAAACCGCAGGGCGATGTAGATCAGGATGCCGATGATGGCGTAGAACATCGCCAACATCGCCGTCTGGAACAACTCCTTGCCGACCGACGGGCTGACCGACGCCGTGGACAAAACCTCGACGAACGATTCGCCGAACGAATCCCGCATGGACTGGGCCAGCAGATCCTTGATCGCCTGGACCTCGATGGTGAAGCGGGCGTCCTTCAACACCCGGATCTTCGCCTCGGCGTCCGCACGCACCTTGGCGGCCTCGGCCTTGACCTGATCGTCCTGAGCGGACAGCAGCAGGTCGGTCTCGCGCAGCATCTCGGTCCGGATCTGCTGCTCGCGGTCGGACACCAGCGTGATCTGGAAGCCCTGCGCGGTGAAGACCTTGCGAATCTCGGTGCCGGCGGCCGCCAGGGGCCAGTCCGCGGGCAGGTAGAGGTAGAACTTGTCGCCGGCCTCGAACGGCGTCTCGACCATCGTTCCAACGCCGAAATGACGCTCCAACTCCTTGGCCAGCGCCAGTTTCTTCAGCGGAGTCAGCAGGCTGGGCAGTTCCGTGAAGATCTGATACTTGACCGTGTCCCGGTCCGAGGCGCCGCCCACGTCGAAGTCCTGGACCTCGACCTGGGTGCCCGTCTCGCCGGTCTGCTGCTGGACCAGGGCATCGACGGCCGCCTTGATCCCCCCGCGGTTGACCTTGCCGTCCGCCTTGAACTCGGCGATGACCTTGGTGCCGCCCTTGAAGTCGATGCCGCTGTCGAAGCCCATCGTCCCAAGAAGGATCAGCGAGGCTGCCACCGCGATGGCCGACACAAGGACCATCCGGCGCGCGGCCTTCGTGAAATCGAACTGGGTACCCGGCTTGATGAATTCCATGACGCTCGTACCCCCGATATCAGATGCCGACGCTCAGCCGTTCCGGGCGGAATCGATCGACGTACCAGTCGAAAATCAGCCGCGTGATGAAGATCTGGGTCACGAAGGTGACGCAGATGCCGATCAGCAGCGTGACCGCGAAGCCATAGACCGGCCCGCTGGAATAGTTCAGCAGGATGACGCCGGTGATGGCGGTCGTCAGGTTCGAGTCCAGGATGGCCGAGAAGGCGTGCTTGTAGCCGGCGTCCATTGCCGCGCGCGGGCCCTTGCCCAGGCGGATCTCCTCGCGAATGCGCTCGGTGATCAGTACGTTCGCATCGACCGCCATGCCGACGGTCAACACGATGCCGGCCAGGCCGGGCATCGTCAGCGCCGCGTCGAACCCGATCAGAATCGCCACGGTGAACAGCACGTTCAGCAGCAGACCGATGTCGGCGATGATGCCGGACCCTCGGTAGTACAACAACATCCCGATCAGGACGGCCAGCACGCCGACGATCAGGGACACCACGCCGGCGTCGATCGTGTCGCGCCCCAGGGACGGCCCGACCTCGAAGTCGTGGACCTTGTGGACCGGGGCCTTGTAGGCGCCGTGGGTCAGCACCGTGACCAGGGACTGGGCCTCGCCCAGGATCTCCTGGCGCGGCCGGTTGCCGCCCAGCGAGATCTTCGCGCGGCCGCCGCCGATGCGCTCCTTGATGACGGGCGCCGAGTTGACCTCGTCGTCCAGCATGATCGCCATGTACTCGCCGGTGTTCTCTTCGGTGACCTGCTCGAACTGCTTCGCGCCGATCGCGTCGAACTCCAGGCTGACGTAGGGCTCGCCCTGGGTCTCGAACAGCACCATCGCACGGGTCAGGTGGTCGCCCGTGACGCCCGCCCGCGACCACAGGTAGTGGGTCCGGTAGTAGCAGTCGCGGATGCGTCCTTCCTCGCGGACCTCGACCAGTTCCAAGCCGACCATGTGGTCATCCGGGATGACCAGGGTCTTCAGGAACGAGTACAGGGCGTTCTTGGCCAGCGAGTCGCCGGCGCCCCGCTGCACGCCCGCGGAGGCGCGCACGATCCACTGACCCGTCGAGCCGTCGCGGTCCAGGCTCAACAGCGCGCCCTTCTCGGGGAACTTCGACTGGAAGTCCGTGAGCTTGGCCTGATTGACGTTGAAGAACTCGACCGCCTCGGGGCTGCGATCGACAATCCGGAACGCCAACTGGGCCGTCTGGCCGATGCGGGCGCGGACGGCATCGACTTCGGTGCCGCGGACGCCGGGCATCTGGATGTCGATGTCGGTGTCGCCGTTCTTGCGGACGTCGGGCTCGACCAGGCCGAACGCCTCGACGCGCTTGCGGATGACGTCCAGGGTCTGGTCCACGACCTCGTCCCGGATCTGGGCGACGCGCTTCTCGTTCAGTTTCAGGGTCACCTGGTTGCCCGACGGGACCTGCCGGATCAGGTCGGACCGCAGGCCCTCAATCAGGTCGGGAGTGACCACGCCCACGTCGTCGCGGTCCTCGAAGGTCAGCCGCAACGTGTCGAAATCGATGCGCTCGACCTTGAAGCGGGCGACGATCGCGGCGCGCTCCTCGGTCGTCAGGGCGTCCGGCTCCTTGCTCGCCTTGCGGGCCAGCTCGCCGACCACCACTTCGATCACGGATTCGCGGACCCGCAACAGGTTGTCGCTGATCGCCTTCTTGTAATCGACGGTGTAGCGCAGTTCCAGGCCGCCCTGCAGGTCCAGGCCGAAGGTCATCCGCTTCGTGAAGGGATACCATCCAGGCATCGAACCGGCCGGCACCAGTGTCGGCAGCACGTACATCGCCGCCAGCAGCGTCAGGCCCAGGGTCAGCAGCGGCTTCCACAGGTTCCGTTTGTTCATTCGAGGCCCCCTTGCACCGGTGGACTCTCGGGGCGAATCGCCCCGGAAGCGGAATCACGAGGACTTGGATTCCCCGTCTTCCTTGTAGTTGGAGACGACCTGGGACTTGACGACCTTGACGCGGACGTCCTTCGCCAGCTCCAGGTTGATCACGTCGCCTTCGATCGACACGATGCGGCCGATGAAGCCGGCAGCGGTCACGACCTTGTCGCCGGACTTCAGCGCGCTCAGGAACTGTTCCTGCTTCTTGCGCTGCTTCTGCTGGGGCCGGATGATCAGCAGCCAGAAGACCAGGATCATCACGCCGAAGAAGATCAGGGTCTGCCACATGCCGCCACCCTGCTGCGGCGCGGCGACCT